>NZ_UGYM01000002.1:4976439-5287467 GCF_900456975.1 Shewanella baltica
GAAGGCAGGCAGTTCGCTGCGGGGGCCAAGCCAAGCAATTTTGCCATCTTTAACTGCGATAGCCGCGTTGGTGATCGCGCCATAAGGTGCTGATATGGAAGGGTCCATTGTGGCTAAGTTAACGTCAATCCAAACCTGATCCCAAGACATGTATTCCCCTCGCTGTGCTGGCAGATGTTAACCAAGTGATTAACGGTTTATTAAATTTATGTGAGCTAGCTTGTATTTACTTGTATATACAAGCTAGGATTGTAGCCGCTATTTTCACCGTTTGAAAGTGGCATGACAGACCCGTGTCTTTGTCGCCTGCGTCAGTGCCACTTTAGCAAGCATGACTTTCGCAAGGGCACAGGAACAAGAAGCTGAATTTAAGAGGAAGTGTTTTGGCTATTCCTAAGTTTGCAGAAATTAAACAATACATTATCTCCTCTATCGAGTCGGGCGAGTGGGAAGAAAGCGCCCGCGTGCCTTCCGAGAATCAGCTGGCCGATTTGTTTACCTGCAGCCGAATGACGGCACGACGTGCGTTAACCGAGCTTACGGATAGCGGCGTACTCGAACGCTCCCAAGGGCTTGGCACCTTTGTGGCTGGGCGAAAATCCCAGTCATCTATGTTGGCGATTCGCAATATTGCCGATGAGATTAAAGACCGCGGCCACGGCTATAGCGTACAGCAATGGGTGTTAGAACAAACCGTTGCCAGTACAACTATCGCAATTTCCCTTGGGCTTGAGCGCGGTGCAAAGGTATTCCATTCGATCTTAGTGCATTGCGAGCAGGGTTTACCGCTGCAAGTCGAGGAGCGTTACGTGAATCCCGAGTTGGTGCCCGATTATTTATTGCAGGATTTTACCTTGCAGACGCCCCACGAATATTTATCCCAAGTGGCACCGTTGACCGAGGCGCATCACACGATTGAAGCGATTATCGCCAGCGCCGAATTACAGCAAAGGCTCGAGATCCCTGCGACTGAGCCCTGTTTACAGATTTTACGCCGCACTTGGTCACGCCAAGGCGTGGTGAGTTTTGCCAAGTTAGTTCACCCCGGCAGCCGCTTTAAACTCGGCGGCCACTTAACTTTTAGCAAGTAGCGCCAGTGGCGTTATTTACCGATGTAAATCAGTCACTCCAATAGCTGTACCTTTATAAGTTAAAAGATAAAAACACAATAAAAACAATAGTGCTAACCCGTATTAGCGACTTAGCGAATACGAGTTAGCACCACAGGTTGAAAGAGGAAAATTCAATGGACAAGCGACACGACCCAAGCCGCCGCATTATTGCACCGCATGGCACACAATTAAGCTGCAAAAGCTGGTTGACCGAAGCGCCAATGCGCATGTTAATGAACAACTTGCACCCAGATGTCGCCGAGCGCCCAGAAGACTTAGTCGTCTATGGTGGTATCGGCCGCGCCGCCCGCGATTGGGATTGCTACGACAAAATCATCGAAGTCTTACAACGCCTCGAAGATGACGAAACCTTATTAGTGCAATCGGGCAAACCTGTGGGCGTATTTCGCACCCACGCCGATGCGCCGCGCGTGTTAATCGCTAACTCAAACCTAGTGCCACATTGGGCTAACTGGGAGCATTTCAACGAGTTAGATAAGCTAGGTTTAGCCATGTATGGCCAGATGACGGCGGGTTCTTGGATCTACATAGGCACTCAAGGCATAGTTCAAGGTACCTACGAGACCTTTGTGTCTGTAGCGAAACAGCACTTTGAGGGTATCTCCAAAGGTAAATGGATCCTCACTGGCGGGTTAGGCGGTATGGGCGGCGCGCAAACGCTGGCGGGCACTATGGCGGGCTTCTCTGTGTTAGCCTGTGAAGTCGACGAGACCCGCATCGATTTCCGTTTGCGCACCCGCTATGTTGACAAGAAAGCTACTTCGCTCGATGAAGCATTAACCATGATTGAAGAAGCGAACCAAGCTGGCAAGCCAGTATCTGTGGGCTTATTAGCGAATGCCGCCGATGTGTTTGCCGAACTGGTTAAGCGCGGCGTTACCCCTGATGTTGTAACCGACCAAACCTCGGCCCACGATCCATTAAACGGTTATCTGCCGCATGGTTGGACTATGGCAGAGGCCGCAGCCATGCGTAAAACCGACGAAGCGGGCGTGGTGAAAGCGGCAAAAGCCTCGATGGCGGTGCAAGTACAAGCCATGCTCGATTTGCAAGCTGCCGGCGCAGCTACCTTAGATTACGGTAACAACATTCGCCAAATGGGGTTTGAGATGGGCGTTGAAAACGCCTTTGATTTCCCTGGCTTTGTGCCTGCATACATTCGTCCGCTGTTCTGTGAAGGCATTGGCCCGTTCCGCTGGGTGGCGTTATCTGGCGATCCTGAAGATATCTACAAAACCGACGCTAAAGTCAAAGAACTGATCCCAGATAATCCACACCTGCACAACTGGTTAGACATGGCACGCGAGCGTATCGCCTTCCAAGGTCTGCCTGCGCGTATCTGCTGGGTCGGCTTAAAAGATCGTGCCCGTTTGGCATTGGCCTTTAATGAAATGGTCAAAAATGGTGAGTTGTCGGCGCCCGTGGTGATTGGTCGCGACCACTTAGATTCTGGCTCTGTTGCCAGCCCGAACCGCGAAACCGAATCTATGCTGGACGGTTCAGATGCGGTATCCGATTGGCCATTATTGAATGCACTACTCAACACCGCCAGCGGCGCAACTTGGGTGTCGCTGCACCACGGCGGCGGCGTCGGCATGGGCTTTAGCCAACACTCGGGTGTGGTGATTGTGTGTGACGGAACCGACGCGGCAGCAAAACGGGTTGGCCGTGTGCTGTGGAATGACCCAGCGACAGGCGTGATGCGCCATGCCGATGCGGGCTACGAGATTGCGAAAAACTGCGCCAAAGAGCAGGGCCTCGATTTACCTATGCAAGACTAGCCGATGCTAACGACTAAATAACAATAATAACTAAAAGCTTGGAGCTAAAAATATGAAATCTGTGAATCACTTAGTGTTAACGCCGGGCAGCTTGAGCCTAGCGCAATTACGCGAAATCAGCCGCCATAAGCTAACACTCGAACTCGCGCCAGAGGCCATTACTGACATCAACACCAGCGCGCAAATCGTGCAAAAAGTGTTAGATGAAGGGCGCACCGTTTACGGCATCAACACGGGTTTTGGCTTGTTGGCCAATACCAAGATAGCGCCCGAAGATCTGCAATTGCTGCAACGCTCAATCGTGTTGTCGCACGCCGCTGGCACGGGCCAATACATGCAAGACGCCACAGTGCGCTTGATGATGGTGTTAAAAATCAATTCATTAAGCCGTGGCTTCTCGGGCATTCGTTTAGAAGTGATTAACTTCTTAATCAGTTTAGTGAACGCCGAAGTGTATCCCTGTGTGCCAGAAAAAGGCTCAGTGGGTGCCTCGGGCGATTTAGCGCCACTGGCGCACATGTGTTTGCCTATGCTGGGCGAAGGCGAGATGAGCTATCGAGGTGAGTTAATTTCTGCCGCCGAAGGTTTAGAAATAGCCGGCCTTAAGCCAATCGATTTAGCGGCCAAAGAAGGGCTCGCTTTGCTTAACGGCACACAAGCCTCGACTGCGCTAGCGCTGGAAGGGTTATTCCACGCCGAAGACTTGTTTGCGGCAAGTTCAGTGATCGGCGCCATGAGCGTCGAAGCGGCTATGGGCAGTCGTAGCCCGTTCGATTCACGCATCCATGCGGCCCGTGGTCAGAAAGGCCAAATTGATTCGGCCATGATTTTCCGTCATCTATTGGGCGAGGAGTCTGAGATCAGCGTGAGCCATGCAAACTGTGAAAAGGTGCAAGATCCTTACTCACTGCGCTGTCAGCCACAGGTGTTGGGTGCTTGTTTAACGCAAATTCGCCATGCGGCCGATGTGTTAGGCACTGAAGCCAACGGCGTAACCGATAACCCACTGGTGTTCCAAGACACAGGCGATATCATTTCAGGCGGTAACTTCCACGCTGAACCTGTGGCGATGGCGGCGGATAATTTGGCGATTGCAATTGCCGAACTGGGTTCTATTGCCGAGCGTCGTATCGCACTGTTAATCGATTCTAGCCTGTCGAAACTGCCGCCTTTCCTGGTGAAAAACGGCGGCGTGAACTCAGGCTTTATGATCGCTCAAGTCACTGCGGCAGCTTTAGCATCCGAGAACAAAACCTACGCCCATCCAGCGTCGGTAGACAGTTTACCGACATCTGCTAACCAAGAAGATCACGTCTCTATGGCGACTTTTGCGGCCCGTCGTTTACGCGATATGAGTGAAAACACCCGTGGTGTACTGGCAATTGAATTGTTAGCGGCGGCGCAGGGTTTAGATTTCCGCGCACCTTTAATTCCAAGTACTGCGGTGGCTAAGGCCAAAACTGAATTGCGTGAAGTCGTCGCCTATTACGATAAAGACAGATATTTCGCGCCAGATATCGAAGCCGCGATAGACCTGTTATACACAGCAAGCTTTAACGCTTACCTGCCAGCAGGAACGCTAGCCAGCTTTTAAGCGTTTTAGCTCCGAGTGAGTAAACGACTAAGCCGTTGTTGACTCGGTTGAGTTGGGCGTATTGGGGCGCTTTTGCTGAAATACTCAGGATTCACTCCCCAATTTGCTAAACATAACTGCTGAAATAAAACAAAACGAAGGCATAAGTGGATTGCTTATGCCTTTTTATTGAGTGTTTCCCCTTTTTAGCTCGATCCTCATCTTTGCCCTTTTGGTGTGTTTAACACCGCCGACTCTGCACTTTTTGCGCTGATCTTTACATTGTCAATTTCAGTGGCTACTTACCCCTCAATAAACCGTCACTTTTGTGTTTTTATCCGCCATCGTTATACACATTTTAATATCTAAAACTATTTTTAATAACCATATTGTTAGGTTGTGGGACAATATGGACCTGCATCGCTAGACAAATTGTCCTTTTGGTATTTTTGGACTTTAAATCTTTAATTTGGTGTTTTTTACATTATTTAAAGTTTTTAATTTCAATATTATTTATTTATTTAGATTTAAGTTTTGTGATTGATTATTTGCGATCTCGATCTCATGTCATTATTTGTTATCTATTTCCTCTTTAAGGATAATCTTAAATTAAGTGTGGTCTTTAAGTGGCCCACTCGATCGGTTGCAATTTTCATCACAGCAACCACTAGACTCATAACGACAAGAGTGTGAGAGGACGCAATGAACAGACGCCAGTTTTTTAGACTGTGTGCTGCCGGAGCTGCCACCTCAGCAATTTCTGCGTTGGGATTGATGTCCGAAAAGGCCTATGCGGCCGTTCGGGAATTCAAACTCATTAGCGCGAAAGAAACCCGCAATAACTGCTGCTATTGCTCAGTGGGTTGCGGATTGCTGATGTACAGCAAAGGAAGTAATGGCAAGAACGCCGAACAGAGTATTTTCCATATCGAAGGGGATGCAGACCATCCAGTTAACCGTGGGGCCTTGTGTCCTAAAGGCGCTGGTTTAGTGGATTATGTAAATAGTCCCAATCGTCTTAAATATCCAGAGTACCGTGCACCAGGCAGCAATGAATGGACACGTATCAGCTGGAGCGAAGCTTACCAACGCATCGCCCGCCTGATGAAAGATGATCGTGATGCTAACTTAATTGAAAAGAATTCTGCCGGGACGACGGTTAACCGTTGGCTTAGCACTGGGATGATGACCTCGTCGGCGATGCCGAACGAAGGCGGCTATATCACCCAGAAATTTGCACGGGCACTGGGCCTAGTTGCAATCGATACTATTGCGCGTAACTGACACTCTCCAACGGTAGCAAGTCTTGCTCCGACATTTGGACGTGGTGCCATGACCAACCACTGGATCGATATTAAAAATTCTAATTTGATCATTATCATGGGCGGTAATGCTGCAGAGGCTCACCCTGTCGGATTCGGCTGGGTTACAGAAGCGATGCAACATAACAACGCTAAACTTTTGGTGGTCGATCCTCGCTTCACCCGTAGCGCCGCTGTGGCCGATTATTATGCGCCGATCCGTTCGGGCACAGATATCGCCTTCCTGCTCGGGGTGATCCGCTATCTTATTGAAACCAAACAAGTGAACTACGACTATGTGAAGGCTTATACCAATGCCAGTTACATAGTGCGCGAAGACTTCTCTTTTAGTGAAGGTCTGTTCAGTGGTTTCGATGAAGAAACAGATAGCTACGATAAAGAGTCTTGGTACTACGAGTTAGACGAACAGGGTTACGCGAAAGTCGATCCTAGCTTCGAGCATCCACGTTGCGTGTGGAACTTAATGAAGCAACATGTAGATCGCTATGACTTTGAAACAGTAAGCAATATTACCGGTACGCCGATTCCGGACTATGAGATGGTTTGCCAGCAAATTGGCAGCACTCATACCCACGATAGGGCCGCCACTTTTATGTATGCCTTAGGTTGGACTCACCATACTAAAGGGGCGCAGAACATTCGCTCTATGGCTATGGTGCAGTTGCTGCTGGGTAACATTGGGGTGTTGGGCGGTGGCGTTAACGCACTGCGTGGTCACTCTAACGTGCAAGGCGCGACCGATATGGGTTTATTGTGCCAAAGCTTGCCTGGTTACTTGAAGTTACCGAGTGAAAAAGACACTGATCTTAAGACCTATCTCGATCGTTACACGCCTGTCGCCTTGCGTCCGGGTCAAACCAACTATTGGCAAAATTATCCTAAATTCTTTATTTCACAAATGAAGAGCTTCTGGGGCGATAACGCCACGGTTGAAAACGACTTTGGTTATGACTGGGTGCCTAAGTGGGATAAACAGTACGACTTTACTAAGCACTTAGACATGGCTTTCCACGGTGAAGTGAATGGCTACATTATCCAAGGTGTTAACGCCATTAACTCTATGCCGAACCGCAATAAGGTACTCAAAGCCTTGAGTAATCTTAAGTTCATGGTGGTGCTGGATGCCTTGGCAACGGAAACCGCAACCTTCTGGCAAAACGCCGATGGCTTCAACGAGGTGAATCCCGCTGAAATCATGACTGAAGTGTTCCGCTTACCGACGACGTGTTTTGCCGAAGAAGAAGGTTCCATCGTCAACTCTGGACGTTGGATGCAGTGGCATTGGAAGGGCGCTAACCCGCCGGGTGAAGCCAAGCCAGATGCTGAGATCCTCTCCGGTGTCTTAATGGCCATGCGTGAACTGTATAAGCAAGAGGGTGGTAAATTGCCTGAGCCAGTGCAAGCGATAAGTTGGGATTACCATAATCCTTACTCGCCGCATGCCGAAGAAGTTGCTCGTGAGCTTAACGGTAAGGATCTCGTGACTCAGCGTCAGCTCAGTAGCTTCTCTGAACTCAAAGCTGATGGTAGTACTGCTAGCGCCTGCTGGATTTATGCGGGTTCTTGGACCGAAGAGGGCAACTTGATGGCTCGCCGCGACAACCATGATCCTTCGGGTAAAGGTGTCACTCCGGGCTGGGCATTCGCGTGGCCAGCCAACCGTCGTGTGCTGTATAACCGCGCTTCTTGCGATATCAACGGCAAACCTTGGGATCCTAAACGTACTATCGTCGAGTGGGTTGATGGTAAGTGGCATGGTATCGATGTGGGCGACTTCAATATGAAGTTAACCCCACAGGAATCCGCAGGTCCCTTCATCATGCAACCCGAAGGTGTGGGTCGCTTCTTTGCCCTTAAGTTGTTGGCCGAAGGTCCGTTCCCTGAGCACTACGAGCCTATGGAGTCGCCTATTGGGGTGAACCCGTTACACAAGGTCACCAGTAACCCTGCGGTACGTATGCTACCGGGTGTGAAGGAAACCTTAGGTTCCCATAAGGACTTCCCTTATGTGGCAACCACTTACTGTGTGACTGAACACTTTAATTTTTGGTCTACTCATGCCCGTTTGGCAGCGATTTCTATGCCGGAAACCTTCGTCGAAATCGATGAAATGTTGGCAGCAGAAAAAGGTATCGCCAATGGGGATTGGGTCACTGTCAGCTCTAAACGTGGCAGCATTGAAACCAAAGCTTTAGTGACTAAACGTCTGCAGCCGTTAAAGGTGAATGGTCAGTTAGTTCATACCGTCGGGTTACCCCGTCATGGCAGCCATAATGCGCTCACTCGTAAGAGTTACTCCTGTAACGTGCTCACCACGGAAGTGGGGGATGCAAATACACAGGTGCCTGAGTTCAAAGCATTTTTGGTTAACATCACTAAAGCGAAGGGGCTCTGATTATGGCATCACAAGACATTATCCGCCGCTCCGGTACTTCAGCGGTGACGCCTGCGGCAAAGGGGCGTAATTCGTCAGAAAAGGTCGCCAAGCTGTTCGACGCCACTAAGTGTAATGGCTGTAAAGCCTGCCAAGTGGCGTGTTCTGAGTGGAATGATTTACGGGAAGAAGTGGGCACGTTCCAAGGTAGTTACCAAAACCCTATGTCACTATCGGGCCAATGTTGGACCCTGATGGAGTTCCATGAGGTGATGGAAAGCAACAAGCTGCGTTGGCAATTTACCCACTCGGCCTGTATGCACTGTGCCGACCCTGCCTGCTTAACTGCCTGTTCGACCTCGGGCGCGATTATCCAGCACGCCAATGGTGTGGTGGACTTCGATTCGGACAAGTGTATCGGCTGCGGTTATTGCGCCAGTGCTTGTCCCTTCGATGTGCCCAAAATCGATCCTAAGGACAACAAGGCCTACAAGTGCACTATGTGCTCTGACCGTTTGGCCGTGGGATTGGAACCTTCCTGTGTTAAGTCCTGTACCACAGGGGCGCTGCGTTTTGGCACCCGTGAGGACATGTTGTTTTACTCGCAAAAACGGGTTGAAGAACTGAAGGAAAGGGGCTTCGCTAAGGCAGGACTCTATAACCCTGAGGGCGTAGGTGGTACGGGTATGATGATGATATTGCACGATATCAATCAGCCCGAAAGCTACAACATGCCTGATAACCCGCAGATCCCGCTGTCACTGACTCTGTGGCAAGACTGGGTCAAACCTTTAGGCACTATGGGCATTCTTGCCACTGCCGCTGTCGCTTGTCTGCATAAGATCACCGTCGGTCGCAACATAGTGGAAGAGGACCAGCCGGGTTATCAACCGCCAGAGGAAGAGGCTAAGCAGGAAGAGGAGGGCGACAAATGAGCAAGCATGATAAGCAAGAAATGATAGTGCGTCACAAGCTGTTCGATCGCATCTGTCATTGGTTCATTGTGGCGGTTGGTCTAGTGACCTTTCTCACTGGCTTTTCCTTCTTTTATCCGTCGTTTCAATGGTTGGGGGCGATAGCGGGCACACCGCAATTGGCGAAGTTCATTCATCCCATTGCGGGCTTGATGATGTGCTTACCGCTGATGTTGATGTTGGTGCGTTACTACAAACACAACAAATGGGAAAAACACGACCTCGCTTGGATGCTCGCCATTAAGGATGTGATGTTCGAGAACGAGGAGAAAATCCCGCCTATCGGTCATTACAATCCAGGGCAAAAGGTATTGTTTCGCGCCTTCGTGCTGACGTCTGTCACTTTAACCGTGACGGGGATCATCATGTGGCAGCCTTATTTTGCGCCCTATTTCTCCGCCACTGTGGTGGGTTGGGCCATTCTGTTGCACGCCATTTGTGCGCTCATCATGTTGATTTTTGTGATGGTGCATTTCTGGATGGCGACATGGGTGGAAGGGTCGGTAACGGGCATGCTTTACGGCAAGGTCTCTAAGGCTTGGTGCCGTAAGCATCACCCTGTGATGTTGGATGAACATTCGGACGTGGAGAAAAAATAATGAGTCATACAGCCGAGATACCTCTGGTCCCCGGCAGCGAATCGCCGCTGGAACTTAAACCGTTAAAAGCGGCAGATCCCCAAATTGTGTATCACAGAAGGGTGCATCGTTTGCTGTCATTGGCCAAGGACTCGCCGCTGGCTGACTACTTTGAGCTGTGCCGCCGTCTGGTCTCTATACAGGCCAAATTGGCGGAGGAGGCTGACTTCGGTCAGCTGCTCGCTTGGGGGAAAGATGAGGCGACTCCGCTTTCTCTGTTGGGCTCAGAGGCAGATAGCTATTGGCAAGGACTGCTACAACAACTGCTAAGTGATTTGTTGCCGCAAGTGGATGAATCCATTGCTCGGGTAGTGCGTTTGCTGATGCAGCAATCTCCAGAGCAGCTGAGTTTGTGGGGGCGTTCACTGCGCCAAGGACATGTCAGTGAAGTGCCGGCCCATTTTAGCTTATTCATCTGGGCGGCGATGGGCGTCTACTGGTCGCATTGGGCACCTATGGTCATCAAGCGGATGGATCAACGTAAGGTGGCGCAACAGAGTATGTGCCCCGTATGTGGATGTCATCCCGTGGCTAGCGTGATTGTCGATCAGCCCCGCGCTGGTTTGCGCTACCTGCATTGCAGTTTGTGTGAAAGCGAATGGCATTACATTCGCGCCCATTGCACCAGTTGCGGTCAGGACAAAGAGATGACGATTTGGTCGCTAGATGATGCTCAGGCTCAAGTGCGGATCGAAAGCTGCGATGAATGTCATGGCTACACCAAGATGATGTTTGTTGAAATGTCACCTTCTATGGATGTGGCGGCTGACGATCTCGCGACCTTGATGTTAGACAGTGAGCTAAATGCCAAAGGCTTTGGGGCGACAACATTGAACCCACTACTACTGGCCCACGAAACCACGTAAGCCAAATAGCTAACGTCAATGCAGGAGGGAGTCGGGTTGCTGATCCCTTCCTGCTTTTTATTCAACAAATGGCAATAACTTAAACAAGATGACACAGATGATGACCCAAGCACCTGAAACACTACAAGTTCTGTACCGAGCTTTGCCTTCAATGGATAGCCTACTTGCAGAGCCTAGTTTTGTGGTATTGCAGCAGTCCTACGGCAAAGTGGCAGTAAAGGCGGCGCTGGATAGCCAGTTAAAGGCTGCGCGAAGCTTAATCGGCAGTGAGCGCCGTTTGCCGACATGGTGTGGCGAGATTGCGCAATTGTACGGATGTTTGGTTGATCAACTGTCTAAAGACTACAGCCACAGCTTAATACCTGTGTGGAATCTTACTGGCACCATACTGCATACCAACCTTGGCCGAGCGCAGCAGTCAGAAGCGGCAATTCGAGCCGTGACTTCTGTTATGCGCTACCCCACACCGCTGGAGTTTGAGCTTGCGGCAGGTGAACGTGGTCACAGGGATAATGCGATCAGTGCTTTAATCCAGCGCTTAACGGGTGCCGAGGCTTGTTGTGTCGTGAATAACAATGCCGCAGCTGTGTTGTTGATGCTTTCTGCGGTGGCTGCGGGGAAAGAAGTCATAGTCTCCCGTGGTGAGCTGGTGGAAATTGGCGGCGCATTTCGTATCCCTGACATTATGCGCCAAGCGGGCTGCACCTTAGTTGAGGTCGGCAGCACCAATCGGACACATCTTAAGGATTATGAGCAGGCGATTACTGAAAATACCGCTGCAATAATGAAGGTCCACACCAGTAATTATCATATCAGTGGCTTCACTGCCGCAGTGGAGGAGGCAAGGCTGGGTCAGTTATGCCGTGAGCGTGGCATATCACTCATTTCGGATCTTGGTAGCGGTTCACTTACTGATCTGCGCCGCTTTGGCCTAAAGCAAGAACCTACGCCCCAAGCCATGCTAGCAGATGGAGTCGATTTAGTGAGTTTTTCTGGCGATAAATTATTGGGCGGTCCTCAATCGGGTTTAATTGTCGGTAAACAGTCGCTGATTAAGCAGTTACAGAGTCATCCACTAAAGCGTGCCCTACGTTGCGATAAGCTGATTTTGGCGGCGTTAGAGGCAACATTAATCCACTATCTTAACCCTGAAACCTTAGACACTGAGCTGCCCATTATGGCGAAATTTGCCTGTAGCCAAGAGACGTTATGGCAGATTGGTCATCGCTTACAGCATGCTTTGGCAGCTCACTTTGAGCCTTGTTATCGCATTGAGTTAGTCGAGTGCCAAACACAGGTCGGCAGTGGCTCGCAGCCCGACACTTTTTTACCCTCAGTGGCGCTGTGTTTTACTGCACTCGATGGCGGCAGTTTAAGTTTGTTAGAACAAAAATTTAAGCAGGCGGCACGCCCTGTCATAGGTCGCATGAGTAACGATCAACTCAGATTGGATTTACGCGGTCTTGATAGCGAAGCCGAGCTACTTGCCGAGCTGAGCATCTTAGGTATGCAGTTGTGATCATTGTAACTGCGGGTCATGTCGATCATGGCAAGAGTACACTTATTCACGCTTTGACTGGGATGAATACCGATCGTCTGCCGGAGGAGAAACGCCGCGGTATGACGATTGATCTCGGCTATGCGTTTATGCCGCTTAGGGATGGTTCGCGGCTTGCTTTTATTGATGTGCCTGGGCATGAAAAATTTATCAACAACATGCTGGTGGGTGTGAGTCATGCTCGCCATGCCTTACTCGTGCTTGCCTGTGACGATGGCGTTATGCCGCAAACCCGTGAGCATCTGCAAATTCTTGCGCTTTTACCTTTGCACAGTTTGACCTTAGTACTGACTAAGCGGGATCTGGTTGATAGTGATATGGCTGAGCAGCTTGTCGCCGATGGACTCACTTTGCTGGCCGAGTATGGCATTGAGTCCAGTGGTGTTTTTCAGGTGTCGGCAAGTGAAACTGCCGACTTAGCATCCAATGGTGTGGCCGCACTTAAGGCGCATATTCTTGATTTAGCTGAGCAGGAGTCTAAGCGGGCTGAGGATGCCAGCAGTTTTAGGATGACGCTCGATCGCGCCTTTAGTGTGAAGGGTGCAGGTTGTGTGGTTACGGGCACAGTGATCAGCGGCAATGTGTGCGTGGGTGATAGTCTTTTTAGCTCAGGACAAAAGGCCAAGCTGAGAGTTCGAGGCATCCATTGTCAGGGACAAGAAGCCCAAAGGGCCGTCACGGGGACACGTGTAGCACTCAATTTAACCGGAGTTGATAACCATAGGTCGCCCAAGCGCGGCGATTGGCTAAGCAGCTTGCCTCAAGCCGAGCTCTGTAGCCGCCCTGTGGTGCATATTCGAGTCTTCGATTTATTAGGTATTGAGTCCTTGGTGCATTGGCAAAATGTTCACTGTCACCATGGCGCTGATCATACTTTAGGGCGAGTTTCGCTCTTAAATGAAGCTGATGCAGAAGGTTGTTATCTAGCAGAGTTGGTACTCGAAAAGCCGCTACTTTTATGTCAAGACGACCGCGTTGTCCTGCGACACATTGGCGGCAAACAGACTTTAGGTGCAGGGCGAGTGTTAGCAATTAAAGTCCCCAATCGTAAGAAGCGTACGCCTGAACGAGTCGCGAGATTACAGCAATTAGCGCGCTTGGATAATCCTGCCCATGTGGTGGCTTTACTCGGGCAAACTCAGGCACTAGAACTTGCTGAAGTGGCGTGGCGTTGGCAATTAACCGACGAAGGGCTGGCTATGCTCTTAGCCCAAGCGGGTTTAGTCCGTCTTGGCGAGTTTGCCGTGGCCACACGTTTACTTGAGCAAGAAAAACAACAGTTTATTACTTTACTGAGCGAGTTCCATCAACAGCATCCCGACCAACTTGGGCTTGGACGTAATCGCCTGCAACGCATGAGCCATAGCGCTTTGCCGCCCGAATTAGCCAATAAAGTACTTGATACGCTGTGCCAAGAGGGACGCATGGTATTGCGTGGCGCTCTATTGCAGTTGGCGGACCACAGAATTGTCCTCGATAGCGAGGCGCAGCAGTGCTGGCAACGCTTGGCTCCTTGGTTGGCGCAGCAAACGTCCCCTGTGTGGGTGACTGAGATGGGGGAATATCTCGAACTCGAGCCCGCCAAACTCAGATTGCTGTGCTTTCAACTGGTGCAACAGGGCTTTATTACCGCTGTGGTGAAGGACAGATATTTGCTGAGTGAGCAGTTGTGCCACTACGCCAATCTGGTGCGTGAGCATGTGGACACCCACGGCAAGCTCGAAACCGCAGAATTTAAGGATCTGATTGGCCTTGGCCGCAAGGTCAGCATTCAGCTGCTTGAGTTTTTTGACAGAAGTGGTTTTACCCGTAGGAAATATCGCAGTAATAGCCGGGAAATTCGTGACGCGGAGCTTTTTTTCTCCCATGAGAATTGGCGGAAGAACATAGGAGTCGAACCTACCCAGGACTGCTGGCAGCCCTACCCGGATTTGAAATCCGGACGTCTCACCGGAGACGACGTTCTTCCAATAGAAGACTTAGGGATAGTAGAAAATGCGTAAGGATGATTCAAGGCGATTCTTATTTAGTTTATGGGTTTGTGATGCAAGTCTTAAATTGTTATCAAACTAATTGTTTTTATTTGGTTTTATAGTTTTAAAGGGGCGCTATGGAATATCATTCACATGAAGTGGTTACCGAAAGAAGCGTAGTCTTGTTAGAACATGGGCACGCATCTGAGCTGACTGACTACTTAGCTAATGAAGTGCGGGTCGCACTGGTCTATAACGGCATAGCGCATACCGTGATGTTGGCGAGTCCTCAAGATTTAGAAGCCTTCGCTATTGGTTTTACGTTATCTGAACGTATCGTTTCCCATATCAATGATATCAAAGGGGTGGAGCTCGAGTTCACCAGTGAAGGTGTGTTGATCCAAGTGGAAATCAACCAACGATGCTTTATGGAACTCAAGCAGCAAAGGCGGAATATGGCAGGACGCACAGGTTGTGGATTGTGCGGCGTCGCCCAGCTCGAAGAGGCCGTCAAGCCTGTGATGCGGGTGGACTCAGATGCCAGATTCGATATCGAACACTTACAGGTTGCACTTGGGCAAATTCAAGATAATCAACAACATTTTAAGCTGACGGGCGCCACTCATGCGGCCATGGGGCTTAACCATCAAGGACAGATCATCGCCGCCTATGAGGATATAGGCAGGCATATCGCACTAGACAAGCTAATTGGCGCCTTTTCCGCTCAAAATGTGGAACGTCCAGTGGCCGTATTGCTCACCAGTCGCGCGAGTTTTGAGATGGTGCAAAAGGCCGCTAGTGCCAATATCCAAATTCTGTTTGCTATGTCCGCCGTGACTTCACTGGCGTTGGAATTAGCAGAGAAAAGCAATATCACGCTTATCGGTTTTTGCCGTAATGGCAGGGCAACGCTTTACACCCACGGTTATCGCCTGTTGGGGCAGCAGTGTGTCAGCTTAGCTAAAGCCATTTAAGCGTGAGGCCACTTGAGATTGAAGTTGTCGAACGACTTCAATCACTCTGGCACACAGGTTATAAGCGCATTGCGCTTATTTTTTATAGTCTCGTTCATTAGGGTAATGACATGACATGGCAACAATTTAAACAAGAATATTTAGTCCGTTTTTGGGCACCTATGCCAGCGGTTATCGCTGCGGGTATCCTTTCTACTTACTATTTTGGTTTGACCGGAACCTTCTGGGCCGTTACTGGGGAATTCACTCGTTGGGGTGGTCATTTACTGCAGTTTTTAGGTGCAGAACCAGAAACTTGGGGCTATTTCAAAGTGATAGGTCTGCAGGGCTCTCCTCTAGATCGTATCGACGGCATGATGATTATCGGTATGTTTGGTGGTTGTATTGCTGCTGCGCTTTGGGCCAATAACGTCAAACTGCGTATGCCACAGAGCCGTATCCGTATTGCTCAGGCACTGATCGGCGGCATTATTGCTGGCTTTGGTGCCCGCTTGGCTATGGGTTGTAACCTTGCCGCCTTCTTCACGGGTATTCCTCAGTTCTCTTTACATGCTTGGTTTTTTGCCTTGGCGACCGCTGCGGGCTCTTACTTTGGTGCAAGGTTTACCTTACTGCCTATGTTCCGTATTCCGGTAAAGCTTAAGAAGGTGAATAAAGCGACTTCGATTAAGCAGGATGAAAATCAAGCCAGACGACGTTTTCGCATCGGTATGTTAGTGTTTGTCGGCATCGTCGGCTGGGGCTTATTGACTATGTTCAATGCGCCTAAACTCGGTATCGCATTGCTTTGCGGAGTTGGATTTGGTCTGTTAATTGAACGGGCGCAAATCTGCTTTACCTCAGCGTTCCGTGATATGTGGATCACTGGTCGTACTCATATGGCTAAGGCGATTATTCTCGGTATGGCGGTGAGTGCTATTGGCATTTATAGCTATGTGCAACTGGGGGTACCACCTAAAATTATGTGGGCGGGTCCTAATGCGGTGATCGGCGGCTTGCTTTTTGGTTTTGGTATTGTGCTTGCTGGTGGTTGTGAAACGGGCTGGATGTACCGTGCAGTCGAAGGCCAAGTGCATTTCTGGTGGGTCGGTTTAGGCAACGTGTTAGGTTCGACTTTACTGGCGTATTACTGGGATGACTTAGCTCAACCCTTAGCGACCAACTGGGACAAAGTGAATTTATTGACCAGCTTTGGTGATAGGGGCGGCTTATTGCTGACCTATGTGCTGCTGGGACTTTCCTTTGGCGCTATGTTGCTATGGGAAAAACGTTTCTTTGCTCGCAAGGCGAAGCGTGATGAACAATTGCTAGCGGAGGCGGCGTAATGAATCAATATGTTCCAGATTATCAACTCGATATGGTCGGTGAACCTTGCCCTTATCCTGCAGTGGCCACCCTTGAAGCTATGCCTAAGTTAAAGCCCGGTGAAATCCTCGAGGTGATCAGTGACTGTCCGCAGTCCATCAACAATATTCCTCTCGACGCTAAAAATCATGGTTATAAAGTGTTGGAAATTGAGCAGAATGGACCAACTATCCGTTATCTGATCCAGCGTTAGCGATTGATTTTCGCTGAGGCGTAAAACTGAAAAAGGCACAAACTTATGTTTGTGCCTTTTTACTATCTCCTTTGGAAATACAATTAACTTCCTCAGGAAAGCTGCCTTCAGTCGATGTCTAATTGAGTTAACTCAGGCTTAGCCTTGGCAATCTAGCGGCAGATATTCGTCGGGAATGTCGCTACTGCTGCAAACCCAAGTGATATTGCTTTGCTCATCAACTTGTGGCGAAAGATAGACTTCGTAGCCTTGATAATCACCGAGGGCTTCGCTTCCTACAAAGCCGACAATGCCATCTGTGTACAAATTAAATGTCGCAATCTGCTCGTCCGTCAGCTTTAGGGCATCTAATTCAGTTGGCCATGCTTGGTTGGTTTGATAATAGCCAACTAAGATGTCGGTGATCGGCGTTAATGCTTGGTGCTGCTGATCGATACTGGCAATGGCGAGTGTCGCGTCAGGCACTGTCATGGCTGCTGGTGTCGCTTCGGTTGCAGCCGGGGCTTCATAGCTGCTGGCTGCACTCATCTTTTCTTGATATTGCTTGTATGCTGGCAACGCAACTGCGGCGGCAACTCCAATAATCGCAGCAAAAATAATGAGTCCACCGCCTGCCGTGCCCATGCGTGGCATAAAGAGGCTAAATACAAATGCCCACGCACTGCGTGATGGCGGCGTGTATTCAGTTCCCTGCGCTTTAGCGTCGACTCTTGCCATACGCTTAGTCAGCCAAGGATAGCTGCCGTTAAGCTCGTGCAGTGACATCCAAAAACCACTCGATTCGCGAGCTTGGCGGATATATTGATCTACATTCATACGTTTCCATTGCTCTACGCCAGCGGCTAAAACGGCGACGGCATTGGTGGCAGAGCGTAAGCTGTTGCAGCAACGTAACCCGTGGAGATCACAGGTATATTCGCAGGCGCGAGAATAAGCCGCGCCCACTAAAGGCAACCAAGTGGCGAAGACTAAAAAGGGTGCTTTGCCAATATGATTGCGGCGAATATGGCCTAATTCGTGGCCGATATAGAAGTTAAGTGCATCTTTATCGGACTCAAGCGCATCCACAATCGATGAAAACAACACGATATAGTTACGGCCGAGGAAGCGGGTTGCCAGCGCGTTGAGCATGCCATCGGCGGCCAACAAGTAAGCCCGTGGTGGCTCTTTCATTTCTAAACGTTCGCAGCATGCTAAGTATTGTTTATGTAATTCAGGGAATTGCTCTGCATTGATTTCGACAGCTGTACCTTTTAGGTAGCTGATAAAAGCGGAGTGGCTGAAAAGATAAATAATGAAAAACATCAACACATAGAGCAGGGCCATGCCCAAAGTACCTATGATCAATGCTGCCCAGACGATCCCTGAGATAATCGCTAACAGAGTGAATAGCGATTTTTCCTTCGAATAGACAATTTCTGTCATTTGAATCGGATTATCGTTCCCTGCGGTTGCGGTAATAACTTGTTCCATGTTGATCCTTTTCCTAGTGAAGTGACAAGCGGCGTGAAAATAGTCAATTTCGCTCGAAAATTCAACCACTATCACGCGTAATGCTAAAATTAACCGTTTTGTGATTCGGTTAAATCAGCATTACGCGCAACTGACGTAGGAAGCTTGTCTCAGGATCTTGCGGCTTTTAGCCAGTTGGCAAATGCGCTGGCTATTTTCCAAAGGCAGTTTAAGGTGCCTTTATCGCCGTGCCCGCTTTAATGGCTGCTTGAGCGAGGCTGACAATTTCCTTCTCTGCGGTATTGGAAAGGCTTTCCTGAACTTTGCCTAGCTCATTCATTTGTTGATCAAGCACGTCTATCGATGCGCTCAGACTGTCGATCTCCACCTGTATCTTAGGATCTTCATTCTCGGTCGCAACATTGAGTAAAAGTTGCTGAGTTTGACTGTTGATCGCGTTGCCTTTTTGCTGCAGCTGTTCGCCTATCGCCTGCATTTTTTCTCCCTGTTGCTGCATAGGCATGATGGCGGTTTTGATTTGCGCCACTATGGCGGGATCTGTGATCACGTAAGGCGTTCCTGCGGTTTTCACCCACAGATAATCGGCATGATAAGGATTACCTTGGCGCTCCAGCTGTTCCCAATCGTCACTGTGGCCAGCGCCGATAGTCATCTCGCCATCTTGCTGAACATAAATCCATGAGAAATCTGGCTGACTTTGGCTGAGCACCGATTTACTGATGACTGATATACCTCCATCGGCACTGTTGCTCGTTGTTTGGCCCTTTGTTTGAGTCGCCCAAATGGCGGTTGGGATCAGAGCGAGAATAAATAGACCGCCCATAAGTTGAGTGCGTGTATTCATAGTGCTTCCTTGTATGGCTATGTGGATCGGCGGGTTATGCCAGAGTTGCATTAGCCTGCCACAGCAGAATCTGTGCCATAAAAATTTCATATTACTTATCAATGTAATGGCTATTTTAGTGTCCGCTGGCCGCCGCCAAGATAGCGCGAGAGTGTCCGGCAATGTGTCCGGTCAGGCTGGTGGACACGGGCTGCTAAGCCGTTGCATTTTCCTCGCCGAGTTTGATTGTTAGCACTAGAATGAAGTGCTTGTGGGGTCGAGATAATGGTGAATTTAATCACGATTTTTACACTATTTTGAGTGCGATTTAAGGCATGGCTCTTTGAGTCAGGTTAGGTTAAGCCGATCTAGGGTTAGCTATGGCAAGCGTTGAAGTAAACCACAGAATATAAAGGAATTGAGATGGTAAAGTTAATCAATAAGATGTTGAATAATCGACTGGGCTTCACTAGGTATTGCGCCGCCGTTGTGATGGTGAGTTCGTTAAGTACAGGCGCCATGGCGGCCGATGCGCCTTCCTTTAACTGCGCAAAAGTCAATGCGGGCAGTATCGAAGCTATGGTTTGTAAGGATGCGGGACTGAGCCAACTCGATAATCAGTTAGCTGAGGTTTACAGCCAAGCGCTTGAAAAAGCAAAAAATGAACAGCCACCGACTTTAAAAGCGATGCAGCGTGGTTGGGTGAAAGGCCGTAATGAGTGCTGGAAGAGCGACGATAAGCACGCGTGTATTGAATCTAGCTATCAAACCCGCATTGCCGAACTGCAGGCACAATATCGTTTAGTCGACATGACCGGCCCAGTGTTTTATGCCTGTGACGGCAATCCAGCTAACGAAGTGGTCGTGACTTATTTTAAAACCGAACCTGCCACCCTGATTGCTGAACATGGTGATAGTACTTCATTAATGTTTGTGCAACCCAGCGGCAGCGGCGCTAAGTATCAAGGCCGCAATGAAAGCCTATGGGAACATCAAGGCGAAGCTAAAGTGGTTTGGGGCTACGAAGCACCAGAAATGACCTGTAAACTGGTGACCAAATAGGATTGATTTAAGGTTGCCATGAAACAAGCTCTAGTGCATATCGCCTTGGTCGTAAGAGATTACGACGAGGCGATTGATTTTTATGTGAATAAATTAAAATTCGAATTAGTCGAAGACACTTATCAAGCCGAGCAAGATAAGCGCTGGGTCGTTGTTGCCCCACCGGGTTCTAAGGGCGCGTCTATTTTGTTAGCGCGGGCTTCTAAGCCAGAGCAGTTCGATTTTATTGGTAATCAAGCGGGTGGGCGGGTGTTCTTATTCTTGAATACCGATGATTTTTGGCGTGATTATCGCCGTATGGTCGCCGATGGCGTGGAGTTTGCGCGCGAGCCGCAAGAACAAGACTATGGCACAGTCGCCGTGTTTAAAGATCTCTACGGTAACTTATGGGATTTACTGCAATTGAATCCGAATCATGTCATGGCTAAGCGAATGAGTTAAGATTCAGTATTTCGTATGAATTACCGCGCAAGTTATTTAATGGGGTCAAACACTGAGAATACTCTTTGTGTATGACCTCTGTTAAATTCATCGACAATTCTCAGTTATTGATCATTTTTATTGGGGATTCACTGTAAATTTCAATTTATTCTTGTGGAACGGATAGGTTTTATAATGGATTGGTCAATGCCATTATGTTTTTATTTAAAATTCAATGCCTATCGAATAAATTACTCTTTTGTTTTTATCATTACCCATTCACTTATTATGTACTTTAGTATTTAACTCACATTTAAATTAATAAATGTCAGCTTTTGTTGACAGCTTTTTTCGTCACTTATTTGCATAGACGATTATTGTCACTTAGCTTCTTTAATGTTCTTTAGCTATAAAATTTTAGCAAAAACATTAGTCGTGAATATCATTGCGTCTAAAGCAAGCTGGCATTTAAAAATAATATTTAATCAATATTTAATCTGAGTAACTTACTAAAGGAATTTGATAAGTATGAATTTTTTTAAAATACGTTGTGCGGTATTGTGGATAGGCCGCGCGTTAAGTATCTCCGCGATATTAGCGTTACCATCGATGGCATCTGATATGCCAACTAGCCAGTATCATATTGATTCAGATGAAATAAAAATGGTGAATATGCCTAGTGTGTTACTGCCATTTAATAATTTGATGTTTTTATATGGGGTAGATGCATCGCAGTTTGATTTAGCGGACTTTATTTACGTTAATGCCCCTGACTTAATTGATAAAGAAGAGGCTATTACGCATTGGGCTGGATATTATAGTATTAACCCCAAAGTCATACTGACTTTGATGGAAATGCAATCTCAGTTAATTTCGTCTCCGACAGCGGAAGCGCTTAACCGACCTTTGGGAGCATTATCGGATAAGCAGGGCTTTGAGGAACAACTTCAAGATGTATTGGCTCAGTTATCACAACGTTTTTATGCCTATGAAGAGTCTCAATTAAAAGGCCTATACCCGTCAAGTACCGACGCAGTTAATGCATCGAGTTTCGCATTATTGGCTTTGTTAAACGGTCGTAGGATAGAGCAGCATGCCGTTATGTCGGGTGAGCACGCTTTGGGATTGGACCCATTTATTGAGCAGTTTAGATTATTATTTGGCAATACTGACCGTGAGTTGTTAATGAGTTCCGTTGTTCAAAATCCGCCAGTAGCTGATTCGACTCAGTCGATGCAACAAGTCGTCCCATTGGCTAGTATCACCGCGAGCAGTCTGCCACCCAGTAACATGTTGCAAATGCCTTGGCGACAGGGCTATTCATGGCAATCCAATGGTGCCCATTCGCATACTGGGTCTGGCTATCCGCTATCATCAATCGATGTCTCCTACGATTGGCCGCAATGGGGCAGTCCGACGTATTCGGTTGCTTCAGCACATGGCGGGACTGTTAATGTGTTGTCTCGCTGCCAAGTACGGGTGACAAATGCTAACGGTTGGGCGACTAACTATTATCATATGGATCAAATTACAGTGCGTAATGGTCAATATGTAAATCAAAATACCGTGATGGGCATTTATGCAAATAATAAAAATGCAGCCTTGTGTGAAGGCGGGAGTTCAACTGGGCCCCATTTGCATTTTTCTTTATTAAAGGATGGCCGCCATGTGTCGTTGCAGGATGTACATTTGGGGCAATATAGAGTCAACATTGGTAGTTACAACTATGACAATAACTGTAGTCGTTTCAATCTGTTTGATGTAAGTAACAATCGTACAATGTGCGCTTGGGCGCCGCTGTATAATGCGGGAAGTCTCTAATCCATGATAGAAAGCCCCTCAATCGAGGGGCTGATATTATGCGGAGCACAGTTGATCGCTAAGCTAGCTGGACCCTCAAATTATTTGGATATCCCCTGCTTCAATTTTTGAATACCGATGACTTTTGGCGTGATTATCGCCGTATGGTCGCCGAGTTTGCGCGCGAGCCGCAAGAACAAGACTAGGGCACAGTCGCTGTGTTTAAAGATCTCTACGGTAACCTATGGGATTACTGCAATTGAATGATGAGCATCCTATGGCGCACAGGTTAGCGTATCGGGAGTGAGGATTAGAAATTCACACCTAATCCTAAGGTGTAGCTCGTATCTCTCGTATTGCCTATGACGGTTTTAGTGTCGTTAAAGTCATATTTAAAGGACAAATAAATCCGCTGAGTGAGCAGATATTTAAGCCCTAGGGTCGAGTTTGAGATGTAATCAATCGCTGGTATATCTGGGAAGGCAATTTGCAGATCGGCGTAGGACTCTAAAATGCCATCAAACCAATATTGTTTATAGTTAAGCGATGCTGCCCAAGCGTTAAGCTCTAGCTTAAAAGACTGTTGTCCAAGCCAAAAATGGTTGTAGGTTACGACGAAGTCTAATTTATCGCGCCCAGCCCCCCAAAAACGATAACCAGGACCGAGCGCTGCATAATAGCTATGGCTATCTATGCCGAGCTTATCTTGTTGATAAAAATCTTCCTGACGTAACAGCCAATGCTCATTGATCAGATAGTCTAATGAATAATGTCCTTCGAAGGTGTTGCGCTTTGTCACGTCATCTTCGGTCTCGTAGCGCACTTCGGTCTTGAGATTGTGTCGCCATTGCAGGGTTTCCGCCGTGATATCCCCTTTGACATGCAGCTTCTGGCTATTTTTCTTGTTTTTAGTGACATCGAGTGAGCTTTCTACGCTGCCGTTATAATTCCAAGCTGAGTCCGCATAGCGTTGGGAAAATCTCAGCTCATCCACTGGGGTTTGTTGGTGATTAATCAATACCATGCCATGTTGTTCAGAAGCCTGAATACTGATGTCCTGTATTGAGCGGCCGACACTCCAAGGTTTAGGCGTTGAGACTTCAAAACTGAGAATAGCACTGCGCTGAATGGCAATCTTAGGGGCATAGCTGGTTTTGATGATTAAATCTTGATCGTTGAATTCTTTGATTTCACCGCTAATTTTATCGCCATTGAGCAAGAAAACCGTATCGGCTAAGCACAAGGGGCTGAGGCTACAGAGCGTAGCAGCAAGGTACAATGCTGGATTGGATATCAGATTATGCATCTTGCTTGTGAGCTCAAAATAAGGGCGTTAGTGTGTGGTTATTCTACCTGAACTCTAGCACTACAAAGCAATAACATTCGCTAAAAGTACTGATAAGGGATTGAAAACTGGCTCGCAATCCCTTACTTATTCGCCGTGTTAGCGGGAGTTAATTTCAGTGATCTTGAGGTTAATTAACTGCTTCTGCCATTGAGCTTTATCTATGCCTTCGACCCAAATCACGCTGCTTTTACGCTGCTCGCCCTTGCGAAGATAGGTTTCAGGCATGCGGAAAATAGCTTCCCACACTTCGAGTTTTTCGGTTTTGAGCAAAGTGCCATTATCGGCGAAGAAGCTGGCTTCCACTTCGACTAAGGTCACGTGTTCATTGCTGGTACTGGCAAGATCGAAACTGAGTCCGAGTTTATCGCCTTTCCATTGACCTTCGGCAAAGCTGACTTTGATGCCATCTTTACCGGTTGAGCCTAGTAGCTCAGGTTGGGCAATTGCGGTGGCAGTCAAGGTGGTGACAGGCGCCGCTACAGTTTGAGTGGCGAGTGCAACACTTGGGACGCTGGCAATATTGCTTGAGGCGCTCACTGCCGTCGCTGCTAAGGCATTGGGCGCAGCTTTGGTTTCTGTGATCACATATTCCCAGGTAAAGTCGTCTTTGAGTCTGACTTGGGCGCCATTTTCTAGGGTGATTTGAGCTACGTCGGCGGCCATAACCGATGATGTTAGCAATAACAATGAGCTAAGTGCGCTAAGGCGTAATGAAGTTTGCATTAATTTTCTGGCTCCGATATCCGTCTGAGTCAATATTCTGCCCTAACATAAACAATTTGCCGCATATTAGTCACTGTCTAAGTCGTGTTTTGACGAATAAAGTGGATTTAGCTGGAAGATACTGACTCGAATACAGATTGAGCTCACTGAGTGTGGCACTATATTGATAGCGCGGTGACAGGACACAGTCAGATAGCGGCAATGATCAATGAATTAAGCGTGAGGAGATTAATATGCAGATTAAACATGGAATTTATGGCGTCGTTATTAGCTTGGCATTGAGCGCGACAGCATGGGCCGATGAAACCCCTAAAGTGGGCTGCGCGGCTAAGTTAGAAGCCATCAGTGCTGAACTAGCCCAAGCCAAAGCAGCGGGTAATAAACATAAAGTTGACGGGCTCGAAAAGGCCTATTACGAAGTCTCAACCCATTGTGATGACGACAGTTTATATGCCGAGCGCGCCGCCAAAGTTGCGGCTTTAGAAGAAAAACTGACTGAGCGCCAAAACGAGTTGGCTAAAGCCATAGAAGAAGGTCGTTCTATGGATAAAATCAATAAGAAACGCAATAAGGTCGCCGAAGTGGAATTGGAGCTTGCTAAGGCGCGAGCCGAGCTAACCCAATAAGTCGCCTAGGCTCAGTCGTTTGGATAAGCATTAGGCTTAGCCCGCGTAACCTATGCTCAAAACTGTGGATTCTGTACTGGAGTTATAGCCCGCGCTCAGGATGAAATGTTCTGTAATGCGGTATCTTAGCCCAGCTTCTGCGCCCCAACGGGTGGTTTTATCTTCTTCCCATGTGGGCTTGCCATCGACAATTTTGGGTGAAATATTATTCGTGTAAGACACTGTGCTGATATAGCCGCTGCCGCCCGCATAAAAGCTTAAGTCGGCAGTGAGGCTGTAGCTTAACCCTAAGCGAAAGAGGCTTTCTTGGCGATATGACAGCGCTGGTTCTGGCACTATTACATCGGTTTCTCGGCTGCGGGCATAGCCGAGGTAATAGCCCCATTGCTGGTAATTATTATCGAAATGATAGGGTGCTAATGTAATGCCGTAGAGGTTGTCTGCAGCGGGAATGTAATCCAGCATGAGGGCGATATAAGAAGGATTGGCGGTTTTCTCTGATTTATCTGACATCACCAATGGCTTCGAAGTGCTATATTCGGCAGCTTGAAGTGGTTGGCTTAGGCTCAATAGTCCAAAGCTGAGACAGGCTAGCATAGATGAATAACGACTCATGGGATGATTTCCTTGGGAACAGGTTGAAGATTGTTCATTTTCCTTTGTGCTCGGTCAATTCAAAATGCTAAAATCTCTTTTAAAATAAGTGTTTGTAAATTTATTGTGTTTGGATATCAGTATTTTCTAGGGTGACATTAACCGAGGTCAACTCGGCGGTTACCTTTGTATGGGTTTGTTGCGCTAGCGCCTACGTTGGAGTGGAATTGTGGATCAGGAAATAAGGCTCGAAATTTCGGCATGGCTAGCGGGCTTTGGGATTGATAGCCAACCCTCGGACGGCATATCAACCAGCATCATGATCATTGCCTGCTTACTGCTCGCGGGAATCGCTTATTTCATTGTTCGACGCGTGGTCATACGTGCGGTCAACATGGTGATCCTCCGCTCCAAAGTTACCTGGGACGACGTGTTCATGCGTTACAAGGTGCTCGAAAAGCTGGCCATGCTAGTGCCTGCAATCGTGCTCAATCTATTAGTGCCCATCGCCTTAACCGAACATCAAATCTTAAGTAATTTAATCGACCGGTTGCTGAGTATTTGGCTGGTGGTGCTGATGATCCGCGCTATTTATGCGGGTTTAGATGCGGTCGATGAAATTTCAGATGTCAATCTGGTGAGCCGACGTTTACCCGTTAAAAGCTTTGTGCAGTTAACTAAGCTGTTTTTATTTTTTGTCGGCATTATCGTTTCTATCTCCATCTTGGCCGATCAGTCCCCTGTGTACTTCCTTAGCGGCTTAGGTGTGGCGACGGGTTTTGTGATGTTAGTGTTCCGCGACACTATTTTAGGTTTTGTGGCGGGTATTCAGTTAGCAGCAAACCGCATGGTGAGCAAGGGCGACTGGATCCAGATGGACAAATATGGCGCCGACGGTGCGGTAGAAGAAGTCTCGCTGACCACAGTTAAAGTGCGTAACTGGGACAAAACCATCACTATGATCCCCGCCTATGCCTTAGTGTCGGATGCGTTTCGCAACTGGCGTGGTATGTCTGAGTCGGGTGGGCGTAGGATCAAACGCGCTGTTAATATCGACATCAACAGCATTAAGTTTTTGAGCGAGGAAGAGCACGAACGTCTCAGTAAGATCAATTGCTTAAAAGAATATTTCCCTGCCAAAATCAACGAAATCCGCGAGGCGAATGCCAGAGTCTCTGATCTTGATATGAAAGTGAATGGTCGCCATTTGACTAACGTCGGCACCTTCCGCGCTTACCTGCAGGAATACCTACAGCGTCACGATAAAGTGCACAAGGACATGACCCTAATGGTGCGTCAGCTCGCACCAACCACAGAGGGTCTACCAATCGAGATTTATATCTTCACTAACGATACTCGCTGGGCATTTTATGAAGCGATACAAGCAGATATCTTCGACCATGTTTTTGCAATATTGCCTGAGTTTGGTCTGCAGGCTTTCCAAGCGCCAACGGGTAACGATATTCGCAGCTTAAAATCGGTGAAGGTCGAGGGTTAGTCTCGACTGATCAGAATCGCGGCTAAGGTAAGAAATACACCGCCGCTGGTTCTGTCAAACCAATGCAGCTTGTTGCTCGCCTTTAGGCTGGGCGCAAGCACATTGGCCATGCTGGCGTAAATCATCACAAAGCTAAAATCCACTATTGCCCAAGTGGCTGCCAGTATCATAAGTTGCGGTAATTGCGGCGCGGCAAGATTGATAAATTGCGGAAACAGCGCGGCAAAAAACAGTAAATCCTTGGGATTACTGATCCCCACTAGAAACGCCTGCTGATAAAGTTGCCTTGGTGTGCCTTTTCCTTTTGATTGGCTGATCTCAAGGGGCTGATCTTGGTTTTTGGTCAACAACAGCTTAATACCTAAAAACACTAAATAGGCCGCACCGCACCATTTTAGCAGGGTAAAACCGTATTCTGAGGCGCTGATAATGGCGCCTAATCCCGCCGCTGATGCCATCATCAAGACTAATGCGGCACTCACACTGCCAAGACCAGTGGCCATGCTGCGCATCTTACCGAAATGGATCCCGTGGGACATAGACAGCATAGCGATGGGGCCGGGTGAGATCCCAATCAATACAATGGCCAAGAGATAGAGTAACCAAGTTTCGGGTTGCATGTGTGCCGCTCTAGATGGGGGAAATATTAATGCTTCGCGCTCGCCACAAAATCAGGGATCACCTTAGGATGGCGACCTTTAATGGTGCGATAAAAGCTTAAAATCTCGTGCATGTCGGTCGCGATATCACCACTGGGTTGCAGTGGCGTGCGGATAACGACAGTGCGGCGGCTAAAGTCTAAGCCAACGGGAGTGATAGGCACGTGAGCCTTGCAGGCAATATGGTAGAAGCCGCACTTCCAGCGTGTTACTGGGCTGCGAGTACCTTCGGGCGCCAACGCTAGCTTATAATCGGTTTTCGACTCAAACAGCTGCACAGCGGCATCGACCAAGTTGTTGTTTTTGCGTCTATCCACTGGGCTGCCGCCAATCGCGCGGAAGAACCATCCCCAAGGCGGGATAAAGAGTTGGTGTTTACCGAGAAAGTGAATTCGAGTGCCAAGCGCCCCACGAGCTAAGATACCCACGATGAAGTCCCAGTTACTGGTATGCGGCGCGACTATGATGATGTATTTAGCGCAGTCGGGCAGTTGGCCTTCTATCTGCCAGCCTGAAAGCTTAAGTAGCCAACGGCAAAGTGGTGTAAACATAGTTCGGTGCCCAGAGTCGAAAAATTAATAATATCATCAGCTTTTTTAGATTTTAAATTGGCTTAAGCAAGATAGTCTGTGCTGAATTCGCGATATACCCAAACAACCTCAAGATGCAGGATTCAGCGGGAATTGAACTCATTTTAGGCAAGGCGGCTATTTGCGGACCTAGTGGACTAAGTTAAAAATAGCCAACACGGCATAAAATGCGTTAAAACCCGCCGGGACGGAGCGCCTAGGGCACCCCACTTCATTGTTGCATCAATTCAAAAGGTGGTCGACATTCCTTCATTGAAGCGCCTTGAATTGGTGTACCCTAGACGCTCTGAAACTCGTATCTTGAGGTAGCTTGGGTATAATACAGTCTAACCTGATTGTGGGGGAACAATACTATGTTGAAAAATGGACTATTAAACAAGGTTAGCTGGCAGCGTGTTTTTGCGGCACTTTTACTCTTAGTGACTTGCCATGTGAGTGCGGTGCCGACGGATGAAATTACGCAGATGCTCAAAGGCCAAGAAGACGCCTGGAATCGCGGCGATCTCGATGCTTATATGCAAGGCTACTGGAAGAGCGGGCAACTGCGCTTTGTCTCTAACGGTAAGTTCCGTTTCGGTTGGGAGGATACGCTCGCTGCCTATAAGAAAAATTATCCCAATAAAGAAGCGCTTGGTGAGCTGAAGTTCACGATCAAAGAAATCAAAATGCTCAGCAATTACGCCGCTATGGTCGTTGGGCGCTGGGATTTACGGCGGATAAAAGATGCCCCAACGGGCGTGTTTACCCTGTTGATTGAGAAAATTGACGATCGTTGGGTGATCACTATGGATCACAGTTCGGACTAAGCTACTGCTTTAATTGAACAATAGCGCTGACCAAAGTGCGCCGTTTCAATACAAGGCTGCACAGTTGCTCAGTTTAGATTTGCGTTAGTAAACAGTCTGGCTTAGCGGGTGGTTCGGCGGGCAGGGTTAAATGGAAATCCTGCTGTCCGAGCTGTCTACCTTTGCCGTCGTATCTCACTTCGGTGAAATGCATGCCGCCCTCAGCATCTTCAAGCAGAATGCTGGTGGAGCGCGTGCCATAGTCGGGGTGACGAATATAAATCGCGGCTAAGCGCCGTTCCCACTCGATCCCCACTCCCGTGTTAGGTAATTCATTATCTTGTGGTTGGGAGTCGTCTTTCATCAGCTGTAACAGCGCTTGCACTTCTAGGTTGTCGGACTGATTGATCACGGCTTCTAGCGCTTGCTGTCCCTTCGCCATTTTCGGCCAAATATCATCGAGCGCCCCATTGCTAATGGCATGAAACCCATCGGCGAGTTTGACTGTGTCTTTATTGATACTGTTAAAACAATATAAGTCAGTACCTTGGCCGAAGACGAGGTTGAATGGCTGATAATTGTCACTGTGCTCAATGAGCCAATTCGGGCAAATGAGCGAGCCTGAACTTAGGGTCATAGTGATGAGTTCACCGCGGCTACGCATGGCTTCAGGATTCTTTTGCGGTACGCGCAGATTCGTCACTGCGGCGACTTGTCCCTGTTTATTCACCCCAAACCAAGTGCCGCCCGCCTGCAGATCTTTACCTGCGAGTATGTTTTCTTCCGGTGGCCAAAAGTGCGCTGGCGCGGTCGGTCTATGGTGAAACTCGTCACGGTTGGCACAGATGATTAAGGGATACTTAGGATGGGCATTAATGGCGACAAAGAGTATGCACATAACAGGCTAAATTAATCCAAAGGTAGATTAACTTAGCCTGTCTGCTCACAAATGAACAGTGTTAGTGGTGCGAGTGCTTATCTGCTTTTGCTTTATCGTGTGTATGTTCATCGGAATGATCATGGGCACTAGGCGTTTCAGCAGTGCTCTGCACAGATGTGTGTGAAGCGCTAGGTTCATGGCTATGTGCATGTTCGTGGCTGTGCGAATGACTATGCGCATGAGCTGCCGGTTTGCTCAGCATTAAGCGGCGTAGAAATTTACGTGGGCCTAAGCGCAGTAAGCTGGCGGCAAATAATCCCGACAGGATCAGCAGCGCGATTAAGTTCACCACTTCCGGTAAAGTGAACAGCGAGAACCACAGTGGTAGACGCAGTGCTGCGACTAAACTCAGCGCAATAATACTCAGTAATATTGCCCTTTGCGGCCATGTCATTAACTTAAGCTGCGCTATGTTAAGCACAGGTGCGGCAATCAGCGGCATCATAATTGCGATAGGGCTCCAGCCACTGTAGGCCAGTGCAAGAGCCAGCACCGCTGCGCCTAAGTTGCAGAAACGCATAGGTAAAAATACGAGTAACAGCACTATAACCTGCAGTAGCGGATTGCTTAATGGCACTGAAGGATGGCCGATTAAATTCACTAGTACTAGGCTGAGTAAAATCCACGGTGCGCTGCGATCGACTAAATGTGCAAAGCCGAAACGTAGGGAATTACTGGGTAATTTAGTATGCGGATCGGTAATAGTAACGTTAGCGTGGCTTAAATAAGCGCTAAGAATAAAAACCACAAGTAACTGGAATAACGCTAGCCAAGGACCGAGTAACAGGGCGGTGATGACGAGAGCTTCTGGCCCCGCTAAGCGTTGGAACCAGCGACGGGCTAAGCTGCTATCCTGCGGTGTCAGACCTAATTTAAAGCGCAGCGCCGCCGCACCATAGCTCAGCAGTAATATGGGCGCGAGTGTCAGTAGCCAAGTCATTAATTGTTCTGTGCTGTGATCATGGTGGGCATGTTCGTGGCCGCCAGAATCCATCAAGAGCAGCATCACGAGCAAGCCTATGCCGAGCAAACTGCCGATACCCGCTTGGTACTCGTATTTGCCTTGCTTGTCGGTATCGTGCTGACCGTGGGGTTGATGTAGCACCACATGCAAAATCGAACCGGTAACAAAGGCTTGTAAATAAACGGTATTTTCTAAACTGAGCTGAGTGATTAATTGCTCGCCTGCAAAGTAACCAACACCCGTAAGTAGCATCATAGCGACCAGCACTAAGCTAGCCCAGCGGGTGCCGACTTGAGGTTTGAGTAACCACCAAATGGCGAGGCCGACGGGGAGGCGATGCATAATGACCCCGAGGGCAAGTAAGATCGAACTGCCGTCTTGCTGCGCCAATACCATAGCGCCACCGTCGGTGATGGTGTGCAGTAGCAAGCCGCCAATCCCTAGGGATAAGGTGAGATTATGGGTGATTTCTGAATAACGGTGGAAAAGGCGTTCGCTAGCGGTCGGTCCCCAGATACCTAGGAATACAAAGACTACGGCTAGCAAACCGCCATGCTGCAGTAGCTCTGGCAAGATGTGGATCAGCACTAATCCGCCTAATGAGACGAATATAAAGCCATCGAGCCCCTTCTGTAATCCGCTGCCCGATGAAAAGTAGCGATAAAACAGTGGCCCAATTAAGAGTGCGATACAGCTAGCAAGAAGATAGAGCATGGATTCCACGGAAAATTTGCTGAAAAAACGCCATAGTATACCAGCTGTAAGGCAAAGTGAGCAGTGACTTGCTGGCAATTTACCAAACTGACATTTTGCGCTGGGGTTTTCGGGGGCGAATTTTATTCACTTTGACCATTTAGCGGAGAAATTTTCAGTTCAACATCGAGAAAAGGTACTATACCCAAGCTACCTGAAGATACGAGTTTCAGAGCGCCGAGGGTGCTTCAATTCAAGGCGCATCAATGACAGAATGTCGGCCACCTTTTGAATTGTTGCAACACGGAAGTGGAGCTCCCTAGGCGCTCCGTTCCGGCGGGTTGTAACGTACTTTATGCCGTGTTGGTTATTTTTAACTTAGCCCACTAGGTCCGCAAATAACCGCAATCGCCATGGATGGCGTGAATGCCATTTATGCAGGAGCAATTAAGGGCCTTGCCTAAAGTGCGTTACATTCCCGCTGAATCCTGCATCTTCAGGTTGTTTGGGTATATAATATGGGCTTATGTTGGCTTGGGTGTTGATACGTTAAATGGATATATTTTCTGCTGCGGTAATGTTGTTTTTGATCATGGACCCCCTGGGGAATTTGCCGATTTTTGCGTCGATTCTACGGCATATCGATCCCAAGAAACGTCGTAAGGTATTGATCCGCGAGTTACTCTTCGCCTTAGTGATTATGCTGTCTTTCCTTTATGCGGGTGAGGCTATCTTAAGTTTCTTAAATCTTCGCTCTGAATCTGTGAGTATCGCGGGCGGGATTATTCTGTTTCTTATCGCGATTAAAATGATTTTCCCCCAACCCGGCGGTGTCGTTGGATTAGCGGCGGGAGAAGAGCCTTTTATCGTGCCTATGGCCATTCCCTTGATGGCAGGTCCATCGATTCTTGCCGCTTTGATTCTACTGGCGCATACCGATAGCTCACGTATGGGCGATTGGACCATAGCATTAGTCTCTGCTTGGGGGGCAAGCGCAGTGATCTTAATGTTTTATAAACTCTTCACCCGTGTGTTGGGTGAAAAAGGCCTCACTGCGGTTGAGCGTTTGATGGGCATGGTATTGGTCATGATCTCAGTACAAATGTTCCTCGACGGTATTTCAAATTATCTAAAAACCGCCGGCTAAATTTATCTCGCTCGCCCAAAACGAAACCGCATTAACGCTGTTAATGCGGTTTTTTTATGGCTGGGATTTGGCTGGAATACCCTCAGCACAGAGGTTTGCTGAATAAACGCTGACAAAAGTGTAAATCTTTCTGGTGAAGCAATGTATCAAGTTGTTACTGGTGTGTGGTGCTGCTAATGTCGAAAACTCCATCTGTATCTTGAGATGGGGCAACCCTGAGTAGATGACTCATAAAGGCAAATTTGTCTTAATACAAAGAGACACTAGTCTTAATAAATAGAATGGCGTTGGCTGTTACAGTAAGGATGTTAAAAATGCGAAGTGCAAAAGGCGTGACAGCGTTTGGACTGATGTTGGCATTGATTAGCGGCGCGAGTATTGCGGCTCCGAATCATACGCCTGCTGATGCGGGTGTGATTAATAAAGATCGAATTTTATATTGGTTGATTAAGCGTGGCGAAGTGGCCGCCGATGCCAGTGATAGCGTCAAGCAGGAAGCGATAGAAGCGTATATTCATCGTGCCACCTTGACTCAACCTAAGGCGCCGCGCATCGAAGTTGAAGCCGAGCATGCGCGTCTGCAAAGAGCGAAGTCATCGCAAATGATGCGCTCACCCGCACAGCGTTTGCTGGTTGATGCGGATGTAAAAAAAACCGTTAAAGTACTCACTGTATTAGTGGATTTCCCTGATTTAAAACATGATAACAATGGCTTAAGTGCGGGCGATACAGCCATGTATTACCCAAGTTATCCTGCGTCCCACTACAAGGCATTACTCTTTTCGACGACAGGCTTTAACGGTCCACAGGGGCAGACGTTAGATTCGGGCTATCAATATTATCAAGCGGTTTCAGGGCAAACCTTTTCCTTTACTGGGGATGTAAAGGGTTGGTATACCGCCTCACAAAATGCCGAATACTATGGTGCTAATGATCCAGATACTCGTAGTGATTCACAGGTCGAACAATTGGTAAAAGAAGCCGTATCTCAAGCCGTCGCGAATATGTCTCCTGCAGAGTTGGCTAGCTATGATGTTGAAGACCAAAATGACTTGAACAACAACGGTAATTACAACGAGCCCGATGGCATTATCGACCATGTGATGATTTTCCACTCTAGCATAGGTGAAGAAGCCGGTGGTGGAGCTTTAGGCGCGAGTGCAATTTGGTCGCATCGATTTTTTGTTGACCAAGCAACCAATGGCTATGCGCTTCCTGGTACGGATAAAAAAGTATTCGGTTATACCATTCAGCCTATCGATGCGGCCACGGGTGTGTGTACCCACGAATTTGGCCATGATTTAGGTCTGCCAGATGAATACGATACCACTGAAAATGATAATAAAGACGGCTCGCCTGTAGGGTTATGGTCTTTGATGTCTGGTGGAAGTTGGGCTGGTGCTATCGCTGGTGCCCAGCCGAGTGGCTTTAGTCCCTATGCGCGCTCTTACCTACAGGAAAGATATAAAGGTAAGTGGTTGAATGAACGTGAAATCAGTTTAGATAGTATTCCAAAATCTGGCATGGATGTGACCTTGAATGAGGCGGTTAATCATCAGGCGGTTAACCAGATATCCATTCCACTTCCTCCAACGCCAATCCCCTTTAAAGCACCTTATCAGGGCAGTTATCAGTATTATTCTGGTCAAGGGGATATGCTGAATAACAGCATGAATTTCAATGTTACTTTGCCCGCAGTCACGACAGATAAACTGATCCTGAGTATGAAAGCCAGTTGGAGTATTGAGCGTGACTATGACTACATGCAAGTGAAAGTGGATGGTGAGGCTATTGCGGGTAATCACACTAAGTTTAACAATGGGGTAAATAGCGCTCGCCATATCATTACAGGCGAGTCGTCTGCGATTGCTCAGGCGGAGGGCAATGATGCTTGGGTAACGTTAGAGTATGATTTATCTGCCTATTCAGGGAAAACGATTGCGGTCGAGATCAATTATGTCACCGATGACTATACCGGAGGGTCAGGTATCACTCTCGATAACATCAGCGTTAAACAAAATACCACTGAGTTCTATAGTGATAACGCCGAAGTTGCGGATAAAGTGACGTTCTATGGTTATAGTCGGATTAAGGACTCACGTCCTGGGCCAGCATCTCGCTATCTTATCCAACTGCGTAGCCATAACGGTGTCGATGCTGGCTTAAACGTGGCAAGTTTTGATCCTGGTGTATTAGTCTGGTTAGAAGATTTTGGTTACAGTGACAATAATGTCTCGGATCATGCGGGCCATGGCTTGATTGGCGTGATTGATGCTGACCAAAACCTGATTGGCACTCGCTCTACCGAGGTACAAATCCGCGATGCAGCCTTTAGCACAGTAAAACAAACCTTCTATGCTGGTGACAATAATCGCGATGCTGTCAGCCTGTTTGATGACAGTCTAGATTACAGTGCGCCGCTACAACCCCAGTCAGGTATGGTATTGCAGCAGTTAGGTTTGACGATGCAGGTACTATCGCAAGCCAGTAATAACAGCACAGCGGTTATTCGGTTAGCAAATGCAAATTCTGATGCTGTAGCGCCGTTAAAAGTCAGTTTTACTAATACAGCCAATCAATTAGTTGTAAACTTCACCAGTAATGTCAATGGTGGTGCGGGAGCATTAACCTACGCTTGGGATTTTGGTGATGGCACCACAAGTGCAGCGGCTTCGCCAACCCATACCTACGCAAGCGCAGGCTCTTATACTGTGACGCTTACAGTAACAGATGCGCAAAATACTAAAGATATTAGTAGTCTGACAGTGACCGTTACTGCACCAGTTACGCCGCCAGTCACACCTCCGGTGACTCCGCCGGCGAATGAGAGTTCTGGCGGTGGTAGTCTAGGTTGGTTGAGCCTTGCTTTCCTTAGCTTATTGACTTGGCGTCGCCAGTTAAATATTCGCTAAGTTAATCGCGTGATAGCAGAACAAAAATGCCTCTAATTTAGAGGCATTTTTATTTGTCATCAGTCATTAAAGCAAGCTTTGGCTAAAACTCGGATTCACAACTGACGGATGGCTTGCTCGGCCGCAGGCAGAAAGATTTCACTGACGATCATTTCGTGTTCACCGTGATGAAAATAGCGGCGGCGTCCCCAGAGTTCATGTTCGACACTCTGATCTAAACTTTCGGCTAAATGCGCGAGGCGGCTACAGGTCTCAAAACTGGCGACTTCAATTCTGCCAGGGATAAAATGATCTTGGCTAAACAGCAGTTCACCTAAGGGGCGGGTGCCCAGACCAAGGAAATCCGCTTGGCGCTCGGCCATTAACTTTTCGGGGATCAAAGTTCTGGCAAATACCCAAGGGATTGAGTCGAGGCAAAGTAACACTTCGCGGATCCATACTGAGCCTTGCTGGGGATATTCGCCATCTAAGGGCGCATGCAGTCCTTCGCCAAGGACTTTGACTTCAAATTGAGTGCAGCAAGTTTTGAGTTTTTGCGTTAGGCTGCCAGTGGCAAGTAACCATTCTTTCAAGGGCGATTTGGGGAGTTTGTTGGCGCTTTCGGCACAAAACCACTGAATAGATTCACCATAGGGGAAGCTTAAGCTAGTCACATTCATTAAATACTCGTTACAATATAGGCAAACGTCGGCAGTCTAGCATGTCGCGACGCGAGCAGATAGATTGGGAAGTTTCTTCCATTACCATTATTGTTTTTAGGGAGCCGTAAGCCGCTATGAAAAAATTACTCTCAGTCTGTCTGATCCTGTTTACCAGTGTTTTCAGTGTTTATGCGGCCGATGAAAAAGAAGCGGCACCTGCAGCGACGCCTACGGGTGAGTACGCCTACTATGGTTTTGAGCCTGAAATCGTCACTAACTACATTTCTAACCGTAAGAAATTAGGTTTTGTGAAGATCAGCGTCGAGTTAATGGTTAAGAGCCCAGATGATTTGGTCACCGTTGAGCGTCACGATCCGCTATTACGCGCCGCGATTGTTGAAGTGTTAGGTAATCAATCGGAAGAAAAGATTAAGTCACTCACTGGCCGTGAAGAAATCCGTCGTGAGTGCTTTGATATGGTCAATAATCTGCTCACTAAAGAAGCGGGCAAGGCCTTGATTGTAAACTTACTCTTTACCTCTTATCTGTACGATTAATTCATTGTCTTATTCTATGGGCTGACTTATTTCGGCCCATTGTGTTACAAGAGCTGCTATGTCAAAACCTGCCGTGAAATCCGTTCCATCAGCGACTGCGAAAACCGCAAGCCGTGCAGCGAACCCCCGCCAAAAAGCACCCAAGCAGGCTAAACCTGAAGGTAAAGGCAGAGCAAAGCCAGTCAAAGACAGAGCCAGAACTGAAATCAAAAAAGCCCTGCATCCGCGTAATGCCCACTTGAATGGCTATGATTTTCCGGCGCTAATCAGTGCATTTCCTCAGCTGAAAACCTTTGTGCGGCCCACGCCCTATGGCGCGCTATCGATAGATTTTGCCGACCCGCTGGCAGTTAAAACCCTCAATGCGGCGTTACTCAAACATCACTATGGAATTGGAGCTTGGGATATTCCGCAGGGTGCACTTTGTCCTCCTATTCCCGGTCGCGTCGATTATGTGCATTACGTGGCAGATCTGTTAGCCGAAGGCGATAAGTCATGTGCCATAAGTAAGGCGAGGGTATTAGATATTGGCACTGGCGCGAACGGCATTTATCCCATATTGGGCTGCCAAGTGTACGGCTGGCAATTTGTTGCCTCGGATATCAGTGCCCATTCACTCACCAATGTGCAGAGTATTATCGAGCAAAACCCTGCGCTGCAAGGGCGGATAAGCTTACGATTACAACCGGATGACAAGGCGGTCTTCAAGGGAATTGTTCAGCCCGAAGAACGTTTTGAGTTAACCCTGTGTAATCCTCCATTTCATGCCTCTATGGCCGAAGCGAGCGAAGGTACAAAGCGTAAGGTGAATAATCTACAGCTTAATCGGGGGAGCTCAGTAAAGGCCGCACCTAAGCTGAATTTCGGTGGTCAAGCGGCAGAGCTTTGGTGCCAAGGTGGAGAGCGACAGTTCTTGGCGACCATGATCCGCGAGAGTCAGATGTTTGCAGACCAATGCCTGTGGTTCACTAGCCTAGTGTCGAAGCAAGAAAATCTGAAACCTTGTTATCAAGCCTTAGCACAGTTGAACGTCGATACAGTGAAGACGATTGAAATGCAGCAAGGCAATAAAATTACGCGGGTCTTAGCGTGGAGCTTTCAGTCGGCCGCTAAACGCAAAATCTGGCGCGCTGAACACTTAGCCAATTAAGATTTTCAGTTTACTCAATAACAAAACAGGCGCCATTATTGGCGCCTGTTTTTTAAAGGTAAAAAGAACCACTGTTACTGCGGCTTTTCTTCCTGATGATCGCGGCGGAATAACGCCCATTCTTCCATGGCTTCACCGTTTGGCAAGGTACAGATGCCATGCTCACCTTCGGCGGTTTTCTCTATTGCCAAGCTGCCTCCGACAGAGATGCAATACTCAGAGGCGGGATTGGCAATCTTAACTTGCGCAGCAGGTATTTCAGCTTCGCCGCAACCCACGAGTGCTAGCAGTAAAGTAGCGGCAAGCGGTAATAGGACTTTCATAGACACTCCTTGGTGACTTATTTACGCCCTAGAATCCGCAGAATGCGTAGGAATAAGTTGATGATATCCATATACAAAGCGGCTGCGCTATCGATGGCATTATCTATGGTTTTCGGAATTTGATTCGCCCGTCCCCAGTCGTAACCTATATATCCGCAGAAAATCAGCACCACTATCCAATCTAAAATGCCGTGGTGAGTATTAAAGATAAACACTTCAATCAGCTCGACGACGATAACCAGCAACAAAGCAATCGTGAGTGCACCGGCAATTTTCTGGAAAAAGGCGGGGAAGAGTGTACCTAAACACATCATGGCAATGGTCACTAGGCCAGTAATGCGAATGGCTTCTGTCACTAACTCAGGGTCGTATTGACTGACTACCATATTGATAATTAAGCCGAAGGGGACGACTACAAAGTTGTAGCCAATAAAGCTGACCACGGGATTGCTCGATTTTTGAAACAGATAAATCCCGAAAAAACAGGAGGCAAAATAGCCGATAAAGAAAATCCAAGGATTCACGCTGGCAATCGCTTCTGGGTCGATATTGGTGACCATCCAATAGTTAACCGCAAAACCCCAAATCAGCGTGAGGCCGATAACGAGGTTGTACATACCTGCGCCAACGATGGGATCGTCTGTGGTCATACGATCAAATACACTGTTTTCCGAATCCATATGTTTTCCTTGTGATTTCCTTATGTTAACTGGTCGTTCAGCATCACCAGCGTTGGGCTAAGTTAAGGCAAGTAAAGCCGTTTTTCAAGCGAGAATATCTTAAGCCTGAGTACCACAGACACTGCAGTTGCTGTGTTTCGGTAGTTTCATCTCACGAAACTCCATCGTCATCGCATCGATCATCAAAATGCGGCCCGCTAAGGTTTTACCCATACCAGTGATCACCTTGATGGCTTCAACCGCCTGCAAGCAACCTATCATGCCGACGACAGGGGCTAGGATGCCCGACTCGACGCAGCTGAGTTGTTGCTCGCCAAATAGGGCGCTAAAGCAATGATAACAAGGTGTTTCGCTGTAATAATCGAACACTGTGACCATGCCTTCCATGCGAATTGCCGCAGCGGACACTAAGGGCACTTTATGCTTAAAGCAGCTGAGATTGAGTTGTTCGCGCACACTGACATTATCGGTGCAGTCGAGCACTAGATTGTGATTGGCGACAAGGGCGTCAATCTCATGATCATCTAATACTGCATTGATAATGTTGATCTTAATAAAGGGATTGAGCTGACTCAGGCTCTGTTTGGCCGATTCGACTTTTGGCTGGCCGACATTGGCATCTTGATGCAGCACTTGGCGCTGCAGGTTAGAAAATTCAACGTGATCAAAATCGACCAAGGTCAGCTCGCCAATCCCTGCAACTGTGAGGTATTGACTAGCGGCGCAGCCTAATCCGCCTGCACCTATCATCAACACTTTCGCTTGTTTTAGGTGTTCTTGGCCGTCGATATCCATGGCTTTGATGGAGATCTGACGGCTGTATCTTAAGAGTTCGCTGTCGCTGAGAATATCGTCAGGCACATTCATTGAGATTTTCCTAGCAGAGCACGCTGTTAAAGGGCTCGACCGTCACTTGGGTGCCTGCGGGTGTATCCCCTTGGAATTGTTCCAATAAAACGAAACAGTTCGCTAGGCTCATTGAAGTCAACATGCCAGAACCTTGGCTACCAGTAATGGCAACCTCGAGTTTACCTTGTGCATTACGGCTTAAAATGCCCCGTTGATATTCGACGCGGCCCGGTTGTTTACGCACAGGTGTTGTCAGAGTGGCGTCTAACATCAAAGGTGCAACTGGGGTTAAACCCTGCATCTTGTTCAGTATTGGCCAAACGAGTTTGTAAAACGTCACCATAGAAGACACGGGATTCCCCGGTAAACCACAGAATACCGCCTTGCCAATTTTGCCCATGGCGAAAGGCTTGCCTGGTTTGATGGCGAGTTTCCAGAAGGTGATTTTGCCTTCTTCATCGAGAATTTGTTTCGTGAAATCTGCTTCGCCGACCGACACGCCGCCCGAGGTCAGCACCATGTCGGCTTGGCTGGCGGCTTGGCGAAATGCCTGACGTATGGCTTCAGGATCATCGGCAATCACGCCTAAATCGAGCCATTCAACATTAGCGCGGCTGAGTAAACCTTGAATCGAGTAACGGTTTGAATCGTAAATTTGCCCTGGCGCGAGTTCGCTGCCAACCGGACGCAGTTCGTCACCCGTGGAGAAAAACGCCACCTTAAGTTGACGATAGACTCGTACTTGGCTGATACCAATAGTGGCTAACACGCCGAGCTCGGCGGCGCCAATTGCAATACCAGCAGTAAGTACTTTAGTGCCTTGGGTCAGCTCTTCGCCACGGCAACGCACATTGGCACCTTGCGCCTTAGGATGGCGAATATGAATAATCTCACCTTCAACTTTGGCTTCTTCCTGCATTTGTACTGTGTCATAACCCGCAGGCACGGGCGCGCCCGTCATGATCCGTATGCAAGTATTAGGTTTGGCTTCACCTTCAAAACCATGGCCGGCGAACGAAGTGCCGATAAGGCGCAATGAGGTGTGATTGGTTTGCGTATTCAAGTCGACAAAACGGAAGGCGTAACCGTCCATGGAGGAGTTGTCGAAGGGGGGCTGGTCGATGCAGGAAGCGAGATCTTCGGCAAGGACGCGGCCAAGGGCATGGGGAAGCAATACGACTTTGGTGTCTGACACTGGGCTAACTTGTTCGAGCAAAAGGGGAATAGCTTGATCTGGATGCATTAAGCTAGGTTGCGAACAAGGATCGGCTTTTACGGACATGAGGGTCTGCCTTATATGCAATGGGTCGTGATGACGCTGAATGAATTTCCACCTGACTATGATTGGCTATTATGCCACGGTGATCGGCGATGGCTATGATTTGCATGTGAGTTTCTGTGATAGGCCAGTCAGTTTTTCCTGCCACTTTGGATGATACCCTAGCAAGAAGTAACGCAATTTGCGCAGCTAAGTCGAAGGCTGAACGCGAGTCGCTGGACAAATGAAAATCATTTTTATCAATGAATCATTAACTTAGCTAAAAATCTAAAGGTAAATTTTGTTGCTTTTGTCGACCCCCTTGATGACAATGTGCCCCATGATTCAGTTCGAATGCAAAAGAGGATTTACTATGCTGTCAGCCACTATGATCGAAAAGTTGAATGAACAAATTAATATGGAGTTCTTCTCCTCAAATTTATACCTGCAAATGAGCGCATGGTGTGAAGATCAGGGATTTGAAGGTGCAGCTAAGTTTATGCGTGAGCACGCGGACGAAGAGATGGGCCATATGCGTCGTCTGTTCACTTATGTGAGTGAAACCGGTGGCTTACCTTTGTTAGGGGCTATCGAAGCGCCACAGTCACAGTTTGATTCGCTGCTGGCTCTGTTCGAACTCACCTATGAACATGAGCAGTTGATTACCAGTCAGATCAATGCCTTGGCCCATGCTGCCTTTTCGAATCAAGACTATTCAACCTTCAACTTCCTGCAATGGTATGTGGCCGAGCAGCACGAAGAAGAAAAGCTGTTTAAGTCGATTGTCGATAAGATACGTTTAGTGGGTGAAGATGGTAAGGCGCTGTTCTTTATTGATAAAGATTTAGCTAAGTTAGCCTCTAAGGGCGGCGAAAGCATAATGAACGGTCAAGGCCAACCACAGGCTTAAGTCCGTTTTATTTGCCACAAAAAAGCAGCCTAGGCTGCTTTTTTGCTATTTATTCTTCAATTCTTTTTGCTATTAGTTGCTAGCTTTCAGCATCTTAGATATTCACGCATCTATCTTGGTAATCGTGGTTAAGCAGTGCTGTGTGCTTGATGTGCAGCAAGGGCGTGATCTCGTCGAAGGGCAGTGCTTTAGAGATCAAATATCCTTGGGCAAAGTGGCAACCTAGATCCCGCAGGAAGTGCCACTGGGCCTCGGTTTCTATGCCTTCGGCCACTAACTCCATTTCGAGACTTTGCCCCATCATGACGATAGCTTTGACTAAGTTAGCATTAGCGTTACTTTCGAGGGCATTTTCCACAAAGCTACGGTCGATTTTAATCACAGAAATCGGGAATTTCTTCAAATAACTCAGGGAAGAATAACCTGTACCGAAGTCATCGATATAGATTTGCGAGCCTAAATGGCGAATCGATTCTAGCGTGCTCAAGCAATGGCTGGCATCGCCCATCAGCATGCTCTCAGTGATCTCAATATGCACATTGCGCGGGTTTACATGGTGGCGGTTAAAGCATTCCTGCAGCACTTGGTCGAATCCCATGCCGCGGGTGTTGATGCATTGGCGACCGGAAACATTAATCGCGACATTGATTTTTAGGCCACTTTTTTGCCACTGCCTCAAATCATGCATGGCTTGGTTGAGCACCCATTCGCCCATAGGTTCTATCAGTCCGGTTTCTTCGGCCAGCGGGATAAATTGATCTGGTGGGATCAGGCCAAAGTCGGGGTCTTGCCAGCGGATAAGGGCTTCGACGCTGCAGACCACTCCAGTTTGCATATCCACTATGGGTTGATAATGCAGGGCAAATTCATTTTGTGCCACGGCGCGGCGCAGGCGTTGCTCTAATTCCATCCGGGCGAACATGGCTTGATTCATACCCGCGGTGAAGTATTTAAAATTATTCCGTCCCGCATCTTTGGCTTGATACATGGCGGTTTCGGTATTGCGGGTGAGTGAGCTGACATCGAGGCCATCTTCGGGATAGACGCCGATACCAAAGCTGGCTGAAATCTGGATCTCGCGGTCATTTAAGTCAAATGGTATGCCTAAGGTTTCGATAATACGCGTTGCCATGTGTTCGATGGCGAGTTCGTTAGTCAGTCGCGGCAATATAAGCACAAATTCATCCCCCCCGATGCGGGCGATAAAGTCGGTTTTACCCGCAATGCTTTCTAAGCGCTTGGCCACATCTTTAAGTAATAAGTCGCCCGTGGCATGGCCTTGCACATCGTTGATGTATTTGAATTGGTCTAAGTCAATCAGCAGAATCGCCAGTTTGCGTGAGTCATGCTGCGCCACATGGATTTCGTGCTGCAGGCGCTCATTAAACAACTTACGATTAGGCAGGCCCGTTAACGCATCGAAGTTGGCTTGATACCAAAGATCTTGCTCATATTGCTTACGCTTACTGATATCCATAAATAAACCAATGTGTTGGATTATTTTCCCCTGCTCATTTCGCACCACAGTAATGGCTAAATACTCGGGATACACTTGGCCATTTTTGCGCTTATTCCAAACCTCGCCCTCCCATTTTCCTTCTGTTTGCAGCGACTCCCACATGGCGGTGTAAAAGTGCTGTGGGTGACGGTTAGCACTGAGAAGGGATGGACTGCGGCCTTTCACTTCTTCCAATGTATAGCCAGTAATATTGCAGAAAGCCGGATTGACCAGTTCGATATGGTTGTCGGCATCAGTCACCATTATGCCCTCGGCAGAATAGTCAAATACCGCAGCGGCGCGGGTGAGAGCATGGTTTGCCTTCTGCCGTTCGCTGATCATGCGGTTCATGGCGCGAGCCATGCGAGCCAGTTCATCGGTACCTGAGACGCGGATATTGATATTGAGCTTGGGATCTTCCGCCATTTGCTGCATATCATTGGCAATCTTAGTGATTTTATCCATAAAGTTGCGAATGATCTTCTGTCCGAGCCAGAGTGTAACGGTTGCGGTAAATAGGGCTGATAACAAGTACAAGCCGAGGAAGGTCAGGGCTTGGTTTTGTTGATACTCGCTCTGCTGCGCCATGGTCTGGGTGATGTCCTTGGCGAGTTGATGCAGTTGTTCGATACGCTTTGTGGTGAGTCCCCACCATTTTTGGCTGTCAATCGGGTGTGGCGGCATTAACAGCTGTGTCATCGCTTGGCTTAACTTGTCCTCACTGGCTGGGACTTGCGCGATGGCGTTGATCTCCGCCATCGGCAAACCTTGCTGCCGCAGTTGCTTTAGCTTGACCATGCTGAACTGGTATTGATCTACGCTGTTCTCAATGGTTTTCAGCGCCGACTTAAATTCGGGGAGAAAGCGAATTTCGTGATTGAGTTCATCTAAGTTGAGGTGAATGTTCGCTAGCGCATCATTAAATTTTTGCAGTGAAACGTCATCGCCCTTCAGCAGATAGTCCTGAAAACTCCCCATTAAGCCACCGTAACCTAAGTTGGCATTAATATTCTGTGCCAGTGCGCTAATGCGGGTTTGTTGCTCGATTTGTTGGCTAATTTGCAGAATACGTTGATTCTCTGGCGAATCTTGCAGGTTTTTCAGTAACGATTTTCTATCGGAAATCGCGGCACTGCTCGCGTGCATCACAGCTCGGCCATATTCATACATGAAGGAGCCTATGGTGCGGTAATCATTCAAATTGAGTGAGTCGCTGAGCAGCAAATGATTGATCGCGCTACGTTCTTTTACGGCGAGTTCTTGCACCATCAGCAAGTTTATTAAATCGGTATAGGCGCGGGATTGGCTGATTTCGTTGGTTTGTAACTGCAATAGTTGAATGAGCTGTAATAGCTGAGTGTGCAGTTGACTATAGAGATCACTAAACGAGCCTTGTGTTTCGCTCGCAAGAGTTTGACGTGCGTTGGCGAGTCTGTGGCCTGTGAGTGTGATGGCATCTAATAATGCGTTCATCTGACTGGCTTCAATACTCTTAGGATCGAGCGACTCACTGAGGTGGGCTAAAGGTTCACTGTTAAGTAACGTATCGAGAGCTTTGGAGGTCGCCTGTTGTTGCGTGACTAGCGCGTTATCGGCGGGCAGTTGATTGGTGCTCAGACCATATTCGTTCTGCAACTGATACAGTAATTCGGTGATGTGTACCGTCGCCTGCACCGCAAGATGGTTGTGCTTGGCCGAGTGTGATTCATTTATTAAGCCATGCATGCGCGTCAGGATAAAAAAACTCATCATCAACAAGGGGACAAGCGAAAATAGTATGAGCTTTTGCTTCAAACTAAGGTGGTGTAACGCTGACGGCATTAAAGATCACTCCACTCGTTCGCCTAGTCAAAAAAAGAAATTCAACGTCATCACGTTGAACTTGAGTTGAAAATGGAACTAGGCACAGGGTGAGAATATTTAACATAGGCGGCCAGTCACCGCGACCTTTAGTTTATGGATATCTAATCTAGGTCACGAAATTAAGCAAATTGTTATATATCGAGCTAAACAGCTATTTTTATTAGCATATTTTGTGCCTATCAAACAAACATTTCATTTGTCTGTGATGTGAGACAGTTTTTGCCATTCGAAAGAATGACTTTATTTCATGTTCCATGGGCAGTGATTCAGGGAAGATATAAAAAGTGGGATAGGCGAAGTTGGGCTGCAAATAACGCCCAATAAAAAGGACGTTTGCCGCAGCGAAACGTCCTTTATTTTTTAGCTAATGACCTAAGTTTAGGCCATTGAGGTCTGACTTAACCGACCTTCGCCAGTAGCGATTTACGGTAGACCACTATGTCTTCAATCGTCAGCACAGGCATATTGTGCAGTGCGCCGAAGGCGATAATTTCGGGTAAACGCGCCATAGTACCGTCTGGGTTAGTGACTTCACACAATACACCTGCGGGTTTTAAGCCAGCGAGTTGCACTAAATCGATCGTGCCTTCGGTATGGCCGCGGCGAGTTAACACGCCGCCCGGTTGGGCGCGAAGTGGATACACATGGCCAGGGCGAGCGAGATCGCTTGGCTTAGCGTTGTCGGCAATCGCGGCTTTAATGGTGGTCACGCGGTCAGCGGCAGAAACCCCAGTCGTTACACCGACAGTTGCTTCAATACTTACAGTGAAAGCCGTGCCGTATTGGCTCGAGTTGTGCTCGACCATAGCAGGCAGTTCGAGGGCTTTGACTTTTTCATCGGGTAAACACAGGCAAACAATACCGCTACATTCACGGATGAGCATGGCCATTTGGGCGTTCGTCAGCGTCTCGGCAGCGAAAATTAAATCGCCTTCGTTTTCTCTATCTTCGTCATCGACCACTAACACACCTTGGCCTTGACGCAGGGCATTAAGACCCGCTTCAACGCGTTCGATAGCAGTACCAAAAGGAGCAAGTAAAGACTGATTCATGGTTAATATCCTTAAAAAATACGACATTGGAATATCCAGAATCAGGGCGTGCAGAAATACAACCTAATCAAACCTAATGGCTCGATTTTGCTGTAGCAATATCACTTCACTTTGGGGTGAAGTTATTGCAAAACATGAGGCTAACACTGCGATACATAAGCGCGTTGCACTTAAATACCACAAGGTGTTGTCTTACATTCTCTTCCATCCGGACTCAGCACTGTCGCCATTAAAGCAAACAGTCCATTACCGTCGGCTCTGGAATAGTCAGTTTTGCACTCGGCAAAATCTAAGGCACCAGATCTGCTGACCCCGAAAGTGATTTCGGGCGCTCGCGGGCTTTGGGGATGCTCAGTAAAATAATCACTTCGCTGTTACCCATTTACCGCCGGTGGGGAGTTTCACCCCGCCCTGAGAATTTGCTTTTGAGCCGTTTGCGCTCAAAAACGCGGTTATGTTGCTCTTATTTACCGTGAATGGCAACTTCTCGCGTTCAATGTTTGCGCTAGTGCACACCTGACCACTATCATATTGAACACATAAGCTTATTGACTTGCCGTTGCATTCTGCGACGGTCGTTATGGACGTCACAAGGACGTATAAATGCGATCTCTGCTGCTAACTTTAGGTATTGCCATGTTGTTATCCGGTTGTTCGACCTCAAAAGGGCAAGTACCCGCCCCAGTTGCTGAAAAAATTCCCCATGTGATGACTTTGCATGGCGTAACGCGCACCGATGATTACTATTGGCTGCGTGACGATGAACGCAAAGATCCTAAAGTGTTGGCCCATCTCGAAGCCGAAAATCGCTACACTGCGGCTTATTTCAAACCCTTAAAGCCGCTGCAAGATGGCCTTTTTAAAGAATTAACTGAGCGCTTAGTCGCCGATGAGTCGAGCGTGCCGTACCAATGGCACCAGCACAGCTATTACAGTCGTTATAAAGAAGGCGGCGAATATCCGTTAATCAGCCGTAAGGGCGCCGATGGCGTTGAGCAAGTGATGCTGGATGTTAACGAGCGAGCTAAGGGCCATGAGTTTTATGGCTTAGGCGGCGCGAGTGTCAGCCCAGATGAAACCATGTTGGCCTTTGGCGAAGACGTCCTCAGCCGCCGTGTATACCACATCTATTTTAAAGATTTGGCCTCGGGTGACATGATCGTCGACGTGCTTGAAAACACTGAAGGTCGAGTGGTGTGGGCGAACGACAACAAACATGTGTTCTATATCGCCAAAGATTTGCAGACCTTACTTGGCTACCAAGTGTATCGCCATGAGTTGGGCACTAAGCAGTCGAGCGATGTGTTAGTGTATGAAGAACAAGACGATTCTTTTTATATCTCGCTGGGCAAAACCTTAGATGAATCGCAAATTGTGTTGTTCCAAGAGAGCACCACAACGAGCGAAGTGTCAGTGCTCGATGCCAAGGATCCTTTGGGTTTATTCAAGCCAGTGTTAGCGCGGGAAGAAGGTCACGAATACAGCGTGTCTAAGCTGGGTGATACTTATTACATTCTTACCAACTGGCAGGCGACAAACTTCCGTTTGATGAAGGTCGCCATTAAAGATGCGGCGGACAAATCTAAGTGGCAAGAAGTGGTTGCGCATAACCCCAATGCCCGTATCGAAGACGAGTTAGTGCTCAAGGACTATCTGATTATTCAGACCCGCGAAAATGGCCTAACGCGCATTAAAGTGATGCCATTCAACGGTCAAAAGCCCTTCGAATTGAGCTTTGATGAGCCTGCCTATGTGATGGGGTTAGATGTTAATTCTCAGCAAGACAGCAATAAGTTACGCATTTTCTACTCTAGCCTGACAACGCCAGAAGCCGTATACGAATATTCGCTGGTGAATCCCGATAGACGGGATTTATTGAAACAAGATCAAGTCTTAGGCGGCTTCGATGCCAGCCAATATCGTGCCGAACGTGTGTTTATTACCGCTCGTGATGGCGTAAAAGTGCCTGTTTCTTTGGTGTATCGTAAAGATAAATTCAACAAAGACGGCACTAACCCTCTGTATCAATATGGTTATGGATCTTACGGTTACACAGTTGAACCAGACTTTTCTTCATCCGTTATCAGTCTGCTCGATCGCGGTTTTGTGTATGCCATCGCCCATGTGCGCGGTTCAGAAATGCTCGGCCGCCCTTGGTATGACGACGGTAAGCTGTTGAATAAGCAAAACACCTTCCATGATTTTATCGATGTAACCACGGCATTAACGGCACAAGGTTATGGCGATAAAAACAAGGTCGTCGCCTCTGGCGGCAGCGCGGGTGGTTTGCTAATGGGCGCAATTGCTAATCAAGCGCCGGACAAGTATTTTGCCATCGCAGCCCATGTGCCGTTTGTTGATGTGGTGACCACTATGCTGGACGAGTCGATTCCGCTGACGACCAATGAGTACGATGAGTGGGGCAATCCGAACGAGAAAACCTATTTCGATTATATGCTGAGTTACTCGCCTTATGACAATGTCACTGAGCAAGAATACCCACACATGTTAGTGACGACGGGTTTGCATGATTCACAGGTGCAGTATTTTGAACCCGCCAAGTGGGTGGCTAAGCTGCGCGATGTTAAAAACCAATGGTACAAGAGTGACGATAAAGTCTTGTTACTTAACGTGGATATGGAAGCCGGCCATGGTGGTAAGAGTGGTCGTTATCGCCAATACCAAGACACAGCCCAAGAATATGCGTTCTTCTTGAGTCTGTTAGGTATGGCGAAGTAGGTCATTCGTAAGTGACCGAATCAGCCGTCAGCCTAGGCAATACGGACATAGGCGCTTTACAGCAACATGAGTCACTGGGGGCAGACGCACTTGCCCCAGTGACTAGTGCTGTCATTGCCAAAGATGCAGTGACAGAAGCTTCGCTGAATCCCGTACCATTAAATCCTGCACCTCTGAAGCCTACACCCATAAAGTCATCATCTCTCTGGTACTTGTATGTCGTCCGCTGTGCCAATGGGCATTTATACACAGGTGTCACCACTGACGTAGCGCGACGCTTTAGCGAGCATCAGTCGGGTAGCATCAAATCCGCTAAGTATCTGCGCGGTAAAGGTCCATTAACGCTGATGTATCAAGAGCAGGTTGGTAGTCACGGCGATGCACTGCGACGTGAGATCGCAGTTAAAAAGTTAAGCCGTAGTCAAAAGCTGGCATTGATTGAATCTGCTGAATATAGATAGTGCGAGATAAAAGAGCTAAATCATTGGTGTACACGTGTAATGATTAAGCACTGTCATTCCAGTGACACGCCGTGAATATATCCCTATAGGCTCGACGACGGCATCCATGCCGTCAACGGTCACTTCCATGTCAGTGCTTAATCCCGTTAACCACTGAGTATTCTGTTAGCCTGCATTCTGTCGTTACGTTGCAAAATTTAACAATGGGTGTCTCAGTATATACAGTGGTCTATCTTGAGGTGGAAAGCTTAAAAGCGAGTAGTGCCGAAGCTAAAAATGATGCAGATGATAGGGTTAACAAGCTTTTGTTAGGCCTTGGCAAATTTAATGTCGATGAGAAAAATGTTTCTGCGTCCTCAATCTCGACAGCGCCCGAGTATTCCTTCGGTGATAATGAAAAACGTGTGCTTGATGGTTACCGAGCTAGTCGCAATTTAAAAGTGACCCTCAATAACTTAGAACATCTAAACGCTTTTATGGATTTTGCCTTAAGTGTACAACTTGATGAAATCACACGCGTTGAGCTGAAATCCTCGAAAGAGGCTGAGCTTAAAAATGAGGCTAGAGCCTTGGCTGTTGCAGATGCTAAAGAAAGAGGAAGTCTATTGGCGAACGCTTTTGGGGCTACTATTGGCAAAATTTACAGCATTGGTTCTTCAACAGATGACAGCATTGGCCGTTATGGTGCCAACAATGGAATCGAGCGAATTGGTTCACGTATGGGGAAACCTCAAGTGACAGGGCAATATCTGCAGGAGAATATGGTTTTTTCAGCATCTATCAGTGTGGTATTTGATCTCGATGTTAAGTGATAGTTTTACTACAAAAGTCCGGATTGACACAAATAGTTATCGCGACATCAAAAATTTCACAAGAGGTGTCTCGATAAACTTAGCTAAAAAGTGGAAAATGGAACTTCAAGATTGGATGTCTGTAATGATCCTGTTTATGACCACTTTTCTTGTTACTGGATAATTACAAACGAAGTATATTTCGAACTTAAGTAATGTCTTTTAGTTCTGCATTCGAATAATAAAGGAATTATTGTGCATATTATTATTGGATTTTTAACGGCATTAGCAACAGTGCTTTTTGCATTGGATAGATTGGGGATTGACATAGGCTGGTTTAACCCGTGGGCTTGGCAGCGTCGCCGCGCATGGTTAAAGCAATCAACTGGACATCCCGCCTATGGTCTTAATAAGCCAATTGATGCAATTGCTTTGATAGCAACTGCAGCAGCGAAAATTGACGGTGATCTTTCAATTGAAGAAAAAGAAAAACTAAAGGTTATATTTCAAAAGACGTTCAATCAGTCTGAAAAAGATGCTGTACAACTGATTGGTGCAAGTGTTTATCTTTTAGGATCAGGAGAAGATGTTTTTCAAGCACCTGAGAAAGTATTAAAACTTTCACTAGAGAGCTTTTCTGAGGCACAAAGAACATCCTCAATAGAGTTAATTTCAGAAATAATAAATGTAGGCGGCCAACCATCTGAGGTTCAAACAGTTTTCTTCAAGAAAGTCAAAAAAATCATGACGTCAAATGCTAGTAGAAATGAGTGGTAGATAATTTAGCTTTGGCTTGAATAATAAATACGAGTATATCGAGACATCCATAGTCAAATTTTGCTCCGAAAAGACAAATAGGTAAAACTTTACCAACGACTGGCCTGCATTGTGGTTGGAGAAGTAAGAATCGAGAGCTAAAAAGATGCCACTACAAGGGGTTAGTGGCATAAATGCATAAGTCGGGCACAAGCTTAAAAGGGTGGGTAGAAGACTGACATCTTGGCTGGGAACCGTTGCAACATCAGTCTCTACGCCGGGAAGTTAGTAAAACCTTTGGGTATAGAGTGGTAAAGCGGCGCGTTATTCCATGCTTACTGGGCCGTCGATTTTGTTAAATTTCACATCGCCAGAACCTGCCGCAAGAATCGTTAATCCCTTAGTATTAAAGACATTAATGTTGCCTGAGCCATCTGTGATGGTCACTGGGCTCTGCACATTGGCGACTTCGATGTTGCCTGAACCGTCATCGATGGCGATATTGCCGCGAACATCAATCACCTTGATGGCACCAGAGCCATCTTCAACGGTTAGGTTGCCGTTGATTTGACTGACTTCAATATCACCAGAGCCATCATCAATGCTGACATTGTTACCGCCGTTGATGATGAGTTCGCCTGAACCGTCTTTGACATTGATATCTGCTGTCATCTTGCTGATCAAAATGGCGCCTGAGCCGTCATCGATATCCAGTGCTAAATTCGCAGGCAATTGAAGTTTTAGATCGATATAGGGCGAGTAATTATTAAAACCGCTTTGTTCAAAATCGGCCTTGAGTTTGGCTTTGTTAGCCTTTTTCTCAAGGGTGAGAATGACTTTGCTGTCGTCGTTACCGTCCTTATTACTATAGATGTCGGCGACGAGTTTAATTTGGGTAAGGCCTTCGACACCGATAATTTCGAGGCTGCCTGCGCCAGTCTCGGCAATCAGGCCTTGCAAGTCTTGGCTATCGAGTGTGAGTTCGCGTTGCTGGTGGTCTAAATCCGGCATGCCAGCGGCGTTGACATTAATAATGCAGCCGGTGAGCGATACCCCTGCGGTAAACACCAATATAAAAGCGAGGGTGAATATAAATGGGCGTAGTGACATGTTAGCTTCCTTGTTTATCTGGCACTCGTTATTCGTGTGAGTGCTGAGTCGTCTTGCGATGGATAAGACATTGCACAGCCCATGCCAATTTTAAGTTTCATTTATAATCAATGATTTAAAATAAAAGTGTCCGCGCTTGGCTGTGTGGACATGTCCGCCTAATGAGGGATTTACTCACAGATTAGTGAAATTGCTCATTTATTGAGTTAGCTTGAGCCTCATAGGTCTGGCCGAGCAAACATACAGACAATACAAAAAATACAAAAAACATAAGAAGGGATGCAGATGGATTATTTAACGACGAACAAGACGGCTTGGGATGCGCGCACTCGGGTACATTTAACCTCGGATTTTTACGATGTGGCGGGCTTCCTGCGTGGGAATTGCTCATTACGGGAAATCGAGCTTAGCGAGCTGGATGTGGCAGGGAAAAGCTTGCTGCATCTGCAATGCCATTTTGGCTTAGATACCCTGTCGTGGGCGCGCATGGGCGCTAAAGTACTGGGCGTTGATTTGTCTGAGGTGGCGATTGATGAAGCACAAAAGCTGGCGCAGCAGACACAATTGTCCGCCGAGTTTATTTGTAGCGATGTTTACAGTGTGGCGAGCAAGGTTGAGCCGCAAGATATTGTTTTTACGTCCTATGGTGCCATTGTGTGGCTGCCAGATTTAACCCTGTGGGCGCAGACGGTTGCTGACTGTTTAAAACCCGGCGGACAGTTTTACATGGCCGAGTTTCATCCGGCGCAGCAGTTGTTCGATGGTTATAGCTATTTTAATCGGGGTGAGCCAGATATAGAGCAGGAAGGCACTTATACCGAAAATGCCGGTGATGATCAGCAAACCTTAATGTGTTGGTCACACAGTTTATCGGAAGTGATCAATGCGTTATTGCAGGCGGGCTTAGTGTTGGAGTTCTTCCACGAATTTGATTTCAGCCCGTACAACTGTTTCGAAGGGCTCGAAGCGCAAGCCGATGGTCGTTATGTGTTAACACACCAAGGGCAGAATGTGCCCTTGGTGTATAGCATAAGTGCTCGTAAGCCCGCGTAATCCTAGCCGTTTGTGTTGGCGAGGATTAACGACTACGGTAAACCGGATACTTAAGGTAACGGTTATCGTAGTAAGGGCTGCGTTCATAGAACCAGCGCAGGCGTGCCTCGGGATCGGCGGCAAATTCGGCGTTGGTCAGTGCCTTGTCGAACTCAGCCTGCAGCTTAGGATCATCTTTTAGCATCTTGGCCGCCAGCGGCTCAACCGCATAATCTTCAATGTATTCAGTGCGGGTGAAGATAGGATTAAAGAAACCCCATTGCAGCAAGGAATCAGGTGATTGCGGCTCCAGCAGTAAAACCGCCAGATCGCCCAGAGGTTGATCTGTGCTGATTTTAATGGTGCCAGCGGGCAGAGTGGTGCTGACTTTCGTCAACTCTGACTCGGCTTTGACCGTTTGATGGCCCTCAAAATCCTTAGTGTTAAACACAGGATTGCTGAGTTTGTACTGCTGTAATTTCAACTCGGTCGGTTTGGTCAGGCGCGTCATGCGGATGCCGTGTATGTTCAGGCGATCAATCACCTGCGTCCATTGAGCCGGAATATAGTAAGCACTCGGACGAGTGACTTTAATATCGGGCACAGTCTCGGCGATCACGGGCAAGTTGGGGTACAGCTTAGGTTGACCGCTCCAGCGCACCACCTCTGTGCCGCTAATCGGACTCTGCTCTAGCTGGTAATCTATACCCTTAAAGTCCCAACCTTTTGCGAGCGGTGCCGATTTCCACGTGAGGGTGATCAGCGGTGAAGCGCGATATTTATCCTCTTGAATTGCACTCTTCAGTTTAGTCGCCTGTTCACCCACGGTTTTGAGGGTTTGCTCCAGCATCACATAGGTGCCGAGCACCCTTTGCTTAAAGGGTTTTAAGCTATGGTTTTCAATCAAAATAGTGGGTAAATGGCGGGCATCGCCATAACCGTTAGAGAAGCGTGGGCTAGGATTCCACAGCGACATGCCTTTGGTGATATCGGCGTTATCCACGGCAAAAATCAGCGGGCCGGGAATATGGCCTTGCTCGGTTAATGCCGCTTCAACCGCGGGTCTGTAGCTGTTTTCGAGCCAGCGGTAACTGGCTGGGCTTAACCCTTGGGCTAGGTTATAACCAAAGGTGACATCGTATTGATAGTCGATGCCGTCGGTGACATGCACGTCGATATACAAGTCAGGCTGCCAGACGTTGATTGCGCGCAGCATGTGCTGCATTTCTAAGGTATCGGCCTTGGCATAATCGCGGTTAAGGTTGAGATTATTTGCGGTAGTGCGCCAGCCCATATTCACAGGACCGCGTTGATTCACACGATTAAATTCGCCGCTGCGCTCATGGGCATCGACACTAAACATAGGCACAAACAAGAGGTTGGCTTTATCCAGCAGGGCGCTTTTATCGCCCTTAATAATGTCGCGTAGCAGCATCATGCCGGCATCTTTACCGTCGATTTCTCCGGCATGAATCCCCGCTTGCACTAACACAGTTGGTTTAGTGTTTTGCTTGAGGCGTGCCGACTCATTAATGCCTTCACTGCTGGCGATATACATCCAAATATCGCGCCCCTGTGGGCTCTTACCTAGGCTCACCTTTTGTAATTTATCGGTCTCGCCCGCGAGTTTGTCGAGCCAAGCGATAGTGGCATCGTAGCTTGGACTTTCAATACCGCCACTTTGCTCAAACGGCGTCGCCCACTCGCTATCAACACTTAACATGAGCGATTCGCTGGCGCCATGCCAAGTGATGCTCGGCGGTAAAATGGCATCGTTGACAAAGGTGTTGGTTCGCTCAGGAGTCGGCGCGGGCTCTGGCGCTACAGTGGTGGCATAGGTTGCGACAGTCGCAGCGGGTTCGGTTGCTTGGGTATTCGCAGCCGGATTCACATCCTCTGGCGCTGTTGCTACTGGGGTTTCAACTGGCGTTTTGTCGGTAACGGTTTGCGCCGCAGCGACTGGCGTTGAGGCCGACAACTCAGTAGATGCTTGAGCTGTTTTGGCTAAGGTTTTTGCCTCGTTGGCAACAGCATCGACAGTGTAGAGACTGCCGGCAGAAAGGCAGGCAATGGCGATAACGGAGAGGGAAAATAAGCGCATGAAAAGAGTCCAGATATCGAATTTTTAATAGGACGGTATCTTTTCATTAAACGCCCCGTTAACGCAAGGGCGGTCAAGGGGTTATCTTGGTTCGCGAGAGTGATTTTTAGCTGTGATTCCCCGTGGTAACGGCTTATGAACGCTTGGCAGTTTTGTGTAACACGGTTTGTCCGCGATAGGCGATTTCGATAATCTCGATATCGGCGTAGAGGGCTTCGACGGCGATGGCGAGTTGATAGATAAGCCAGCCGTATCCCGTGAGGGCAAATCCCTGCGCGACTTCATTTGCTAAAGGGGCCGAATTCGGTGTCTGGGCGGCCAAGCTGAGTTGTAATCTGAGTTGCAACTCTTGCCCTAGGGCGGTGGGCAGTGTGGGTAAAGATGCGGTTTTACCTGCGACAAATTCACTCAGCCTTTGAAGATGGGCGGTCAGCTCGGCGGCGACGCGATTGATTTGGTGGTAAGCCTCTTTGTCGGCTTCCTGCCAGCGACTCAAAGGCAACAATTCGAGTAAGGTGATCAGCCGAACCTGTTTATTGACCAATTCCGCCAGCAGTATTTTATGTTTTTTTAAGGTTTGGCTTTCCCATTCTAGGGAGAAAAACAGCTTCTTTTGGGTTAATACCGCTTTCATGGCCGTTTCGAGTTTAGCGCGAAAATCGAGGTCGTGATTAGCTGGCGCCTTAAGATGCTGGGCTAGTACTTCGGCCATATTGTCGATGGCATGAGTGAGTTGAGAGCGCCAATCTTGTTTGGCTTTGATCGGGAAAATAAACAGCGAGACCAAAATAGCGATCACGCAGCCAGAAAGTATATTGGCCGTGCGCCACAGTGCCTCGGAGGTATCGTGATTTGCATCGCCGACCACTATGATGATGGTAAATCCTGACACTAAATAGGCGTAGCTGTAGCGTCCGGCAGAGATAAAACAAATCAAACTGACGGCTAAGATCAGCAGGCTCATGATCAGCCAATAACTGTCAACTGTGGCAACCAGCATCACCCCATAAGCTGAGCCCAAACAGGTACCTATCGCTCTTTGCAGTGACTTTTCAATCGCGCCGCCGACCTGCGGCAGGCTCATCATGATGACAACAATCGTCACCATGCTCCAAATAAAATGCGGCGGCGCCCAAATCGCATTAATAGTGACAGCAACGAGCAGGGCTAAACCGAGTTTTAAGGCGTGGACTGAACGGAAATGACGATAGATAAAGTCGGCAAAGGGGGTGGCTGGGGCAAATACAGACATAGGGCAGAATTCCTTTGGGCGTTAGCCAAGCGACATTACGTAGAGCCAGTATCGCAGAAAAACCGTGTCACTTGCGGCTATTGCGCCAGAAAGAAATACGAATTGCGAAATCTAGCAAATTGAGCTTAGTGGATAGCGCGGGAGAGATCACATTTAAATTCAGATATTTGAATTGGATTGGCTGAACAGTCGTGTGTAGAAGCGGGAGTGTTATGCCGTGCAGCAGGCATAAAAAAGCTTGAATAAGCCTTGCCTATTCAAGCCGGTATTTGAAGTGTTGAGTGACTGTATTCGCTAGCTTAAGCTGCGCTCGCTATCCGCTTTAACTTCAACTTCTGTGTACTTATCCATGATCAAGGCACAAGCCGCATCGCCAGTGATATTGAGTGCGGTGCGGATCATGTCAAACACTCTGTCTAAGGCAAATAGCAAAGGTAAACCATCGATAGGGATGCCAGCCGCTAACAGCACTGCCACCACTAAGAAAGACGGACCGGGCACACCCGCTTGACCAATCGCTCCTAAGGTTGAGGTGAAGATAATGGCCGCATAGGCCGTCATCGACAGGTCGACGTTATACATTTGGGCGAAGAACATGGCCACTAAACCATAATAAATCGCGTTGCCGCTCATATTGATCGTGGCGCCTAACGGCAGCACGAAGGCTGTGGTTGCCTTAGAGACTTTAAGATCTTCCTCGCAGGTTTCCATATTCACCGGCAGCGTCGCCATTGACGAGGCGGTCGATAACGCCATCACCTGTGGTTTCTTCATTGCCGAAATAAACTGGCGTGCCGACACTCTTGAGAAGAGCTGCACCACCAATGGGAAGAAGATAAAACCGTAGATCAGAATCGCGGCCACAAACACGGCGAATAACTTAAATACCACTTCTAACGCATCGAAACCGAAGGTGCCCACGGAATCGGCCATCAAACCAAATACACCAATAGGCGCAATGATCATCACGCAGTTGATCATCCACACAAAGGCGTCGACGACAGTGTTGAGTGCGGCCAAAATAGGCTTAGCACCATCGCCTTTAACCTTAGTCAGCGCGATACCGAAGAAGATACTAAAGACTAAGATTTGTAAGATGTTACCGCCGTTCAGCGATTCGAACACATTGGTTGGGATCATGCCGATAAAGGTATCCATCACCCCAGGCAATGCGCCGTGTTCCTTGGTTACTTCCATCAAATCTGAGCTGCTGTGGGCAGTGAAATCAACACCCGCGCCCGGTTGGAACAGATTTCCCATCACCAACGCCAGCACCACGGCGATGCCAGATGTCACGATAAAGAAGCCGAAAGTGCCGATGCCTATCTTACCCGCCGATGGGCTATCGCCTAAACTCGCGGCACCGCTGATGATAGAAACTAACACTAGTGGGATCACTAGCATTTTGATTAAATGGATAAAAATGGTTCCGAGTGGTGCAAACACGCTTGCACTCTCGCCCATGATAAAACCGACTAGCGCGCCGATAATCATGGCAATAACCACTTGCACACCAATATTGCCTAATAAACTCTTGCTCTTCATTCTTGCGAAACTCCCCAGTTGCCGCAGCATTTTGTGTCATGTAGACGATTTGAATCTAGACGCCGTAAACCTTAGTGATTAAGGCCTACTCTAGGCTAAAAGCCAATGCCCGACACTTTTTTGTCCGGCTAAAGTACCACAATTGCATAGCAGGGGATTGTGAAACATTACCAACCTTGGTTTCAAAATAACCAAAGTCTAAATCACGTTAATGTCAAATGAAGAATACTTAAATTTATTAGCTTAAAAATGAATAAAGTTTATTTAATGGTGCGATTTTAGCTGCCGGATTGGTGAATTGTTATTTTTGGGGCTGTTGCAACATCTGCTATATAAATTTAATTCGGATGCCCACCAATATAGTTGCCGTCGCAATGATGCCGTTGGGAGATATTAAGCGTCCATCCATCTTTAATGAGGGAGTCGCTGAGCTTTAAATGGTCGTGCAGCATTGACTCTGTGGGATCTTAATAGCATCAAGACTAAGTATTTGCCTTTGGCACGACAATAAAAAGCGCCGACTCATTGCTGGGTCGGCGCTTTTTTACAAGTAAGGCTATGGCTTAATACTTAAGCGTTTATGCCTTTGGACCAGCGTTGCGGATAGCGTCTGACACTTGATACTTAGCGAAGTTTTTAGTGAAAGCTTCGGCCAGCTTCTGGGCATATTCGGCGTATAGCGCTTTATCGCTCCAAGTGTTGATTGGGTTGAGTAAGTTGCTGTCTACGCCTGTGACTGCCACAGGAACGGCGAGGTTCAATGTGTCTAAGTGGACGGTTTCAACATCTTTCAATTCACCGCTTACAATCGCATCGACGATGGCGCGGGTGGTTGGGATGTCAAAACGTTTACCTACACCGTGTGGACCGCCAGTCCAGCCGGTGTTGACTAAGTACACTTGGCTACCGAATGACTCAATGCGCTTCATTAACAGTTCAGCGTACACGCCAGCAGGGCGTGGGAAGAAAGGTGCACCGAAGCAGGTCGAGAAGGTCGATTGGATCGCTGAGGTTGAGCCGATTTCAGTCGAACCCACTTTAGCCGTGTAGCCAGACAAGAAGTGGTATGCCGCTTGTTCTTTGGTCAGGATAGAAACTGGTGGTAATACGCCAGATACGTCGCAGGTTAAGAACACAACGGCATGTGGCTCGGCACCGCAGTTATCTTCTTTACGTTGGGCGATGTGCTCTAGCGGATACGCCGCGCGGGTGTTTTCCGTCAGGCTGCTGTCTTTGTAGTTGGGTACGCGGTGTTCGTCCATTACGACGTTTTCAAGCACAGTGCCGAAACGAATCGCATCCCAAATAACAGGTTCATTCTTCTGGCTTAAATCGATACATTTGGCGTAGCAACCGCCTTCAATATTGAATACGCCGCCAGGTGCCCAGCCGTGTTCATCGTCACCGATCAGGAAGCGTTTAGGATCGGCAGAGAGTGTGGTTTTACCTGTGCCAGATAAACCGAAAAATAGCGTAGTGTCGCCATCTTTACCTACGTTGGCCGAGCAGTGCATAGGTAGCACGCCTTGGGCTGGCAGTAGGAAGTTCTGCACTGAGAACATAGACTTTTTCATTTCGCCAGCGTATTTCAGGCCCGCGAGCAGCACTTTGCGTTCGGCGAAGTTTAAAATCACGGTCGCATCTGAGTTAGTGCCATCACGTTCTGGATCGCAAACAAAGTCAGGAGCATTGATGATCTGCCACACAGGTTTGTCTTTACGATTAAATTCTTCAGGAATGATAAATAGATTGCGGGCGAACAGTTGGTGCCAAGCGTATTGCGTGGTCACACGTACTGGCTGGTAATGCTCTGTATCGGCACCGACTTCGAGATCTGAGACAAACAGTTCTTTATCGGCTAGGTAAGCTTCAACCCGTGCCCATAAACCTTCAAAAGCACCTGGATCGAAAGCTTGATTGACTGGGCCCCATTCAATCTCTGCTTCTGAACTGGGTTCTCTTACGATAAAACGATCGCCGGGTGAGCGACCACTGCGAGCGCCTGTTTTAGCGACTAATGCGCCATTGGCTGTCAATTCACCTTCGCCGCGTAGCAGGGCAAATTCGACAAGTTGTGCTGTTGAGGGGTTAAAGTGAACGCGGTTTAATCCATCCGCCATAGTGAGGTCTCCATTTGATTTGTAAGGTTATTTTGTTATCGATCGTCTGCCGATTTTATTTTATTTATCACCTAAGCTTTGCTAGGTAACAAAGTGAGGCGATTGTAGCCTAAGCCGAGTGCAATGTGTGAGGGGATTGTAGGTATGAATAAAAAATGGGCGCCGAATCGGGCGCCCATATTGTTTAACTTTGATGATCCGGTTAACCGATTATTGCTGGGTCGTTGACGTCTGACCGTTCGCAAATAATGCCGCTACGTCTATGGCATCAAAAATGTATTTTGCGTGGCAATATTCGCAGCCCATTTCGATCTTGCCGTCTTCGGCGAGAATGGCTTCGATTTCAGCTTGATCTAAGGTCTTGATCGCGCCGGCACTGCGTTCATGGGAGCAAGTACACTTAAAGCTCACATCGATAGGATCGAATAGGCGCACTTCTTCCTGATGATATAGGCGATGTAATACGCTTTCTGCATCAAGAGTGAATAACTCTTCGGCCTTGATGGTCGACGTTAGTTGGCTCAAGTGTTCGAAGTCGGCGTTGTGATCTTGCTGGCTTGGCAGAATTTGTAGGAACATGCCCGCCGCTTGTTTGCCGTCGGCAAATAACCAAATGCCTGTTGGTAACTGTTCAGATTGATTGAAGTATTCTTCAACGCAGGCCGCTAGCGTTGGCTTGTCGAGTGCGACCACACCTTGGTAGCGTTCACCTTCGTCGGGTGTTAAGGTGATGACCATATAGCCCTGACCGAAAAGATCGGTAAGGCTGGCATCATCGGCCAGTTCAGCATTCCAGCGAGCCACACCGCGTAACTCTTGTAGATTGTTACCGTTGATCACCGCTAAAGAAACAGGACCATTGCCCTGTAACTGTACGCTGATATCGCCGCTAAATTTCAATGTCGCCGTTAATAGTGAGGTGGCCGCCATTAATTCACCCAGTAATACTTGCAGTACGGCTGGATATTCTTGGGCGCTGATCACTTGTTGATAGCTGTCTTGTAACTGCACCAGTTCACCACGCACATCGGCATTGTCGAACAAGTAGCGGTGTAAAGTATCTTGGTTCATCGTGTATCTCACTGTTAAAGGTCTTTAAAGCGCATGAGCTGGCGTCGTTGCTTTTTATCTGGTTTCTGATCGGGTATCGGGTTATTGAGCATGTTGAGACGTCGTTGCTCAGCATTAATGGCCCGTTTAGCCAGACTAGTCGCGGTTTCTTCGTACAATTCTTGTGCAATCGCACCACTTTGGCGTAATTGCGATAATTTTTTTATGACGATCTCTTTATCGTCATATCCTTGGCGTATCTTAAGGACGGCGCCTATCTCGGCATTCCTACTAGATTTGGCGCGCTGGCCGTTGTAATGTACTTTGCCGCCGTTAATCATTTCTTTGGCGATGGCACGGGTTTTATAAAAACGTGCAGCCCAAAGCCACTTATCGAGTCGAATGTCTGTTTTGTCGCTTTGACCTTGAGTCATAGTGTCTCCAGCTAAAAGATCGATGAGTTCACATGCCGAGCAAGAAAATGCGTGAAGTGCATTTCTATTATGTTAAAGGGTGGCGTGCTTCACACCCTTTTGTGGCGGGCAAAGTTAGCATAATTGGCCTATTTTCGCCAATTTGAATGCTGTTAAGGGCTTGTTGCCAAATGCAGCCTAGGTTAGCATGAGGCGGTTATTGCCTAATTATTATAATCAGAACAGAGACCTGTATCGAGGGTCCACATAAAATATGGATTTATTAGATAAAGTTATCGCAAAAGCCATTGGCATGCCCCATAAACCCCTAAGCCGGATCGTCTTCTGGTTGGGCTTTATTGTGATCATGTTGTTAGCTGCGCAAATTACATGGAAATTAGTGCCTACTAGCTCATCAGCCAGTGCTTGGTCCCCAACGCCCGTAAGCGTGAATGGCAAAGGTGCCGGTCAGGTTGATCTCGCAGGTCTGCAGCAGCTTGGACTCTTTGGTAAGGCGGATGCGACATCTGATAAACCTAAAGTCGAAGCAGTCGAGACTGTGACAGACGCACCTAAGACCACACTCTCAATTCAGCTGACTGGGGTTGTCGCATCGACAGCGGACCAGAAAGGCCTCGCAATTATTGAGTCAAACGGCAGCCAAGATACTTATAGCCTCGGCGATAAGATCAAGGGCACATCTGCATCACTCAAAGAAGTCTATGCCGACCGTATCATCATCACTAACGCTGGCCGTTACGAGACCTTAATGCTCGATGGCTTAGTGTACACCAGCCAAAGCCCAGCCAATCAGCAGTTACAACAAGCTAAAAGTAATAAGGCTGGCTCGGCAGTGAGCCGTGTTGATCAACGTAACAATGCCGATATTTCCCAAGAACTCGCCGAATCCCGCACCGAATTGTTAGCCGACCCCAGTAAGATCACCGATTACATTGCCATTTCACCCGTGAGACAGGGTGATTCTGTGGCAGGTTATCGTTTGAATCCGGGTAAAGACGCCAATTTGTTCAAGCAGGCGGGTTTTAAAGCCAATGATTTAGCTAAATCGATTAATGGATACGACTTGACCGTAATGAGTCAGGCGTTAGAAATGATGAGCCAATTATCCGAGTTAACCGAAGTATCAATTATGGTTGAACGGGAAGGACAATTGGTTGAAATCATGTTTAGTTTGCCGCAATAACACGCGTTAGAGGAAAGAAAAAGAATGAATAACAAAAGGATTCGACGCAAGCTGATTGCAGGGATTGTTGCGGGTGCAGCCATGTTCTCCTCCCAATTCGCTTGGTCTGAACAGTATGCGGCCAACTTTAAGGGCACGGATATTCAAGAGTTTATCAACATAGTTGGTAAAAACTTGAACAAGACCATCATAGTCGACCCGACGATCCGCGGTAAAATCAACGTTCGCAGTTATGATCTGCTGAACGATGAACAGTATTACCAGTTCTTCCTCAACGTCTTACAAGTCTACGGTTATGCCATCGTCGAGATGGAAAATAACGTCATCAAAGTCATCAAAGACAAAGACGCCAAAACTGCAGCAATCCGAGTGGCTAATGATGCCGAACCTGGGATAGGCGATGAGATGGTCACGCGTATCGTGGCGCTGTATAACACTGAGGCCAAGCAATTAGCTCCGCTGTTACGCCAATTAAATGATAACGCGGGTGGCGGTAACGTAGTGAACTACGATCCCTCCAACGTCTTGATGTTGTCTGGCCGTGCTGCCGTGGTGAATAAGTTGGTTGAAATTGTCCGCCGCGTAGATAAGCAGGGCGATACTTCAGTACAAGTCGTGCCGCTCGAATACGCTTCTGCGGGGGAAATGGTACGAATTATCGATACCCTTTACCGTGCCACGGCTAACCAAGCTCAATTGCCAGGCCAAGCGCCAAAAGTGGTTGCCGACGAACGCATCAACGCTGTGGTTGTTAGCGGTGATGAAAAGAGTCGCCAACGTGTGGTCGAGCTTATTCATCGTCTCGATGCCGAGCAAGCCAGCACCGGCAACACTAAGGTGCGTTACTTACGTTATGCCAAGGCCGAAGATTTAGTTGAAGTGCTGACAGGGTTTGCCCAAAAATTAGAGGGTGATAAAGACCCAAGCGCTCAAGCTGCAGGTGGTAAACGCCGTAATGAAATCAATATCATGGCGCATACTGAAACCAATGCCTTAGTGATCAGCGCCGAGCCCGATCAGATGCGCACTATCGAGAGCGTGATTAATCAGCTCGATATTCGCCGTGCTCAAGTGTTAGTTGAAGCGATTATCGTGGAAGTGGCTGAGGGCGATAACGTTGGCTTTGGGGTGCAATGGGCGGCTAAAGCGGGCGGCGGCACTCAGTTTAATAACTTAGGCCCAACTATCGGTGAGATTGGTGCGGGTGTTTGGGCTGCACAGCCTACCGAGGGGGATCTTGTTTGTTCTGGCACTAATTTAGACAATTGTAAGCGAAATCCAGATAAACAAGGTGATGTTACCTTGCTCGCACAAGCTTTAGGTAAAGTGAACGGTATGGCATGGGGTGTGGCCATGGGTGACTTTGGTGCGCTGATCCAAGCCGTATCCAGTGACACTAACTCAAACGTACTGGCGACACCTTCTATTACCACCTTAGATAACCAAGAAGCATCTTTCATCGTCGGTGATGAAGTGCCTATTCTGACGGGCTCTACCGCCAGCTCTAACAATAGCAACCCATTCCAAACCGTTGAACGTAAAGAGGTTGGGGTTAAGTTGAAAGTGGTGCCGCAGATCAACGAAGGCAATGCGGTTAAGCTGACGATTGAGCAGGAAGTATCAGGAGTTAACGGTAATACAGGTGTGGATATTTCCTTTGCGACACGCCGTTTAACCACTACCGTTATGGCTGATTCAGGGCAAATTGTGGTTCTGGGGGGCTTGATCAACGAAGAAGTGCAAGAAAGTGTGCAAAAAGTGCCTTTCTTGGGTGACATTCCTATTTTGGGACATTTATTCAAATCTTCTTCGAGCAAAAAGACCAAGAAAAACCTGATGATCTTCATCAAACCAACCATTATCCGTGATGGCATCACAATGGAAGGGATTGCTGGGCGTAAATATAACTATTTCAGAGCATTACAACTTGAGCAGCAAGAGCGTGGCGTTAACTTAATGCCAAATACAAAAGTGCCTGTGTTGGAAGAATGGAATCAATCAGAGTATTTGCCGCCAGAAGTTAACGCGATTTTAGAGCGTTACAAAGAAGGCAAAGGTTTAGATGCCCAGATGCGCCAAACGGATCCGACTTTAAAGTCACTGGAAGAAAACAAGAATAAAGATAAAACCAATGAGTGAAATACAATTATCCCAAGTCGATGACCTCAGCCAAGTCTCCAATGAGCTAGGTCTGGAAGCTGAAGGTGATGAGGTGTTTCGTTCGAGCAGTAAAGAGCGCTTACCTTTTGCCTTCGCCCATCGCCACGATGTGGTGCTCGCGCCGGGTGAAACGGGCGAGTTGAGCTTGTTTTATACCAGCAAAACACCGTTAACGGCCATGCTCGAAGCGCGGCGTTATTCGGGTGTTGATTTGCCTTTGGTTAAGCTCGAAGTCGCTAAGTTTGAGGCCAAACTCACTCAAGCGTATCAGGCTAACTCGTCTGAAGCGCAGCAGTTGATGGAAGATATCGGCAACGAGATGGATTTATTCACCCTTGCCGAAGAGCTGCCGCAGACCGAAGACTTGCTCGAAGGTGATGATGACGCGCCTATCATCAAACTGATTAATGCCTTGTTATCTGAAGCGATTAAAGAAGAAGCGTCGGATATCCACATCGAAACCTACGAGAAACAGCTCATAGTGCGTTTCCGTATCGATGGTGTGCTCAAGGAAGTGCTTAAGCCAAACCGTAAGCTGTCGTCGCTGTTAGTGTCGCGGATTAAGGTGATGGCGCGCCTCGATATCGCCGAAAAACGTGTACCACAGGATGGCCGTATTTCCCTGCGTATTGCTGGTCGTGCGGTGGATGTGCGGGTATCGACCATGCCATCGAGCCATGGTGAGCGCGTCGTGCTGCGTCTGCTGGATAAAAATACTGGCAACCTCGATTTAGAGCAATTGGGGATGACCGACAGTATTCGGGTTAAGTTTGAAGATCTTATTCGTCGCCCCCACGGCATCATTCTGGTCACTGGCCCAACGGGTTCGGGTAAAAGTACCACCTTGTATGCGGGTCTGACTGAGATCAACTCAAAAGACACCAACATACTTACTGTCGAAGACCCAATCGAATACGAGCTAGACGGTATCGGTCAAACCCAAGTTAACATTAAGGCTGACATGACTTTCGCTCGAGGTCTGCGCGCAATTTTGCGTCAAGATCCCGATGTGGTGATGATAGGTGAAATCCGTGACCTCGAAACCGCGCAAATTGCGGTGCAAGCATCACTGACTGGTCACATGGTGATTTCAACCCTGCATACCAACACGGCCTCTGGCGCAATTACGCGTTTGCAAGACATGGGCGTTGAGCCATTCCTTGTATCATCGAGTTTGCTCGGTGTGTTGGCGCAACGTTTGATCCGTACCCTTTGTCCCAAATGTAAAATTGAGCATGTGCCCGATGCACGTGAGCGTGAGTTACTGGGCATAGCGGCCGATGACGACAGACGTATCTTCCGCGCCAATGGTTGTAAGTCCTGTGGTAACAATGGCTACCGTGGTCGAACCGGTATTCATGAATTATTGCTGGTTGATGACAATGTCCGCGAATTGATCCATGGCGGCCGCGGTGAGTTAGCCATCGAAAAGTATATCCGTCAGTCAGTGCCGAGCATTCGTCACGATGGCATGAGCAAAGTGCTCGCGGGCATCACCACTCTCGAAGAAGTGCTACGTGTGACTCGCGAGGAGTAATTTATGCCAGCATTTGAATATAAGGCATTGGATGCAAAGGGAAAGCAGCTTAAGGGTGTAATCGAGGCGGATACCGCCAGACACGCCCGCAGCCAGTTGCGCGATCAGCGCATGATGCCCTTAGAAATTCTGCCTGTTTCTGAAAAAGAAGCCAAAGCCAAAAGCAGCAGCTTTGCGTTTTTCAAACGGGGTATCTCGGTCGCTGAATTAGCCTTGATCACCCGTCAAATCGCGACCTTAGTGGCCGCGGGTTTACCGATTGAAGAATCCCTCAAGGCCGTTGGTCAGCAATGCGAAAAAGATCGCCTTGCAAGTATGATTATGGCGGTACGTTCGCGGGTGGTGGAAGGTTATAGTCTGGCCGACTCCTTGGCTGAATTTCCGCATATTTTCGATGATTTATATCGTGCCATGGTGGCTTCGGGTGAAAAATCCGGTCATTTAGAAGTGGTGCTCAATCGACTGGCGGATTACACAGAGCGACGCCAACAGCTTAAATCTAAGCTGACTCAAGCCATGATTTATCCTGCGGTATTGACCACAGTAGCTATTGGGGTGATTTCCATCCTGCTGGCGGCGGTGGTGCCGAAAGTCGTTGGGCAGTTTGAACACATGGGCGCCGAGTTACCGGCTTCGACACGCTTCTTGATTTCGGCCTCTGACTTTGTACAAAACTACGGTGTGTTTGTCGTTATCGCCCTCGTGATGCTGTTCGCGCTCTTTCGGCGCATGTTAAAGTCGCCTGCGTTTCGAATGAAGTACGACAATTTTTTATTGAGCATGCCGGTTGTGGGCCGCGTGAGTAAGGGCTTGAATACGGCGCGTTTTGCACGGACCTTAAGTATCTTATCCGCAAGCTCTGTGCCTTTGCTCGACGGTATGCGTATCGCCAGTGAAGTATTGCAGAATGTGCGTGTGCGGGCTGCAGTGGATGATGCGACTGCGCGGGTGCGTGAAGGAACTAGCTTAGGTGCGGCACTGACTAATACTAAGTTGTTTCCGGCAATGATGTTATACATGATTGCCTCGGGCGAAAAGAGCGGTCAGCTTGAGCAAATGTTAGAACGCGCCGCCGATAACCAAGACAGGGAATTCGAGGGCAACGTCAATATAGCGTTAGGGGTATTTGAACCTATGCTGGTGGTGAGTATGGCGTGTGTGGTGCTGTTTATCGTGATGGCGATTCTGCAGCCAATCTTAGCCTTGAATAACTTGATTAGCGGTTAATTTTTGAATTTATGGATTATGACCAAGTCGATTGGCATAGGATTTTTTAGGAGAAGTAGTCGATGCAAATGAACAAGAAACATCAAGGTTTTACCTTACTCGAAGTGATGGTGGTTATCGTTATTTTAGGGATTTTAGCCTCTATGGTGGTGCCTAACTTAATGGGTAACAAAGATAAAGCTGACCAACAAAAAGCGGTATCTGACATAGTCGCACTCGAAAATGCCTTAGATATGTACAAGTTAGATAACGGCATCTACCCAACGACCGAGCAAGGTTTAGAAGCCTTAGTGCAAAAGCCAACGATTTCGCCTGAGCCACGTAATTACCGTGAAGATGGTTATGTAAAACGTCTGCCAGAAGATCCATGGCGCAATAAGTACTTGCTGCTCAGCCCTGGCGAAAACGGCAAGCTAGATATATTCACAGCAGGCCCAGATGGTCAACCAGGTACCGAAGATGACATCGGTAACTGGAATTTACAGAATTTCCAATAAGATGCTAAAGCTGCGCCACGCTGGTTTCACCTTAATGGAGGTGATGCTAGTGATCTTGTTGATGGGACTCACGGCAGCGGCTGTGACTATGTCTATCGGCAATTCGGGCCCACAACAGGCCCTAGATAGAACGGCGCGGCAGTTTATCGCTGCCACTGAAATGGTGCTCGATGAGACCGTTTTGAGTGGCCAATTTATTGGTATTGTGATTGAGAAAACCAGTTATCAGTTTGTTTTTTATAAAGACGGTAAGTGGGAGCCTTTGGATAAAGACAGGCTCTTGTCTGAAAAGCAGATGGAGCCGGGTGTCGTGATGAACTTAGTGCTCGATGGTTTGCCTTTGGTACAAGACGATGAAGAAGACGATTCTTGGTTTGAAGAACCACTGATTGAGCCTTCTGCCGATGACAAGAAGAAGCATCCTGAGCCACAGGTCATGCTATTCCCGAGCGGCGAAATGAGCGCTTTTGAGCTGACGTTTATCACCAAAACTGACAAAGGTCAGCAGGTCGAAGCGTTAGTGGTCGGTGATGCGCTGGGCAGATTAACCATAGGGCGTCCCGATGAAACGCGCTAAGGGCATGACGTTACTCGAAGTGATTGTGGCCCTTGCCGTGTTTTCGATTGCGGCCGTGTCGATCACTAAAAGTTTGGGCGAACAGATGGCCAACATGCCAATTCTGGAATCGCGTACTTTGGCACAGTGGGTGGCCGATAATCAGATGGTCGATGCCAGACTCGAGCCGCAGTTTCCTGAAATCGGTAAAAAAGAAGGCCAAGTCGAACTTGCAGGAAAGGATTGGTATTGGCGTAAAGAAGTGGTGAAAACCACGGACGATAATTTTCGTATGATCCGCATTAGCGTGAGTGAAGACGAACGATATCAGCGTATTGCAGCACAAGTGAGCAGTTATGTCCTTAAAACTGACTAGTGCGCAGCGGGGATTTACCCTGCTAGAAATGCTGATCGCCATCGCGATTTTCGCCATGATAGGTTTGGCCTCTAATGCCGTGCTCAGCACTGTGCTGACTAACGATGAAGTGACGCGCACTTTCTCTACTCGGCTTAAAGCCCTGCAGCAAGGCTTTGGTGCGATTGAGCGTGATCTCGCCCAAATGGTGGCGCGTACACCCAGATTACTCGAAGGGGGTCGAGGTTCGACTGTCTTCCAAACGGGCAATGATATCTTAGACTCGGAATCAGAAGCCTTAGTATTTTACCGTTTAGGTTGGTTAAATCCCGACGGTTTATTACCGCGGGGCAGCTTACAGTCTGTGGCGTATGTGGTGCACGAAGGGCGACTGGAGCGTTGGTATTTTCCTTATCCTGAGCCTGAATTTGGTGCCGAGCCGATTAAGACAGTGGTCATAGATAAAGTATTGTCGGTGGAATATTCCTTCTTTATGGATGACAAATGGGAGCGCAAAGTCGAGGCGACTAAGTTGCCTAAAGCGATCGCCATGGAGATTGAGATTGAAGGCTTAGGCAAGATCCAACGTAAGTTCTTGCTGCCGCTAGGTGCTGCAGCACCTGAAAAGTCTAAGGATGATGATAATAAAGACGAAAATCCAGACGATGCTAACAAAGATAAAAACGACGACGGCAATGGAACCGGCAATGGTTCCGGTGACCCAGATTCTGGCGATTCCGGAGACGGCGATCCAGACGCAGAGGGCCGCGAATGAGAACCCAATCTCGGTCTAAACAGCGCGGCGTTGCACTGATCGTCGTGCTCTTGATTGTGGCTATGGTGGTGATCATCGCGACAAACATCACTGGCCGTAATCAGTTATCTATGCGCCGAACCTTAAACTTGGCCCAGTACGATCAAGCTTATTGGTATGCGATTTCCGCCGAAGAATTGGCGAAGAAGATTTTAAAACAAGATTTAGATGACTCTGAAGGTCGAGTCCACAGGCAACAATATTGGGCCATGGCCGATGTGGTGTTTCCAGCTGAATACGGTGAAATTGCGGGCAAGATCACCGATATGCGTGCCTGTTTCAACTTAAATGCCTTGTCCGCGACCACGAAAGAGGTGGAAAACGGTCAACCTAAGCTGCCCTTGGCGGCGAAGCAATATAAGGCTTTATTGGTGAGTTTAGGGATGGACGACTTTAGTGCGGATCGCCTGACTCAGACCTTAAAAGATTATATCGACGAAGACATGACGGCCAGCCCCTACGGCGCCGAAGATGCAGAATATGAAGCGCGAAATGTGCCTTACCGTGCGGCCAATACGCTGATGAATCATCGCAGTGAGTTGCGGGCGGTGATGGGATACACCCAAGATATCTATTTGAAACTCTTGCCCTATGTTTGTGTGATCCCAGGCAATGATAGGCAATTGCTTAACGTCAATACTGTGGAAGTTGAGCAAGCGGCGCTGTTAGCTGGCATGCTCGATAATCAGATTTCGGTCGGCGAAGCTGAAAGCATTATCAACCAACGCCCCGGCGATGGCTTTGCCAAAATCGAAGATTTTTATGAAAGCTCATCTATGGGCTCGATCAAGTGGGAAGGTGCCATGAAGTCGAGTTTTGTCATCGATAGCCAATATTTTCTGTTGGCCTCGGGGGCGAAAGTCGATAACGCCGTATTTAGAATGGAAAGCGTGCTCAAAAAGGGCGGCGGCAACAAAATGGAAGTGCTCACCCGTCAGTTTGGTGGACAAAAATAATGGCAGTGCTCACCCGGCAGGGTTTGATGTTGGTGGCCAGAAGTAATGGAAGTGCTCACCCGGCAGAATCTGGTGGACAAAAATAATAGCAACGAGCTCAGTCACGCTTTCTTGACTGGGACTGGTGGAGAAAAACTGTGAGTGAACGGCTATTTATTCGCTTAGGCAGAACAGCAGAGCAAGCATGCTCTTGGCTCGTTTGGTCTGAGCAAGAACAGGAAATTATCGCCTCTGGCGAGCTCGCCAATGCCCAAGGTTTGTCGACCTTAACTGAGCGTGCGGGTAATCGTCCCGTCGATGTGTTAGTGCCCGCCGCGGCAATGACACTCACTAGCGTGCATTTGCCCGAAAAAGGCCAACGCCAAGCCTTGAAAGCCTTGCCCTTTATGCTCGAAGAAGCCTTAGCCGAGGACGTCGATGCCATGCATTTTACCGTCGGCCCGCGTGATGGCGATGCCTTAAGCGTGGTGGCCGTGGCCCATGAGCAAATGCAGACTTGGCTGAACTGTTTGACCGAGGCGGGTTTAAAAGTGAAGCGCATCGTACCCGACTGCTTAGCCTTACCATTGCAAGAGTGCCAATGGGCGGCAATGAATTTTGGTAATGAACTATTACTGCGTACCGGATTAGCCACGGGCCAGAGTTTACCTTTGCCTTGGTTACCGATTGCGCTGGAACAACTTAGGCCCGCACAGGGCGAAGTGTCTGTCGCCAGTTATACCGACATGCAACTCGAAGGTGTTGAGCTTAAGCCACAATCACTCGAGCTGCCTATGCTAGTGTTAGCCCGCGGTATTGTGCATGCGCCAGTTAACTTACTGGGCGGCGTTTACACGCCTAAGCGCGAATACAGCAAACAGTTGATGATGTGGAAGAGTGCTGCCATCGTTATCGCCATCGCGTGCGTGCTGGCTTTAGTGAATAAAGGGCTGACCATACATCAAGTCAATGCGCAAACTGCGGAATTGACGGCACAGAGTGCGGATATTTATAAGCAAGTGATACCAGGCAGTACGCCGCAAAGTAGTATTTTACGACAGCAAATAGATATAGAACTGCGATCTTTGCAGGGACAGGGCAGTGGTGCCGAGTTTTTTGCCATGCTCGATGGTTTGCAGGATGCCTTTAAGCAAGTACCTGAACTTAAACCTAATAGCTTAAGATTCGAAAGTGCGCGTAACGAGATCCGTATGCAAGTGAGTGCGAAAAATTACGCGCAGATCGAGAAGTTTAAAGAGATCGTTGGTCGTCGTTTCCAACTCGATGGCGGTACTATGAATAGCGGTGAAGATCAAGTCACCAGTACCTTAACCTTGAGGAGCAAATAAGATGGATAATTTGCGGACTTGGTGGCAAGGGCTCGCATCGCGCGAGCAGCAGTTAGTCGGTTTTGGTTCGGTATTCTTAGTCATAGGTATTTTTTATTGGGGTGTTTGGACGCCAATCGCCACTGCCGAAGCCGATGCATTACGTAACTTCACTGTGCAGCAACAGACGTTGAACCATGTAAAACAAACGGCGAATAAAATTGCGAGTTTGAAGCAGAACGGTACTAAACCGACTATGTCGGGCAGTTTAAGCTCAGTGGTTAACCAAACTGCGGGCAATTATGGGTTAGTGATTACTCGCATGCAGCCTCAAGGCGATAAGATCCAAGTGTGGATGGACGATGTTCCTTTTGATGCCTTGTTAGGTTATTTGAGTGAGTTAGTGCAGAAAAAAGGACTTTCACTCGAAAGTGTTGATTTGGCAGAGGCCGATGCCCCTGGCTATGTCAAAGTTAGACGTATCCAACTGTCGCAATAAATTAAGGTGTAGCTGTGAGTTTGATAAAAAAAGTCATCATAGGCGTACTGATTTATTTAGTATTTTTAGTCGTTCTATTTCCCGCTAAGATTGCGATAGCGTTAGCGCCATTACCTGCAAATATCAGTGTTTCGGGTGTGAGCGGCAGTATTTGGTCTGGCAGCATAGAAACCTTAAGTATGCCGCAACGCCAGTTAGAACAAGTGCGTTGGGATCTCAGCCCTTGGGCCTTGTGGTTAGGTAAAGTGAAAGTTGATTTTCAAGTGGGCAGCCGCGCAACGCCGGTTAGCGCTAAGGGATTAGTCTCTTGGTCCATGGGCGGCTTAAGTGCGCAGGGTTTACGTTTCGAAGCGCCAGATAGCTTTTTACTCGGCAATGCAAAACTGCCCTTTAAAACCGAAATATCCGGTGAAGTTAGCCTATTAGTCGAGACGTTAGAGCAAGGTAAACCTTGGTGCGAGCAGTTATCTGGTAAGCTGTTTTTGAATCAAACCAATGTTAAAAACCAGTTTGGCAACTATCCACTAGGCAATATCGAACTCGGCCTGAGTTGCGTAGACGGCAAAGCGCAATTAGCCACAGATGAAGCCAAAAACCAGCTCGGCATCGTCGGCACCTTGCAGTTAGATGAAGGCAATATGGTCAAAGTAGCAGCTAAGATTAAAGAAACGGCTGAGCAACCAGAAGATATGCGTAAGTCACTGGGTATGCTAGGTAAACGCGGCAGCGACGGTTATTTCCCTGTGGTATATCAGGGTCGTATTCCTGGGTTATAGTGCTGTTTCAGCGCGCGATGATAGATCTGCATTATGATGAAAACGAAGGCACCTTAGGTGCCTTTTTTATTGTCTTTTTATCGTGTTAGATCATTGAGTAGCGAGTGATAGTCGGTAATCGCGGGGAAATCTTGAAAGACTTTGACTGGCTTTTTACTGTCTGGGTTAGCAATCCCCAATTGATGGCCTACGCCGGCAAGTTTAGCGGCCTTGAGTATGGGTTCGCTATCATCGATAAAGAGACAGCGACTTGGCTCAAGTTGAAACTTTTCAAATAAGGTGAGCCAAAATTGCGGATGCTCCTTGGGGTAACCTGTTTCGTGGCTGGAGATCATGGCATCGAGCCCTGTTGCTAGTTCGGTATGTTCAAGCTTTAGGGCGAGACTCTTAGGGTGGGCATTGGTCACCAGAATGCGCTGTTTACCCGCAGCGGCTAAGGCCGCTAAAAACGGCATACTGTCTTGGCGCAGCTGAATGCGATCGACCAAAGTGCGATGTAAACCCATAATGTCGAGTTGTAGCTGCTCCTGCCAATAATCGAGGCAGTACCAATCGAGTGTGCCGACGACTTTCTCATAGGCATTTACGACTAACTGCTGCGCTTCGTCGCTGCTCAGCCCCCGTCGTTTGCTTAATTCCAGTGGCACTAAACTCAGCCAAAAATGATTATCGAAGTGCAAATCCAATAGCGTGCCGTCCATGTCGAGCAGAACCGTATCGATAGTCTTCCAGTTAAACATTGGGTATTTCCTATTCTTTGCATGATGAACAACGCCTGCGATTGACGCGTGAGCAGGGTGATTTTCAAAGGCTGTCATTATGATTATTCACGCAACTTGTATGCTCATATCTTTGTGCTAGTCTTGGATGACTAATTATTTTTAGTCTGAAAATTAAGCGGTTGGATATGGATATCTGTTCTTTTGCCCTATTAGCTCAAGTTCCAAACTCCCTTAGTTTACAGCAAGAGCTGAATGCTTTGCTGCTGCAAGACTGGCTACCCCACGTAAATCAGCGTGATTATCGTCAAGGGGATCAGGGCGGTTGGGATGTGTTGCCTTTGCGCTGCGCCGCCGAGTATCAAACAGCACATCCTATCTTGCAAGCCTTCTCAATCTCTACACAGGCTCACTGGAATGATCTGCCTCGTCTCGAATCGAGCCCTACATTATGCCGTTTTCTGCAATCCCTAACCTGCCCAGTGAAATCTGTGCGTTTGATGCGCTTACATGCGGGGGCTGAAATCAAACCACATAGAGATCAAGGGCTCTGCCTAGAGCAAGGTGAGGCAAGACTGCATTTACCACTGCAAACGAATGATGCGTTAAATTTTTATGTGGATGAGAAACGTGTACCCATGCAGGCTGGGGAGCTTTGGTATATCAATGCCGATCAAGTCCATTGGGTCGAGAATAAAGGACAGGATGCACGCATCAACCTAGTGATTGATTGTGAAGTGAATACTTGGCTAAGGGAGTTGGTCTATGCCGCAAAGTTCAGGGGTTGAATCAGGACAAAGTGCAGATATTAAAGCGTTAATTCACTTCGCCAACGCGCTATTACAGGCCTCTTCGGCAGGGGAGGCTAAACGGCTTATCGATCCCATGCTGGCACAATTATGCGCTATGACGAAAATTGAGCTTCACCCCGAGTATTTTTTGGATACCGAGGCGAGTATGACACCTTTTGGTAAGGCTGTGTCGCTCACTACTGCGGCGCAGTGTGCTGAAGATCCTGAGCGTGGGCGAGTGTTTATTCAGAGCATTTATCAGGCTATACAGGATAAGTTGGCGCTAAATCCGCAACGGCCAATACAGATTTTGTATGCGGGTACAGGACCTTTTGCCTGGTTGTTATTACCTCTGCTGCCGCTGTTTTCTGCAAGTCAGATTCAAGTCTCCTTGCTCGACATTCACCCTGCCTCGTTAGATAAAGTCACCAAGCTTATTGAACACTTTGATTTAGCAGATCGTGTGGCAACGTATGTCTGCGCCGACGCCACAGTTTGGCAACCAGAAGCTGCAGTAAAGTTCGAAATGATAGTCTCTGAAACCATGAAGCATCTGCTGCAACAGGAGCCTCAAGTCCAGATATTCAGCCACTTACAGGCGTATCTTGCAGATGATGGTGTGCTCATCCCGCAAAATATTGAGTTAGACGCTTGGCTTGAGTGTCGTACTGTGCAGGATTTTGTGGAGACGCATTATTTAGGACCTTTGTTTGCACTCAACCTGCAAACTGCGCGCTTACTTGCCAGTGGAGACCGTAGCTTCTTGGCTGGTACTTTACTGCTCCCCGATTTCAGCCCGAGTGCGGTAACGCTTAAGTTCACGACTTCCATTCAAGTCTATGGTCATTCCAAGCTGAGCGCAAACCAATCTCAACTCACCTTACCTCGATATCGACGCGAGCATTGGCTTAAGCCTCTTTCAACTCTCAGTTTTCGGTATGAGCAAGGTACTCATCCCGATTTTGTGTTTGATGTCATAGAGCAAAAGCCTGTGCTGGTGTCGAGTGACGATCTGAGCTGCTTAGGCATTTACCATTTGCAGCGGCTTTGGCAAAAGATACAGCTACGCAAACGGGGAGAGTCATTCACTGAACTGGCAAATGAATGGCACTTAGATAAAACCTTGCTGGATCTTTGTGGAATAGGGCTAGAGCCGGGTCTGAGGGCTTTATATCAAAACGTTCATCAGTCAGCTTTTGTCGCTTTTATTCAGCAAACAGCCAAGCTGACTACCGCGGATATTGCCAATATAAATCAGCAATTGCGCTCTATCTTTAATGGATTAACGCTATCGCTCACAATGCCAGAAGTCGAAGATTTAAATTCAATAGAGGTTGAAGTCTCAAATCCGGCGGTAGTACTCAGCGAGTCACAACTCAATTTTTGGCGTAGTGAAGGTTACCTAGTGATTCCGCAAGTACTCACGGCGGAGCAATGCGCCGCAACTCGAGATTTTATTTGGCAGCAGTTAGGGGCAAATGAACAAGATCCCGCCACTTGGTATCAAGCTCATGCGTTTATGCAGAAAATAATGCTGCAACTGTTTCGCCATCCGCAACTGGACGCGAATCGACAAGTCCCCAAAATCCGTCAAGTGTTTGAACAGCTATGGCAGCGAACCGATTTAGTCATGACAACCGACAGAGTCAGCTTTAATCCACCTGAAACACCCACTTGGCGTTTTCCCGGGCCAGATATGCACTGGGATATGCCACTGCAGCTACCCGTTGACTTTGGCACTCAAGGGTTAATTTATTTAACCGATACCAGTGTTGACCAAGGCGCATTTTGTTGTGTTCCCGGATTTCATCTCAAGATAGAAGAATGGCTTCTCGAACAAAACAAAAAGCAAAACAAGACGGATATCGAGCTTCAGCAACAGGATTGGAGCAAGTGGCCTATTAAACCCATAGCCGCAAATGCAGGTGATTTAATCATTTGGCACCATGCCTTGCCCCACGGCGCCAGTCCTAATCGTGGGACGTTACCGCGAATGGTGCAATACATTAACTTTTATCCTATGGCTTGCTAATGGTTGATTTTAAAGAACAGGAGCAACGCTATTGGCAATTGTTACATCAACCAGAGTCATTGTTTTTACTGCATCGAGCGAATGATGTGGAGCATTTTATCGTGCTGATGGCTGATTTTCTTGCTTGGCCTGAGCTTAGTTTGGAACACATGCTCGCATTCATTGCTTTGCAGCAAGAAACCTTTATTCCAGATTTAGATCGCTTCAGCCAAGCCTGGTTCCCTTGTCGTTATCACTCACAACATAAAACGGTCAGTTGGGTTCCCGCACTTCATAAGTTATCCAAGCCTTTCCTAGAGGACGATATCAGTGATGCTCGTCGTTGTTTACTCGCCAGTTTTATCCAACCTAAAACCTTGCTCGAACCCCTATTATCCCAACGGGAAAGTTTGCCTATCGTAAATCCAAGTTTGATGATTTTTCACTGGTCCCGTTGTGGTTCGACGCTAGTTTCGAGTAGCTTTGCCCTGCTCGAAACTTGCCGAGTGCTCTCTGAATCAATGCTCTGCAGCGATGTTATGCATGATGACCATTGGCCTTTGGCACTAAAGCCTCAGCTCGTCGATTTATGCTTGCGGCTACAGGGGCGATTGAGATTAGGCGAGCGTGAGTTAGTGATCAAGTGGAATGCATGGGATCTGGCTTGCTGGTCGATGTTGCTCGAACTTTACCCTAAGAGCCGAGTGTTATGCTTGATACGCAATCCTAAGGATATTATTGATTCTCATCAAAGAGTTGCTGGGAGACATATGGCTGGAGGGCAAAGTTTACTTCCAACTGAACTGCAAACTCAACAGATGGAAAATACGGATACTGAGCCTAGTTTAGATGAATTTCGCACCACCGTTTTACAGTATTTAGCGCAATTATCTGTCGCTTTACATCAATTTTCTCGAGTTATTCTACTGGATTATCATCAATTAAAAGATTTTAAACCCACAACATTCTCTACCATCTTAGGATGGCCACTATCTGAAGGTGAGATTGAGCGCTGGCAACACCATTGGCGTTTTGATGCGAAGCAGCAAGGGCAACTATTTACACCTGTTGTGCCAAATGAGCCCGTCCCAATCCGTGAATGTCAAAACCCATCGTGGCAGCAATTATTAATCACCTATAACCAACTTTTGCAGCGTTTATATTGGGATAAAAAGGCATGATGCGAGGTGAGTTAAATCTACCAATAGGCTTGAGTGTTAAAGCTGCTAATACAAATGACGACCCATTTATGGCACAGCTTTTTTATTCTACAAAAACGCTTTTTTATGAACTTGGTTTACCTAGTGAAGTCGTTGAAATCATGCTGGAGCAACAATACCGACTACAGCAAGCCTCTTATCGGGAACAATATCCAAATGCCAACACTTATATCTTGTTTTATCACCAGCAAGCCGTAGGAAAAGTGATGCTCGATATCAGTGAGTATAGGATTCATCTTGTTGATTTTATTATCATACCAAGTATGCGGGGACGCGGTTTTGGTTCGGCCATTTTAGCGGCCATTAAGCAAGAAGCGATGAAACGCCATTTACCTGTCGGTTTATCTGTGGAGAGTGAAAATACTCAAGCTAAAAAGCTTTATCTAAAGCATGGGTTTAAGCCCGAAAGTTACTCTGGCGCCTATGAATCTATGCTATGGCGTTAAGTGGAGAGTGATAATTTACACTGATTTATTTTTGTACAATTGTGTTTATTGATTTTTAATGTATGTTTAATTGTAATCAATTTGTTTTGTTTTTGATTTAAGTTATCTAGATAGTCCTCTCATCGTGTGATGTGGATGATGTTGTAATCAGCAAAAGGAACTCGCTGTCGATTAAATGTCGTGAGTAATCATTTCGTTGAAAAACGTTAAATAGACAAAATCGTGATTTTAAGGAGAAAAACAATGTCTGATCCATTTATCGGTCAAATTTCCATGTTCGCTGGTAATTTCGCTCCCCGTGGTTGGGCCTTTTGTAATGGGCAATTATTGTCCGTCTCGCAAAACTCTGCGCTTTTTGCAATTCTAGGCACCACATATGGTGGCAATGGCCAAACGACTTTTGCACTGCCTAACCTGCAAGGGCGTGTGCCTGTGCATCAAGGCCAAAGCCCTGGCATGAGTCAATATAACCTGGGACAAACGGGTGGGACTGAAAATGTGACATTGACTGCCAATGAATTACCCGCGCATGTTCATTCCGTGGCACTAAATGGAACCGGAAATACGAGCGTTGCATTGGGAGCTTCCTCCGCTAACGGTAATACCGCTATTCCAGGGCCAGCCACGGTACCCGCCAAAGTGGTTAGTGGGCTAACTGCTCTTAATGCTTTTAGCACTACTGCACCAGACACCACACTGTCGCCTGCGACTGCCACCACAACGGTTAACGTAAATGGAAATACTGGTATTGCCGGTAATAATATGCCAGTGCATATCGTACAACCTTACCAAGTTGTGAATTTCATTATTGCTCTTGAGGGCCTTTTCCCTTCTCGTAATTAAATCTGAAACAATATGGTTTAAATCTGTAAGTGCAAATGCGCGCAAGGATTGTGCGCTACTTGTATTTAAAACAAGCTAATTTAGGGGATGTGTCATGCTGCAACATGCTTACAAAATGATTCATGCTTTTAAGCATATTATGACTAGATTCTGTCATTCTTATTTGAAAATGTTCATTGTAGGCAGTTTTTTTGCGATGACCTCCCTCCATGCTAGTGCACAAAACCGTTCTTTTGACTTTACAACTGGCGATACCGTAACGCTGACAAATGCGGGATCTGCACTATCTAATCGAACAACATTTACACTGGAGTTTTGGGCCAAATTTACTAACGTCAGTGGGACCATCAATTTAGTGGATTTCACTGGCGGTGCCGATGCCGGTGGCCTCATATTGAACTCAGGTATACTAACTGTCGATCTTGAGCAGGATTTTCATAACCTGACAGAAAGTAATGTGTTGTCGTTAAGCGCAGGAACCTGGTATCACATTGCAGTTGTATTTGATAATGGAACTTGGGATTTTTATGTTGATGGCGTCGGACAGGGAATAAACGTTTTAGATCAAGGCGCCCGTAGTAGCGTTCCTAATTATACGGGATTTGGAGTGACCAATCTTGTGTTTGGGTTGCAGAACCACGTAGCGGTAGATGATTTCGTCGGTAGTATCGATGATATACGTATGTGGAGTAGTGCGCGCACGCAAGTGCAGATTCAAAATAACCGTAGTATCGAGTTGGTAGGCAATGAATCCGGCCTGCTGGGTTATTGGAAGCTGAATGAAGCCAGCGGTACGACAGTCAACGATAGCCAGACTAATTCCTCCATGTTAACAGGTACTAGCAGCGGTATCGGGTATAACGCAACGGGTGCATTTGTTACCGATTCTGTTGCCCCTGCGGTAAGTTCTATCAGCGCCAGCACCGCAAACGGTACTTACAAATTCGGTGATGTTATTAGTGTTGAGGTTAACTTTGATGAAGCAGTATTGGTTACTGGCACACCTCAACTCACACTTGAAACAGGCACCACTGATCGCACCATTAACTACGCCAGCGGTAGTAACTCCAGTACGTTAACATTCAATTACACCGTTCAGTCTGGCGATACTTCGGCCGATTTAGATTATGTTGCTACCAATTCATTGATGCTAAATAGTGGCACTATTCGCGACGCGGCAAGTAACAACGCCACCTTGACCTTGCCTTCTCCCGGTGCAGCAAACTCTTTGGGGGCGAATAGAAATATCGTCATCGATGGCGTGGCCCCGACGGTTTCATCTGTTAATGCCAGCACCGCGGACGGTACTTACAAACTGGGCGATATCATTAGTATCCAAGTTAACTTTAGCGAAGTGGTGAGCGTCACTGGTACCCCGCAACTAACGCTGGATACGGGTACAACGGATAGAACGATTGACTACGCAAGTGGTAGTGGTTCCAGTACGCTGACATTCAACTACACCATTCAGTCCGGCGATACGTCCAGTGACCTAGATTATGTCGCCACTAACTCCTTGGCATTGAATAGCGGAACCATCCGCGATGCCGCTACTAACAATGCGACCCTCACATTGGCTTCGCCTGGCGCAGCTAATTCACTGGGCAATAATAAAGCGCTGGTAGTGGACGGCGTTGTGCCCTCTGTGACGAACACCGCACCTTCGGGTGGTGCAGTATCAACAGATACCAGTGTTGATTTCACCGTTAACTTCAACGAATCAGTCAACAATATTTCTATCGATGATTTTGCCTTGGGTACTACCGGTGGCGCGACTGCCACTATAGTCAGCGTCTCCGCGAGTTCAGGCTCCAGCGTGAATGTGACAGTGAGCGGTATTACGGGTATTGGCACTATCAAACTCAACCTGAATGCATCGACCAATATCAGCGATGCAGCGGGTAACGCTGGCCCTGCAGCCTATACCAGCGGCTCAACTCATACTGTGGCTATCCCGACAGCCCCAGATGCTCCTACTATTGGCGCTGCAACGGCAGGTATTGGGCAAGCCTCTGTGGCTTTTAGCGCACCTGCAAATAATGGCGGCGCTGCCATAACGGGTTATACAGTAACATCTACCCCTGATGGCATTAGTGCTGGTGGTAATGGATTTACAACTTCTCCGATAACGGTAACTGGCCTAACAAATGGTACGGCTTACACCTTTACTGTGACGGCAACTAACACCATTGGAACAAGCTCTGCATCAGGTGCTTCAAATTCAGTAATACCCAAAGTTAACCAGACAATTACTTTTGCTAATCCGGGGGCGCAAAATTTCGGCACTAGTCCGACGTTAACTGCAACATCAGATTCATCGTTAATTGTCAGTTTCAGTTCATCGACACCAGCAGTTTGTACGATTACGAGTAGTGGAACCCTGACCTTTTTGTCAACGGGTTCCTGTACTATCGATACAGATCAGAGTGGTAACGCGAGTACCAATGCTGCAAGCACTGTAAGTCAAACCTTTATGGTGAATGCCGTAGTGCCAAGTGCCCCTACGATTGGCACCGCAACGGCAGGGAATGCCCAGGCATCGGTTAGCTTTACTGCGTCCGCAAGTAATGGTGGTGCTGCGGTTACTAGCTATACAGTTACATCCAACCCCAGTGGTTTTACCGGTACGGGCGTGGGTTCACCCATTTCGGTGATAGGATTAACCAATGGAGTGGCTTATACCTTCACTGTTACCGCGACTAACTCGACGGGTACAGGTGCTGCATCAGCAGCATCTAATTCCGTCACACCGGCATCACCGCAGACAATTACCTTCGCCAATCCAGGGGCGCAGAATTTTGGTACCTCGCCAACCTTGACGGCGACATCAGACTCAGGATTAACCCCGACCTTTACTTCATCAACCACAGGAGTGTGTACTATTTCTTCTGGCGGGTTATTAAACTTCGTTTCCGTGGGTACTTGCACTATCAATGCCGATCAAGCGGGCGATAGCGGCTATTTGGCAGCGACGACTGTCAGCCGCTCATTTAGTATCAGTGCGGTTGTACCAGGTGCGCCAACTGCAGCGAGTGCGACTGCTGGCGATACTCAAGCCAGTGTGACCTTTAGTGCGCCAATTTTTACCGGTGGTGCAGCTATTACTGGTTATACAGCAACGTCAAATCCCGGTGGCTTCACTGGGGCGAGTGCTAGCTCACCGCTGACAGTAACTGGTCTTACTAATGGTGTAGCATATACATTTACCGTCACGGCTACTAACTCGGTGGGGACGGGAGCCGCTTCTACTGCAACTAGCTCTACCACGCCTAAAGCGATACAAACCATCACTTTTGCAGACCCTGGTGCTCAAAGTTTTGGTACCGCACCGACGTTCATTGCGTCAGCAAGCTCTGGCTTAACAGTGACTTTTACATCATCTACTACAGGAGTTTGTACTATTACCGCTGGTGGCGCCTTAACGTTCGGTAGCACTGGCACCTGTACCATTGATGCGAATCAAGCGGGAGATGGCAGTTACTTAGCTGCGGCTCAGGTGAGTCGCTCATTCACTGTGAATGCTGTCGTTCCTGGCGTGCCAACCATAGGAGCGGCTAGTGCAGCTGATAGCCAAGCGAGTGTGAGTTTTACCGCTCCGATATTCAATGGTGGTTCGTCAATCACGGGGTACACAGTGACCTCAAGCCCAGGTGGTTTCCACGCTTCGGGGGCAGCTTCCCCTATTACAGTCACTGGGCTTGCAAACGGTAGTCCTTATACCTTTAGTGTCGTAGCAACGAACGCGATTGGCAGCAGTAGTGCGTCAGTGGCGAGTAACTCGGTAACGCCAAATGGCGCCCCAGTCATTAGTGGTACGCCGACCTTAAGTGTTAATCAAGATGTGTCGTATCAGTTTACGCCTACAGCGTCTGACTCTGTGGGAGATGTACTTAGCTTTAGTATTGCTAATAAACCTGCATGGGCGACATTTAACACAACAACAGGAACGCTGTCAGGTACTCCCTCTAATCAGGATGTTGGTGTAACTAGCGGGATTATTATCAGTGTTTCTGATGGTGCTTTGTCTGCGAGTTTACCCGCATTTAATTTAAGTGTAGTGAACATCAACGATGCGCCGACCATCAGTTCAACAGCCATCACTGCCGCCACTCAAGATGCGGCGTACAGCTACACCTTTGCGGCGAGTGATACCGATGTGGGCGATGTACTGACATTCAGCGCGGTGACCAAACCGAGTTGGTTGAGCTTCAATACGACTTCAGGCGTGCTAAGTGGCACACCCAGCAATGCCGATGTGGGCAGCCATGTCGTGTTACTGCGAGTGACTGACACAGATGGCTTAACGGCAGAGCAAAGCTTCAGCATTACCGTGACCAACGTCAACGATGCACCGACCATCAGTTCAACGGCCATCACTGCAGCCACTCAAGATGCAGCGTACAGCTACAACTTCGCGGCTGCAGATACTGATGTGGGCGACACCTTAACCTTAAGCGCGGTAACTAAACCGAGCTGGTTGAGCTTCAATGCTGCCACTGGATTGTTAAGTGGCACGCCAGGCAATGCCGATGTAGGCAGCCATGCCGTGTTACTGCGAGTGACAGACACGGACGGCTTAACTGCTGACCAAAGTTTCAGCATCACGGTCACTAACGTCAATGACGCACCGACCATCAGTTCAACGGCCATCACTGCCGCCACTCAAGATGTGGCGTACAGCTACACCTTCGCGGCCGCAGATACTGATGTGGGCGATGTGCTGACATTCAGCGCGGTGACTAAACCAAGCTGGTTGAGCTTCAATGCGGCCACTGGACTGTTAAGTGGCACGCCCAGCAATGCCGATGTGGGCAGCCATGTCGTGTTACTGCGAGTGACAGACACAGATGGCTTAACGGCAGAGCAAAGCTTCAGCATTACCGTGACCAACGTCAATGATGCACCGACCATCAGTTCAACGGCCATCACTGCCGCCACTCAGGATGCGGCGTACAGCTACACCTTCGCGGCCGCAGATACTGATGTGGGTGATGTACTGACATTCAGCACGGTGACCAAACCGAGTTGGTTGAGTTTCAATACGACTTCAGGCGTGTTAAGTGGCACGCCAAGCAATGCCGATGTGGGCAGCCATGCGGTGACACTGAAAGTCACCGACACGGACGGCTTAACTGCTGACCAAAGTTTCAGCATCACGGTCACTAACGTCAATGACGCACCGATCATCAGTTCAACGGCCATCACATCTGCCACTCAAGATACCGCGTACAGCTACAACTTTGCGGCGAGTGATACCGATGTGGGCGATGTGCTGACATTGAGCGCCGTGACCAAACCGAGTTGGTTGAGCTTCAATGCGGCTACTGGATTGTTAAGTGGTACGCCAAGCAATGCCGATGTGGGCAGTCATGCGGTGACACTGAAAGTCACCGACACGGACGGCTTAACGGCAGAGCAAAGCTTCAGCATCACGGTGACCAACGTCAATGACGCACCGACCATCAGTTCAACGGCCATCACTGCCGCCACTCAGGATGCGGCTTATAGCTACACCTTCGCGGCCGCAGATACTGATGTGGGCGATGTACTGACATTCAGCGCCGTGACCAAACCAAGTTGGTTGAGCTTCAATACGACTTCAGGCGTGTTAAGTGGCACGCCAGGCAATGCCGATGTGGGCAGCCATGTCGTGTTACTGCGCGTAACGGACACGGATGGCTTAACCGCTGACCAGTCCTTCAGCATTACAGTGACCAACGTCAATGACGCACCGACTATCAGTTCAACGGCCATCACTGCCGCCACTCAGGATGCGGCTTATAGCTACACCTTCGCGGCCGCAGATACTGATGTGGGCGATGTACTGACATTGAGCGCGGTGACTAAACCAAGCTGGTTGAGTTTCAATGCGGCTACGGGCGTGTTAAGTGGCACGCCAAGCAATGCCGATGTGGGCAGCCATGCGGTGACACTGAAAGTCACCGACACGGACGGCTTAACGGCAGAGCAAAGCTTCAGTATAACAGTGACCAACGTCAATGACGCACCGACTATCAGTTCAACGGCCATCACTGCCGCCACTCAGGATGCGGCTTATAGCTACACCTTCGCGGCCGCAGATACTGATGTGGGCGATGTACTGACATTCAGCGCCGTGACCAAACCAAGTTGGTTGAGCTTCAATGCTGCCACTGGCGTGCTAAGTGGCACGCCCAGCAATGCCGATGTGGGCAGCCATGTCGTGTTACTGCGAGTGACGGACACGGATGGCTTAACGGCAGAGCAAAGCTTCAGCATCACGGTCACTAACGTCAATGATGCACCGACCATCAGTTCAACGGCCATCACTGCCGCCACTCAGGATGCGGCGTACAGCTACACCTTCGCGGCCGCAGATACTGATGTGGGTGATGTGCTGACATTCAGCGCGGTGACCAAACCAAGTTGGTTGAGCTTCAATGCTACCACTGGCGTGCTAAGTGGCACGCCAGGCAATGCCGATGTGGGCAGCCATGTCGTGTTACTGCGAGTGACCGACACGGATGGCTTAACCGCTGACCAGTCCTTCAGCATTACAGTGACCAACGTCAATGACGCACCGACTATCAGTTCAACGGCCATCACTGCCGCCACTCAGGATGCGGCTTATAGCTACACCTTCGCGGCCGCAGATACTGATGTGGGCGATGTACTGACATTCAGCGCCGTGACCAAACCAAGTTGGTTGAGCTTCAATGCTGCCACTGGCGTGCTAAGTGGCACGCCCAGCAATGCCGATGTGGGCAGCCATGTCGTGTTACTGCGAGTGACGGACACGGATGGCTTAACGGCAGAGCAAAGCTTCAGCATCACGGTCACTAACGTCAATGATGCACCGACCATCAGTTCAACGGCCATCACTGCCGCCACTCAGGATGCGGCGTACAGCTACACCTTCGCGGCCGCAGATACTGATGTGGGTGATGTGCTGACATTCAGCGCGGTGACCAAACCAAGTTGGTTGAGCTTCAATGCTACCACTGGCGTGCTAAGTGGCACGCCAGGCAATGCCGATGTGGGCAGCCATGCGGTGACACTGAAAGTCACCGACACGGACGGCTTAACGGCAGAGCAAAGCTTCAGTATAACAGTGACCAACGTCAACGATGCACCGACCATCAGTTCAACGGCCATCACTGCCGCCACTCAGGATGCGGCGTACAGCTACACCTTCGCGGCCGCAGATACTGATGTGGGTGATGTGCTGACATTCAGCGCGGTGACCAAACCAAGTTGGTTGAGCTTCAATGCTACCACTGGCGTGCTAAGTGGCACGCCAGGCAATGCCGATGTGGGCAGCCATGTCGTGTTACTGCGAGTGACGGACACGGATGGCTTAACGGCAGAGCAAAGCTTCAGCATCACGGTCACCAACGTCAACGATGCGCCGACCATCAGTTCAACGGCCATCACTGCCGCCACTCAAGATGCGGCATACAGCTACACCTTTGCGGCGAGTGATACCGATGTGGGCGACACCTTAACCTTAAGCGCGGTGACCAAACCGAGTTGGTTGAGCTTCAATACGACTTCAGGCGTGTTAAGTGGCACGCCAAGCAATGCCGATGTGGGCAGTCATGCGGTGACACTGAAAGTCACCGACACGGACGGCTTAACGGCAGAGCAAAGCTTCAGCATCACGGTGACCAACGTCAATGACGCACCGACCATCAGTTCAACGGCCATCACTGCCGCCACTCAGGATGCGGCTTATAGCTACACCTTCGCGGCCGCAGATACTGATGTGGGCGATGTACTGACATTCAGCGCCGTGACCAAACCGAGTTGGTTGAGCTTCAATGCGGCTACTGGATTGTTAAGTGGTACGCCAAGCAATGCCGATGTGGGCAGTCATGCGGTGACACTGAAAGTCACCGACACGGATGGCTTAACCGCTGACCAGTCCTTCAGCATTACAGTGACCAACGTCAATGACGCACCGACTATCAGTTCAACGGCCATCACTGCCGCCACTCAGGATGCGGCTTATAGCTACACCTTTGCGGCTGCGGATACTGATGTGGGTGACACCTTAACCTTAAGCGCCGTGACCAAACCGAGTTGGTTGAGCTTCAATGCTGCCACTGGACTGTTAAGTGGCACGCCAGGCAATGATGATGTGGGCAGCCATGCCGTGTTACTGCGAGTAACGGACACGGATGGCTTAACCGCTGACCAGTCCTTTAGCATTACCGTGACCAACGTCAATGACGCACCGACCATCAGTTCAACGGCCATCACTGCCGCCACTCAGGATGCGGCTTATAGCTACACCTTCGCGGCCGCAGATACTGATGTGGGCGATGTACTGACATTCAGCGCCGTGACCAAACCAAGTTGGTTGAGCTTCAATGCTGCCACTGGCGTGTTAAGTGGCACGCCAGGCAATGCCGATGTGGGCAGCCATGTCGTGTTACTGCGAGTGACGGACACGGATGGCTTAACGGCAGAGCAAAGCTTCAGCATTACCGTGACTAACGTCAATGACGCACCGACCATCAGTTCAACGGCCATCACTGCCGCCACTCAAGATGCGGCGTACAGCTACACCTTTGCGGCGAGTGATACCGATGTGGGCGATGTACTGACATTCAGCGCGGTGACCAAACCGAGTTGGTTGAGCTTCAATGCTGCCACTGGCGTGCTAAGTGGCACACCCAGCAATGCCGATGTGGGCAGCCATGTCGTGTTACTGCGAGTGACGGACACGGACGGCTTAACAGCAGAGCAAAGCTTCAGCATTACCGTGACCAACGTCAATGATGCACCTGTAGCGACAAGTTCGACTGTGACGTTAGAGGAAGATGGTTCGGTGACTATCATCCTTACGGCGGAGGATGTGGATAACGACCCGCTTACCTATGAAGTGGTGAGTCAGCCAGATTCCGGCACCTTAGAGCAACATGGCACTGTTTGGTTATATACCCCTGAGAAGGATTTCAATGGAACAGACGTGTTTAGCTTTATTGCTAAGGATGCCGAGCTGAGTTCAGAGCCTGTAACTGTCACGATTAACGTCACGCCAGTGAATGATGATCCGCAGGCGGTTGATGACGACTACACATTAACAAGTACCGCCAACGATAATTATGCGCTTGCGGTGCTCGCGAACGATGTTGATGTCGATGGTGATACCTTAACGATTGATGGTGCGGCTGCGGATATCGGCAGTGTGCAAATCACCAGTGATGGCTTGAGCTTTACTGCGCCTGAAGCGTATGTCGGGCCTGTGGCGCTTCGCTATACCATCAGTGATGGTAACAAGGGGCGTGCAAGTGCCAAAGTGAATGTACTGATTGAAGGCGCTGAGTCGGCAAATCAGCCAGTGATCACTTTGCCAGACGATGTCGATGTGAATGCAACGGGGCTATTTACTCGCGTTAAGCTTGGTTTCGCGAAAGCAGTCGATCGTAATGGCCATCCATTGCCAGTTTCTCTGGTGAATAAGAGTCTGTTCTTCGCACCAGGCAGCTACTTAGCTTACTGGCAAGCTGTAGATCGCGATGGTAATAAGGCGATCAAGGCTCAAAAAGTGAAAGTACATCCACTGATTTCCTTGAGTAAAGATCAGCTTGTGGGTGAGGGCAATGAGGTGGTGGTGAGTGTGCACCTTAATGGCGTCGCACCCGTATATCCCCTTTCGGTGCCTTATACCGTTTCAGGCTCTGCAGGTAGCAGTGATCATGATTTGGTTGATGGGGTGGTCGAGGTGACATCGGGTCAACAAGCTGAGATCCGCTTTAGCACCTTTGAAGATGGTGAGGTCGAAGGGGATGAGGATGTGCTGATTAGTCTAGACCCTAGCTTGAACTTGGGCAGTAAGCAGCAAACTCAGGTGTTGATCACCGAAGCGAATATTGCGCCTAAGGTGACGTTGGATGTTACTCAAGCGGGAGCGCACCAATTTATCGTGGCGCAAAATGGCGGTGATGTACGCATTAATGCTGATATCAGTGACGCCAATATGCAGGATAGCTTAACGTCAACATGGGCAAGCGGTTCGCTGAACTTACAATCCGATGATGCGGGCATGTTCTTCTCTCCAGTCTCTGTCCTGCCGGGCATTTACCCTGTGAGTGTGACGGTTACTGATAATGGTTTGCCAGCGCTGTCAACCACAGAACGAGTCTACATTGTTGTACGTTCAAGCCTACCTATATTGACAGGCGCAGACACAGACGGTGATTTGATCCCAGATGTTCAAGAAGGCTTTACCGATTCAGATGATGACGGTATTCCTGATTACTTGGATGCGATTAACGACTGTAACATTATGCCCGAAGGTGAATTACAGCCTGTGTACTTCTTGGCTGAGGGGCAGGCTGGTGTGTGCTTACGCTTAGGTAATATTGCACTGATGCAAGAGCAAAGTGGTATTCAACTATTACCTGATCTTGTCCCAGAAGACAGCATAGCGGCTAATGTCGGCGGTATTTTTGACTTCATCGCGACGGGATTGCCACAACAAGGGCAGAGTTACAGTCTAGTGATACCACAACGTTCGCCAGTTCCTGCCAATGCGGTATATCGTAAGTATCAAGCCCAAAATGGTTGGAAGGATTTTGTGATTGATACGCGCAATAGTGTCGCCAGTAGTGAAGGTGAGCGAGGTTTCTGTCCTCCACCAGGAGACAGTCGTTGGACGGCGGGATTAACTGAAGGTCATTGGTGTGTGCAGTTAACCCTAGAGGATGGCGGTCCAAACGATGACGATGGCGTCGCTAACCGTACTATCGTCGATCCAAGTGGCGTGTCCGTGATACTCAATGGCAACCATTTACCAGTGGCTAATCCAGATGCCGCCTCTTTACCTTGGAATCAGAGTCTCGATATTGATGTGCTCGCCAATGATACCGATAGCGATGGTGATACGCTGACGGTCACGCAAGTGACCAGCGAGTTCGGCACCGCCGTCATCTTGGACAATCAGCAGCTAAGTTACACGCCAGCAACCGATTTCATCGGTACGGATGTGCTGGTGTATAGCATTACCGATGGAAAAGGTGGCACTGCGAGTAGTGAGTTGACTGTGGTAGTGAGTGGCAATACCGCACCAACGGCAGTCAACGACAGCGCCGCAACCGACGATAGAACGAGCTTGCTACTCGATGTGCTGAGTAACGACAGTGATCCAGACGGTAATGTTTTAACTTTAGTCAGCGCTACCGCGCAGCAAGGGGCTGTGTCAGTGGAGTCGAACAAGCTGCGTTATATCCCTAAAGCGGGATTCGATGGTGTTGATACTGTGAGCTATGGGATTAGCGATGGGTTGGGCGGTGAGGCAACAGGGCAAGTGTTCATTACCGTTAAGGCCTATCAAGAAGTGGTGATTGATAACAAATCGGGAGGAGGTAGCATGTCCTTGTGGGCATTAGGATTGATTATTACGGCGGGTTTAATCCGCCGCCGTGAATTACATAAAGCGGTCTTGGGGGCTGTGTTGCTCGCAGGCACAGTCAGTCAAGCGAATGGGGCTGATAACTGGTATGTCGAGGGCTTTGTCGGGCAAGCTCAGGTTGATAGCAGCAGACGAGATTTACAGCCACAGGCAGCCGCTGGCGTAGTGACATCGGTTGATGACAAAGATGCCGCGTTTGGCTTAAGTGTGGGTTATCAATGGACTCCCATGGTGGCAATCGAATTAGGCTATGCTGACTTTGGTGATGGAAGTGCGCGGATTGAGGGCGCGAGTCTTACTCCGGCGCAATACCATGAGCAGGTAAAAGCCGTGACCCCCGTATTGGCCGATGGCGTAATGTTGGGATTGCGTTTAACCTTACTGCAGCATGATGCTTGGCGCTTTGAAGTGCCTATCGGATTATTTCGATGGCAAGCGGATATCAGTAGCACTATGGGCAATAGCCGTTTAACCACAGAACTCGATGGCACTGATTGGTATGCCGGAGTGCGGTTTAGCTATCAAGTGAGCGACGCTTGGTCAGTTGGCTTGGGGTATCAGTATGTGGATATCGAGCCGAATGACTTCCTCAGTTACCAGCTCAATCTACGTTATCAATTTTAAGCGTTAGCATATCAAAAGGGGCATTCGCCCCTTTTTACTATTTATAAGCTACAGAATTTTTTAGGCATACTTTGATGCAGTTCACTTAGGCTGAGCTTGGTTTGTGATGTATCTCGCAAAGAATTTACAGCTTGTCTTTAGGTGTATGCAATAAATTCAGGTTGTAGATTAAAGGCAGAATAGTAAGATTGTCACTTACCTTATTTAATTTATCGCTTTTTTATCCAGAGGCAGTTATGTCGCAGCGGCAGAATAAGCCGGAAATATTGCATACCGAAGTTGTCGCGAAAAGCCGATTATTTCAAATTGAGCAAGTGCATCTTAAGTTCTCCAATGGTGTAGAGCGCCAATATGAGCGCATGAAAGGCGGTAGTCGTGGCGCTGTGATGATAGTGCCTATTCATCAAGGGAAAATGCTACTGGCACGAGAATATGCTGCAGGAACTGATAATTACGAACTCGGTTTCCCAAAAGGTTTGATCGATCCCGGTGAGACAGCAATAGAAGCTGCTAACCGTGAATTACAGGAAGAAATTGGCTTTGGGGCGAATAAGCTCACGCTATTGAAAGAACTCAGCCTAGCTCCGGGTTATTTCTCTAGTAAGATGCAAATTTTTCTTGCAGAAGATCTGTATGAGAGTCGGCTTGAAGGTGATGAGCCTGAGCCCATTGATGTGGTGCCTTGGGCGCTCGCCGATTGGGAGGCCTTGCTCGATGATGTCGATTTTTCCGAATCCCGTAGTGTGAGCGCGTTGTTTTTAGCGCAAAAGTATATACAACTTAAATAATCTTTTTCCTTTTAAGCGTTCAAAGCTGGAACGCTTGCAAAACATTCGCGAACTTTGCGATTGGAGTTGTTATGAAGCCAGAAGAGTTGATCGACGAAGTTATTGCGATTGCGACCGATGCCGGGATAACTATCCGTGACATTTATCTCAAAGGTAATTTTGAGCGAGAAATGAAGTCTGACAATACCCCTGTCACTTCCGCTGATTTAGCGGCGAACAAGATCATTTGTGACCGATTAACTGCTTTAACGCCTGATATTCCAGTGTTATCTGAAGAGGCGGCCGACATTCCGCTGAGCGTGCGTGAATCTTGGAAACGCTATTGGTTGGTCGATCCACTCGATGGTACGGGTGAGTTTATTGCTGGCAGTGGTGATTTTTCGGTGATTATTGCACTCGTTGAGCACAATCGTCCTGTAATGGGCGTGGTGTATGTGCCTATGACGCAAGTGTGTTATTACGCGATTGCAGGTTTAGGGGCATACAAACGTACGGACAAACAGGAAGTGCGGATCAGCAGTCGCCAAATCGAGCACCGTGAAAAGGTCTCCCTAAGATTGGCCGTGAGTCGTCGTCAGGATCCTCAATCTGTATTGACCCTGTTCAACCACCCTAAACATTGCGAGCTCGTGGTGATGGGCGGCGCAGCATTAAAGAGTTGTCTTGTCGCCGAAGGTCGAGCCGATTGTTATGTGCGAGTTGGCCCAACGGGTGAGTGGGACACGGGAGCCGCGCAAATTATCGTCGAGGAAGCGGGTGGGCAGCTGATGGATACTGAGCTGCAACCGTTAACCTATAATGAGCGCGAGACGTTAGAAAACCCTAACTTTATCGTAGTGGGCGCACCCAACTTAGAGTGGGATAAGATTTTAATAGGTGAATGATTTTCGAATGCAGTCTATACGTCCGGTATTAAAGTCAGATTTATTCGCGGTTTATCAGCTTGAGCAGGCCATTTTTGGCGAACATAGCTATCCCGATTTTTTCTTCCGTCAGGGATTTGATTGTTGGCCAGAGCAATTTTTAGTTGCCGTGGATGAAGATAATCTGCTGCAAGGTTATTTGCTCTGTGCCCAGAGTGGCGATCCTAGTTCTAGGTGGATTTTATCTGTTGCAGTAAGTGAAGATTCTCGTGGAAAGGGATTAGGCAAACGTTTGATGCAGCAGTGTTTAGCTGAGTTGCCCGCCGCTGTTGAGCGGGTGTGTTTAACGGTTGACCCGAGTAATCCTGCCCATGGCTTATATCAGCATTTAGGTTTCGTTGATTCGGCTTTTGAGGCCGATTATTTTGGCGCTGGTGCAGATAGAGTGGTGATGACTTATCGCAGGCCTTAAATTCCATGGTCACTTTTAATTAAAAACACCTTTGAATTAAGAATGATTTTTAAACCTAAATAATGGACGGCGTGCTGACTGAGTGCGCCGTTTTTTATGTTATTTTGTGTGGTGTAATCCCACATATATAGTTCAGTTTTACTGAGTGAATCGATTTCGAGCGTCTATCTTTATTTATCATCCTCAATGATATCCTTCACTATTTACCCGCGACTGTACGTAAAACAAACTTATTTTGAACGTTGTTTTTTATTTTGACTGCTGTTAGTCTCTTGCTATCCAATAGGGAGTGAGAGCTATGGCTAGACGAAAAGAACACAGCCATGATGAAATTCGCGCGATGGCAATACAAGCGGCAACTGAGTTACTGACCGAGCAAGGTGTTGTCGGGCTGAGCTTGCGCAAAGTGGCCAGCCAAATTGGCTATGTCCCTAGTACCTTGATCAATATTTTCGGCAGTTACAACTATTTGCTACTGGCCGTTTCTGAGTCAACGCTTAGGACTTTACATGACAGATTAGCGGGTGTTTGCGCGGTTGACAGTTTGCGTAAAATCATTGCAATGGCGTGGGAGTATAGTCAATTCGCCCATGAACAGCGCCAAGCTTTCAAACAGGTTTTTGAGTTGCAATTACTCGATTCTGAGCCGCTGCCGCAATCACAAGGACAATTGATTACAGGGTTATTCACACTGATTGAACGTGAGTTAGCGCAGCTTTTCCCTGAGGCGACACCGGAGCAGCATCTTAGTATGAGTCGTGTGTTGTGGGGGGGGATTCATGGGCTAACTGCATTGTCCCTCGATAATAAGCTCTTTGCTGAATCGCTATCGCTGCGGGATTTACTTGAGAGCCATGTGCAGGCTTATCTACAAGGAATGGGTTACCAGAGGGAACTATCATGTTGCTAACAAAACGTTTTTTACCTTATTTTGCGACTCAGTGCCTCGGCGCCTTGAATGACAATATCTATAAAAATGTGTTGCTGCTGTTAGTGACCTTCAGTCAGGTCAAAGACTTACCCATAAGCGTCGATATGTTTGTGAATTTAGCTGCTGGGGTGTTCATCCTGCCGTTTTTTCTGTTTTCGGCCCACGCAGGTGTGGTTGCCGATAATATGGATAAGGCCAAACTTATCCGTCGATTGAAATTACTCGAAGTTATTATCATGTCCTGCGCCGCTATCGCGATAGTGAGCGAGAACTATATGATGATGTTATTACTGTTATTTTTAACAGGTAGTCAGTCGGCTTATTTCGGTCCGGTCAAATATTCCTTGTTACCCCAAGCGTTGAAAGAGGACGAGTTAGTCACAGGCAATGCGTGGGTTGAAATGGGCACTTTTCTCTCTATTCTGGTCGGCACGTTAAGTGCGGGGATCTTAGTTTCTGAAGTCAACGGTACACTTTGGGCTGCCATTACCGTCGCCGTATTGTCTTTAGCAGGATACTTGTCGAGTCGGGCTATTCCGGCTTTGCCCCCGCAGGGGACAGTGCAAAAGATTCAGTTTCGCCCACTTTCTGGTACTTGGCGCAGTATTAAAAAAGCGCGTCAAACACCTTCAATCTGGATGGCGATCCTCGCTATCAGTTGGTTTTGGTTTTTAGGCGCGACCTATCTGACTCAATTCCCTAACTTTGCCAAGCTGCATCTGCATTCTGGCGCGACTGTGGTGTCGTTATTGTTGGGCATGTTTTCCATCGGGATTGCCGTTGGCTCCTTCGTCTGTGAACGTTTTTCCTACGGTCATGTGGAACTCGGTTTGCTGCCATTTGGGGTGCTGGGATTAACTATCTTTGGTGTCGATTTGCTTTGGGCTATTCCACCTGCGCCAGTGGATGCTGGTTTTGTCTATGGATTAAAAGCCTTTATTGCCGAGTCGCAACATTATCGGGTGATGCTAGATTTCTTTATGATCGGCGTTAGCGGCGGGCTGTTCATCGTCCCCTTATACGCCTTTATTCAATCGCGTTCGGCTAAGGGTGAATGTGCTCAGGCGATTGCTGCCAATAACATTATGAACTCTCTGTTTATGGTGGCTTCGGCGCTGTTATCTATGTTGTTGCTGGGCGTAGCGGGTTGGACGATTCCGCAGTTATTCTTGTTGCTTGCCGTAATGAACTTTGTCGTTGCCCTTTATGTTTATTCGCAAGTGCCAGAATTTACTCAGCGATTTATCAGTTACTTACTTAGCCATGTTATGTACCGCGTGACTGTAACTGGCCGTGAAAAAATTCCAAAGGAAGGGGCTGGCATCATAGTCTGTAACCATGTGAGTTATGTGGATGCATTGATTATTATGGGAGCCTCGACACGGCCGATCCGCTTTGTGATGGATAAATCCATTAGCGAGATTCCTCTGCTGAAGTATGTGTTCCGCCACGCTGGGGTGATCCCTATCTGTTCGCCTAAGCAAAGTGAAGAGACCTATAATCGTGCCTTCGAGGCGATTCATGCGGCGCTCGCCAATGGCGAGTTGGTGTGTATTTTCCCGGAAGGTCGACTCACACCTGACGGTGAACTTGGCGATTTTCGTCCCGGAATCGATAAGATCTTAGCCAGAGATCCTGTGCCTGTTATTCCAATGGCATTACACGGATTATGGGGGTCTTACTTTAGCCGCAAGGGCGGACATGCCTTAGCTAAAATGCCCAAGCGTTTTTGGTCAAGGGTGTTGGTAGATATTGCGGCTCCTCAGGAAGGAGTATCCGTCAGCCGTGAAAACTTACATCATCAAGTTGCAAACCTGCTTGCCGAACGAAATAAAATTGTGATGTAATTAATATGTTTAAAAAACGTATAAAATAATAACTTATAAGCTTTGGAGTTTGGTCATGAGAAAAGGATGTTATGCCAGCGCGCTAATGTTATTGCTTGGTGGATGTGGAGGTTCAGGCGATTCAAATAATAGTGACTCAGATGGAGTTACTCCTTCATTACCTCGACTTGTTATGGATGTCGAGAGCACTGCAAATATGTGCAATGTGGTGGAGAAAAAAGCAGGTGTTGATGTTATTGTCCATCGTCGTGATGGTAGCATTCTTAGCTCTTATAAGAGTGATGCGCAAGGGCATGTTGATGTCCCTTGGTCTAGTGAGGCATCACATTTGACGGTTGCAGCGCCTGAGTTTATAAGTGGTAGTATCTCTTGGAATATCCGAACAGATCTAAACGCGAAAGCTGGTGACTATGGTATTTATCGCTTTTTTGATGAAAGATTAAATAACAGTTGTGAATGTAGCTATATCAACTTAGATGTTAGTGAGATAGCTACTGTTTATAGTAACTACAACCTTTATGTGGATAATGCTTATATAAATCCTATATTTACTGATTATCCGTTACATGTATGTAAGAGTGATAATAAATTCGCACCTGTAAACATGGTATTGATTCCGAAACAGGGTGGAGTTGCTGCCTACGCAGGAAATATTGATCCAAACGAGCTTGATCTATCACAAGTGATTCCATTGACGAGTAGTATGTTTGAAGGGGCAAATCACGAAGGTACTTTTGTTAATATTGACGTGAATAGCAGCAACTACTCTTTGCGAAGTTACTCAGAAACTGAATATGGTCGTCAAAACTGGGTTATCTGGCCGACAAAAGAAGTTCAGCTATTCCCCGAACTTTTTAATCGTAATCTAGTATCTGCATCGCAACGGATAGATCTTGGTGGAAATGATATAGGTTATTTGAGTTATACTGGATTAACCAGAAGAGCCGTGACTGATACTTCAAATAAATTAAACCTAAATTTACCATTAAATGAAAACCTAATGTTAAACGAGGTTACGCGTTTAATGGGGGTCATGGATGGTGCTGGTAATACAAGTTACGACTTCAGTTATAACTCTACCAATATGCAAGGTGTTCAGATCACATTAGGGCAAGGTAATGCTTACTGGGCTATTTCAGGCCCCTTAAAAGGCTCGATTCCTAATTTGGATTTACCTACAAACTTGCAATCCGTATTTGGTAATTCATCTGTAAGTTCGATGAGTTTTTATGTATGGGGTTATGGTGGTATGGCTGGATTATATGATTTACGTTCAGAACTCAGCAAATCGAGTCGTAGTACTAGCCCTATTCGTTCGACTAAATTCGACGACTATGACTACGAAGATATTACTATTACTGCCTACTAGTTTTTCTAAAGTATTAGCCGCACTGCTTATTGTGCGGCTAATTTTAGACTCTAGTAATAACTATCCAACCATTCGTGCATCGCTTGATGTGAGCCTTTAAAAAGAACACGTTCGGACTTGTTCTGTAATTGGTATCGGTACATAGGGTCGTAATACTTATGTAATAACAGGTTTATCCAAACTAAGTGCAGCGAAGTGTCATTCTGGTTGATTTGCTGATCGAGTGCTTGTTGCATCAAATCTTGCAGTTCTTGATGCTGCTTCCCGCCTAAACGTTTACGAATGCTCACTAAACTTTGCAATAGATAGTCGCTAAATGCCGCAAAACCCGCTTCCGGCCCTAGGCGCTCACAGAAGCCGTTATACATTTTATGCACATATTCATTGCGTAAGCGTTCGAGCCTCGCATCGTCTGACTCTTCTAGCACTAAGACATTGGCGGCTTGCATGGCATTGTAAAATGTCTGCGGCAGTGCCGAGCGCCCAATCAGGAAGCTTTCATCCTCGAGCAGTAAACAGGCTGCGTCACTCGTTTGGTGCTGTAGCAAGGCAATGGCAAGCTGATTTTCAAAGTTAATCTGCGTCGGCTGTGGGTCGATATTCTTCCCAAAGCTAGAGCCTCTATGATTGGCTATCCCTTCAAGATCAACCGCTTCTTTACGTTGCAGTAAAAAATCGGTTTTACCGCAGCCCGTCATCCCACTCAAACTCAATAACGGCTGCTGAGCTGGTGCCGCTTCAATCACGCCAATCAGATATTGGCGCATGGCCTTATAGCCACCCTGAATATAAGGGACTTCAACACCGGCTTCTTTAAGCCATTGTTGCGTGAGTTGCGAGCGTAAGCCGCCACGAAAACAATAAAGGTAGGCCTTGGGGTTGGCTTTCACATAGCTTGCCCAAGCCTCGATTCTCTGTTGCTTGATGGGACCATTAACCAGTGAATGACCCAATGCAATCGCGGCTTGCTGACCTGATTGCTTATAACAAGTGCCGACTTTTTCCCTTTCACTATCCAGCATCAAGGGTAAGTTGGTCGAGTTGGGAAACGCACCTCGAGTAAACTCTATAGGTGCTCGCACATCCATGATGGGATGTTGATTAAGGAAAATTTCCCGATATTGTTCTGCAGCGACGATCGCGTTTGGCATCAGCACAACACCACATTCGCTTCAGTGGTGGGTGTTTCCAGTGATCCAATGCAAATTGGGGCGATATGATGTGCATCGAGTAGAGCAATCAATTCGGCTTCGGCTTCGGCCGAGACGGCAACTAACAGACCACCGCTGGTTTGCGGATCGCACAAAATCGCTTTTTGATGCTCGCTGAGCTCGGGGAGATGCTCGCCATAACTGTCGTAATTTCGGTGAGTCCCGCCAGGAACGCAACCTAAGGCTAAGTAATCTAAGGCGCGTGGCAGTAACGGCACCGCATCAAATTTGAGTTTTGCCGTGAGCTTGGCACCTTGGCACATTTCGAGTAAGTGTCCCGCCAGTCCAAATCCTGTGACATCGGTCAGGGCGTTTACGCCGCTAATTTTGGCAATCGTCGTGCCTATAGTATTCAGCTGGCACATAGCATTAACCGCAATGTGACTGTCTTCATCTTGGAGTTTTTTCTGTTTCTGCGCCGTGGTTAAAATGCCAATGCCGATAGGCTTAGTGAGATATAAACGATCGCCCGCTTTAGCAGTGTCATTTTGTTTTAAGTCAGTTAACGCAATTTGTCCTGTCACTGCGAGCCCAAAAATCGGTTCAGGCGCATCTATGCTGTGGCCACCGGCGAGCATGATCCCCGCTTCCATACAGGCTTGTCTGCCGCCATCGACCACTTGTTGTGCAACTTCTGCGGGTAGCTTATTGATTGGCCAGCCTAAAATAGCGATCGCCATGATAGGTGTGCCGCCCATGGCATAAATATCGCTGATTGCATTGGTGGCAGCGATGCGGCCAAAGGTGAAGGGATCGTCAACAATCGGCATGAAAAAATCGGTAGTGCTGATGATGCCTACGTCGTCATTGAGTTTATACACTGCGGCATCGTCACGGCTCTGATTGCCGACCAACAGATTAGGATCGGTAAACACGGGTAATTGCGAGGCTAATATAGTGCTGAGCACTTTAGGGGATATCTTGCAGCCACAACCTGCACCATGACTATATTCTGTTAGTTTGATTGATTCTGGGAGTGTAACTAGGGAATCTGACATGATCTCAACAGCCTATTTAAGTGATTAAGGCATCATCATAATCAGATACGGCCACCATGCAAGGTGGCCGTATGACTTTCGGGCAGAATTGTGGCTTAGCTATAAGTTGCGGTTAGGCTGCGCCAATGTTTTTGCTGGACTAAGAAACGCGCTTTTAGCTCCTCAACTTGCTGCAATAGCTGCTGATCGACAAGTTGTTTACGCTTGGCCTCAAGCAAGGTTTTCTTTGCTTGATAGTAATCCATTAAGTGCAGCTTGAGTAATTCATACTCAGCTTGGACTTTTTCAATAATTTCATCGGCATTGGGTAAGTGCACGACTTTGTTCTTTGTCCGCAGTAGCTGCATCTGCAAGCGTGCGCTCTCGATACGTTCCTGTGGACTCGTACGCAAGTCCTTGGCTAACCCCAACCAAGATAATGACTTAATCAACCATTTGGTTGGATCGTAGTGCCACCATTTAATGCCATTACGATAGTCATTTTCGAAGATGTGATGGAAATTATGGTAGCCCTCACCGTAGGTCAGCATGGCGAGAAAGCCATTATCGCGGGCGGTGTTCTTATCGGTATAAGGCTGGCTGCCCCACACGTGCGCTAAAGAGTTGATGAAGAAAGTGCTGTGATGCACCACCACTAAACGCAGTAAACCCGCCATCAATAACATAGACAGCACGTCGCCATTTAACCAGCCGAGCAGGGCAGGCAGTCCAATGTTCATCAACAATACAAGTGCGAGGTAATGTTTGTGTTGCCACATCACGATACGGTCATTTTGCAGATCGCGCACATTTTGATAATCATGATAGCGTTGCGACTGATACTCACGCAGCATCCAACCGATATGGCTGTACCAGAATCCCATGTTGGCTGAGTACGGATCTTTGTCGTTATCATCGACGTGCTTATGGTGCACTCTGTGATCGGATGCCCAATGTAATGCACTGTTTTGCAATGCTAAAGCGCCACCGAGTGCATACATGAATCGCACAGCTGGATGGGCTTTATAGGCCTTGTGTGACCATAGTCTGTGATAACCTGCGGTGATCGACAGACCACTGGCAAAGGCTAAGACAATAAAAGCGATCCATTCACTAGCACCATAGCCGTGAACAATACCGCGCCATGGAACTAAGATCACCGCACTGAGGAAAGTGATGGCAAACAGACTGACATTAAGCCAGATGATAGGGGGTTTTTTCATTATAGGTTTCCAAAATTCGCTTTTGAGCGTACATCTGTAAGCTAATTTAGCCTAGCTATATTGTTTGGTCAAGGACGATGGGGCTGTGTTTAATGCCTAAAAGCGGTATTATCGCGTCATTACATTCAGTTAGCGGATTTAAGAATGGGTATTCGAGCACAGCAAAAAGAGAAAACTCGTCGAGCTTTAGTCGATGCGGCCTTTAATCAGCTAAGTGCTGAGCGCAGTTTCTCAAGTCTGAGTTTGCGAGAGGTTGCTCGGGAAGCCAATATTGCGCCGACATCTTTTTATCGCCATTTTAAAGATATGAACGAACTCGGTCTCACTATGGTGGACGAGGGTGGGTTAGCACTCAGGCAGATGATGCGCAAAGGCCGTCAGCGAGCCGAAGCCGGTGGCAGTGTGATCCGTATTTCTGTTGATACTTTTATGGAAGTGCTTGATTCTAATCCAAACGTATTCCGTATCTTATTGCATGAACGTTCAGGAACCTCTGCAGCGTTCCGTGCGGCGGTTGCTCGCGAAATTGAACATTTTATTTCTGAATTGGCTCACTATACCGAAGCGAAAGCGGGCCGAACTCCGTTATTAGCTCGGGCGCAGGCAGAAGCTTTAGTCACTTTGGTGTTTAACGCTGGCGCTTCCGCATTAGATATGAAACGTGCAGATCGTAAAATCCTTGCCGATCAATTAGTCATGCAATTGCGTATGATCGCCAAAGGCGCCGAGGCTTTGCAGCACAAAGTTGAGCACCGCTAACTGAGTGACCTGCACATCAGTTGCTAAAAATAATGGAGCCTGAGGCTCCATTATTTTTAGCGAATTTATGTTTGAGTTCTAGCTAAGTTTAACTGCTATGCAGTCGAGCTTAATGCATTTGAGGTGACTAACGACGCTCTAGTAGGACACCTGTTTCCATGTGATCGGTATAAGGGAACTGATCAAACAAGGCGAAGCGAGTGACTTTATGGGTTTCGTTTAGTTGCTGCAGATTGTCTTTTAAGGTTTCTGGGTTGCAGGAAATATATAAGATCCGCTCGTAACCTTGTACTAACGCCAACGTATCAGGATCAATCCCTGCGCGTGGTGGGTCGACAAAAATGGTGTTGCACACATAGCTGTCGAGATCGATACCTTCTAAACGTCTAAAGCTGCGTTTCTTCGCCATGGCATCGCTAAAGTCTTCGGCCGACATGCGAATAATCTGCAGATTCTCAATACCATTCACTTCGATATTGTATTGTGCCGCATCGACTGAAGGCTTAGCGAGTTCGGTGGCCAATACGCGATTAAAGTTTTGCGCCAGTGCGATAGAGAAGTTGCCATTACCACAGTAGAGTTCTAGTAAATCACCCTGACTGTTTTGAGTCGCATCGATAGCCCACTCCAACATTTTTACGGAAACTTTGGCATTCGGTTGAGTAAAGCTGTTCTCGATTTGCTTATATAAGAAGGTTTTATCATTCACTTGTAATGACTCGACCACAAAGTCTTTATCTAAATCGATTTTTTGCTTACGGGCACGGCCGATGATGTTGACGTTAAACTGGCTGCTTAACTTGGCTTTTAGTGCAGCCGCATCGGCGCGCCATTGGTCATCAAGCTGTCTGTGATAAAGCAAGGACACTAAGATCTCGCCGCTTAAGGTCGACAAAAAATCCACTTGGAACAGTTTATGTCTTAGACTAGGATTCGGTTTTAGTTCGGCGATTAAGGCCGACATCATTTGATTTATGAGCACGCTGGCTGGCAAGTATTGATCGCATCGCACTTTCTCATTCAATACTTTATCGAACATGTAATAGTATAAGTCGTCACCGTCATGCCACATGCGGAATTCAGCGCGCATACGGTAGTTGGCAGGCTCTGAGGCAAAAACTTCAACACTCGGTGTTTCAAATTGGGCAAAGGCTTGTTCTAGCTTGATACGCTTGTGTTCTAACTGCGTATCATAAGTCTGAGGGTCCATTGCTGCTAAGTTCATTGTTTGATTCACCGTTGCTGTAAATTGGGGCGCAAATATTATACTAGGTGACACGAATGTCCAGCATCTTGCTTTTGCTGTTTACGCAAAGCTGTGGGAAAATCCGCGCGCTTGAGTGTGATTCTATGGGTATTCTTTGAATATTTGGTTGGATTCATTCAGTCATCAAACATCGAATCAGTTAATGTTGTAATGCGTTCAATCTGTATAGCCAATTTGTTATAACCGAAACGGGAGACTCGCTTGTCGCGACCTATATTAGTGTTTGATTCTGGGATTGGTGGCCTATCCGTATTGGCTGAAATCCGCAAGAGTTTGCCCCATAGCGATTATTGTTATCTTTTCGACAATGCGAGGTTGCCCTATGGCGAGTTAGAAGAGCAGGTATTAATTGCTGGCTGTGTCGCATTAGTATGTGATCTTGTAGCTCGCACCAATGCAATGATAGTGGTCGTCGCCTGCAATACCGCGAGCACTGTTGTGCTACCGGCATTACGTGCAAACCTCAGTATTCCTGTTGTGGGCGTTGTACCCGCTATCAAACCCGCGGCACAGATGTCTAAGAGTAAACGTATTGGACTCTTGGCTACCCCTGGCACAGTTAAGCGTCATTATACCCATGAGCTCATCAGCCAATTTGCCGATGATTGCCATGTCGAACTTTTTGGTTGTTCTGAACTAGTCATGATGGCGGAACAGAAAGTGGCGACAGGTGAAATGGACATGCGCAGACTGGCAGATTTACTGGCGCCAGTCGTTGCCGCGCAATTAGATGTTCTCGTACTGGGTTGTACTCACTTCCCGATGATCAAAGCTGAATTACAACAAGTGCTCGGTGCGGGCGTAACGTTAATGGATTCTGGCGCTGCGATAGCTAAGCGAGTCGTGACTCTTTTAACGCAACAGAATCTTATTGTGGAACAGCGCAGAGTAACAAATGAGAGAGAAGCCGTTGGGGAGTCAGCAATGCAGGCGTTCTATACTAAAGCGGAAATCAGTGAAGGCTTAACAACAACATTAATTGATTGTGGCTTTTCAACTATCGAACGAATCACCACAACCAACTAAATTTACAACGTCAAACAAAACAGTTTAAACGGCAATACTACTCGTCAGTACCAGTACGGTCGGCAGCTTCCGAATCTTGTGTTTTTGCTTCTCTTACTTTTAAGGTTCTTTCTTGGAAGCTATAGTCATTCAGTTTAACCATGGCTTTCTGAGCGCCAGACTCTGACATCTCCACAAAACCAAAACCTTTACGACGACCAGTCTTACGATCTCTGACTAAACGCACAGAGTTTACTGGGCCAAACTCACCAAACAATACTTTTACTTCACCTTCATGGACACGATAAGGCAGGTTACCTACATATAAGGTCATAGTAGGACCAACATATTGTTCTTCTGTAGCATGAGATGATGAAGTCTCTGGAACAAGTTTAAAGATAAGGCTAGTCACAATAACGCCTGCAACGAAGGCAATGTAAGCCGGCAGCGTAGGTGCAAACTGAAATAGCACAAAGGCGCCAACAATGGCGACAATCAAAACAATAAGAAATGACTTTTGCATAAGAATGCTCTCTGATGAATGGGAAATTGATAAATAACTGTTAACAGCAAGTATATGGTAATGAATTATTTACTTTTACACTAGACCATTGCTGAAATATTGAGCGTGAATTATCAATTATTAGATAAAAAAGCTGACTTATCTCTGATAAATAAGGTCTACAAGCTAAAAAATGGTCATAACGTTTAAAATATCGACGTACGATTCAATGATCGCTAAAAAGCCCTTGCGGACTTTCTCAATCTCCCTATAATGCGCATCCACTGACACGGCAGACAGCGTAACGCAAGTTAAGCAAAGAAAGCCAAGCAGTTCATCGGTTAGCGAGCTAAGCGATGAGTGTTGAGAAAGTTGAAAAAACTACTTGACGCACTAACGGGAATGCGTAGAATACGCAGCCCTGACCCGCTGAAAACTCAGTGTGTGGTCAACGCTCTTTAACAATTTATCAAGCAAATCTGTGTGGACACTCACAGGTGTTGAGTTAATCGAAACTGCTTAACCTTAGGGTTGGCAGTCAAAAATTTAAATCAATGTAACAATGAGTGTTCATAGCAATATGTACAGTTTGTTTTAGCCCTTCTTTTATAAGGAGTGCGAGAAACAAAAAATCAGAATTCATTGAGCCGCTGAAGTCGCAAGACGGAAGCAAAAAACTTTAATTGAAGAGTTTGATCATGGCTCAGATTGAACGCTGGCGGCAGGCCTAACACATGCAAGTCGAGCGGCAGCGGGAAGATAGTTTACTATCTTTGCCGGCGAGCGGCGGACGGGTGAGTAATGCCTAGGGATCTGCCCAGTCGAGGGGGATAACAGTTGGAAACGACTGCTAATACCGCATACGCCCTACGGGGGAAAGGAGGGGACCTTCGGGCCTTCCGCGATTGGATGAACCTAGGTGGGATTAGCTAGTTGGTGAGGTAATGGCTCACCAAGGCGACGATCCCTAGCTGTTCTGAGAGGATGATCAGCCACACTGGGACTGAGACACGGCCCAGACTCCTACGGGAGGCAGCAGTGGGGAATATTGCACAATGGGGGAAACCCTGATGCAGCCATGCCGCGTGTGTGAAGAAGGCCTTCGGGTTGTAAAGCACTTTCAGTAGGGAGGAAAGGTAATAGTTTAATACGCTATTACTGTGACGTTACCTACAGAAGAAGGACCGGCTAACTCCGTGCCAGCAGCCGCGGTAATACGGAGGGTCCGAGCGTTAATCGGAATTACTGGGCGTAAAGCGTGCGCAGGCGGTTTGTTAAGCGAGATGTGAAAGCCCCGGGCTCAACCTGGGAATTGCATTTCGAACTGGCGAACTAGAGTCTTGTAGAGGGGGGTAGAATTCCAGGTGTAGCGGTGAAATGCGTAGAGATCTGGAGGAATACCGGTGGCGAAGGCGGCCCCCTGGACAAAGACTGACGCTCAGGCACGAAAGCGTGGGGAGCAAACAGGATTAGATACCCTGGTAGTCCACGCCGTAAACGATGTCTACTCGGAGTTTGGTGTCTTGAACACTGGGCTCTCAAGCTAACGCATTAAGTAGACCGCCTGGGGAGTACGGCCGCAAGGTTAAAACTCAAATGAATTGACGGGGGCCCGCACAAGCGGTGGAGCATGTGGTTTAATTCGATGCAACGCGAAGAACCTTACCTACTCTTGACATCCACAGAAGCCAGTAGAGATACAGGTGTGCCTTCGGGAACTGTGAGACAGGTGCTGCATGGCTGTCGTCAGCTCGTGTTGTGAAATGTTGGGTTAAGTCCCGCAACGAGCGCAACCCCTATCCTTATTTGCCAGCACGTAATGGTGGGAACTCTAGGGAGACTGCCGGTGATAAACCGGAGGAAGGTGGGGACGACGTCAAGTCATCATGGCCCTTACGAGTAGGGCTACACACGTGCTACAATGGCGAGTACAGAGGGTTGCAAAGCCGCGAGGTGGAGCTAATCTCACAAAGCTCGTCGTAGTCCGGATTGGAGTCTGCAACTCGACTCCATGAAGTCGGAATCGCTAGTAATCGTGGATCAGAATGCCACGGTGAATACGTTCCCGGGCCTTGTACACACCGCCCGTCACACCATGGGAGTGGGCTGCAAAAGAAGTGGGTAGCTTAACCTTCGGGGGGGCGCTCACCACTTTGTGGTTCATGACTGGGGTGAAGTCGTAACAAGGTAGCCCTAGGGGAACCTGGGGCTGGATCACCTCCTTACCTATACGACTAACTTAATGTTTGTTGAGTGTTCACACAGATTTGCTTGATAGAAGAAAGAGTAAAAGATAAACCTAATTAAATAGGTTCATCAAAGATGGGTCTGTAGCTCAGCTGGTTAGAGCGCACCCCTGATAAGGGTGAGGTCGGTGGTTCAAGTCCACTCTGACCCACCAATCCTTCCTTCTCAGCGTTGGAAAGTGACTCGTTTAGTAAACTAAACGTCGCCACTGTCCGCCTTGATAAGAAATGATTGGCAAACCAATCCTTTTAGAGGTTTGGAACATCTTACTTACTCGCACTGCATGTAAATGGGGCTATAGCTCAGCTGGGAGAGCGCCTGCCTTGCACGCAGGAGGTCTGCGGTTCGATCCCGCATAGCTCCACCATTTACACCTTATTCTGACTTTATTGCAAAGTAATAAGGCATATGCACTATGGATAGAGATGCCAAAGATAAACTTAAAAATTATCTTTGGCTTTTTTAAGCCCGCTCTTTAACAATTTGGAAAGCTGATAGTATTTAATTGCATGAGTCTGTCATGTAATTAATTACAAAACGTTCAATGCGAAAGCATTGAACATGAGTTCTCAAACACTTTATTAAGTGTCTTGAATATTCAAAAGTAAATTATTCTTTGCTGAATAGTTTACGTCTAAGGCGCGTCCACTTCTTTGGTCAGAAGTGAGACAAGTAAAACCAAGCTGGTCGCAATGCGACCCAGGTGAGTGAAACTCATTTGGGTTGTATGGTTAAGCGACTAAGCGTATACGGTGGATGCCTTGGCAGTCAGAGGCGATGAAGGACGTAGTAACTTGCGAAAAGCGTTGGCGAGCTAGTAACAAGCATTTGAGCTAACGATGTCCGAATGGGGGAACCCAGCAGCATAAGCTGTTATCGCAACATGAATACATAGTGTTGCGAGGCGAACCCGGGGAACTGAAACATCTAAGTACCCGGAGGAAAAGAAATCAACCGAGATTCCCCTAGTAGCGGCGAGCGAACGGGGATTAGCCCTTAAGTCAGTGGGGTGTTAGTGGAATGTGTTGGAAAGCACAGCGGCACAGGGTGATAGCCCCGTACATGAAAACTAACCATTGATGAAAACGAGTAAGGCGGGACACGTGACATCCTGTTTGAATATGGGGGGACCATCCTCCAAGGCTAAATACTCCTGACTGACCGATAGTGAACCAGTACCGTGAGGGAAAGGCGAAAAGAACCCCTGTGAGGGGAGTGAAATAGAACCTGAAACCGTATACGTACAAGCAGTGGGAGCGGTTCTTGAGACCGTGACTGCGTACCTTTTGTATAATGGGTCAGCGACTTACATTTTGTAGCGAGGTTAAGCGAATAGCGGAGCCGTAGGGAAACCGAGTGTTAACTGCGCGTTTAGTTGCAAGGTGTAGACCCGAAACCCGGTGATCTAGCCATGGGCAGGTTGAAGGTTGAGTAACATCAACTGGAGGACCGAACCGACTAATGTTGAAAAATTAGCGGATGACTTGTGGCTGGGGGTGAAAGGCCAATCAAACCGGGAGATATCTGGTTCTCCTCGAAAGCTATTTAGGTAGCGCCTCGAGCGAATACCATTGGGGGTAGAGCACTGTTAAGGCTAGGGGGTCATCCCGACTTACCAACCCTTTGCAAACTCCGAATACCAATGAGTACTACTCGGGAGACAGACGGCGGGTGCTAACGTCCGTCGTCAAAAGGGAAACAACCCAGACCGTCAGCTAAGGTCCCAAAGTACTAGCTAAGTGGGAAACGATGTGGGAAGGCTTAGACAGCTAGGATGTTGGCTTAGAAGCAGCCATCATTTAAAGAAAGCGTAATAGCTCACTAGTCGAGTCGGCCTGCGCGGAAGATGTAACGGGGCTAAGCTAGTCACCGAAGCTACGGGTGCATTTCATTAGAGATGCGCGGTAGAGGAGCGTTCTGTAAGCCGTTGAAGGTGAAGGGGTAACCCACGCTGGAGGTATCAGAAGTGCGAATGCTGACATGAGTAACGATAAAGGGGGTGAAAAACCCCCTCGCCGAAAGACCAAGGGTTCCTGTCCAACGTTAATCGGGGCAGGGTGAGTCGACCCCTAAGGTGAGGCCGAAAGGCGTAATCGATGGGAAACAGATTAATATTTCTGTACTTCCGCTAACTGCGATGGAGAGACGGAGAAGGCTAGGCTAGCGCGGCGTTGGTAGTCCGCGTTTAAGGTGGTAGGTTGATTTCTTAGGCAAATCCGGGGAATCGCACTTTAGTGTGCAGACTGAGAGCTGATGACGAGGTCCTAAGGGACTGAAGTAGTTGATGCCATGCTTCCAGGAAAATCTTCTAAGCTTCAGGTTAGTGGGAATCGTACCCCAAACCGACACAGGTGGTCGGGTAGAGAATACCAAGGCGCTTGAGAGAACTCGGCTGAAGGAACTAGGCAAAATGGTACCGTAACTTCGGGAGAAGGTACGCTCCTGTTGGTGATGAGACTTGCTCTCTAAGCTGACGGGAGTCGCAGATACCAGGTGGCTGCAACTGTTTATCAAAAACACAGCACTGTGCAAACTCGCAAGAGGAAGTATACGGTGTGACGCCTGCCCGGTGCCGGAAGGTTAATTGATTGGGTTATCGCAAGAGAAGCTCATGATCGAAGCCCCGGTAAACGGCGGCCGTAACTATAACGGTCCTAAGGTAGCGAAATTCCTTGTCGGGTAAGTTCCGACCTGCACGAATGGCGTAATGATGGCCACGCTGTCTCCAGCCGAGACTCAGTGAAGTTGAAATTGCGGTGAAGATGCCGTATACCCGCGGCTAGACGGAAAGACCCCGTGAACCTTTACTATAGCTTGGCACTGAACATTGAACCTACATGTGTAGGATAGGTGGGAGACTTTGAAGTTGTGACGCTAGTCATGATGGAGTCGTCCTTGAAATACCACCCTTGTAGTTTTGATGTTCTAACCTAGGTCCCTTATCGGGATTAGGGACAGTGCCTGGTGGGTAGTTTGACTGGGGCGGTCTCCTCCCAAAGAGTAACGGAGGAGCACGAAGGTTGGCTAAGTACGGTCGGACATCGTACGGTTAGTGCAATGGCATAAGCCAGCTTAACTGCGAGACATACACGTCGAGCAGGTACGAAAGTAGGTCATAGTGATCCGGTGGTTCTGAATGGAAGGGCCATCGCTCAACGGATAAAAGGTACTCCGGGGATAACAGGCTGATACCGCCCAAGAGTTCATATCGACGGCGGTGTTTGGCACCTCGATGTCGGCTCATCACATCCTGGGGCTGAAGTCGGTCCCAAGGGTATGGCTGTTCGCCATTTAAAGTGGTACGCGAGCTGGGTTCAGAACGTCGTGAGACAGTTCGGTCCCTATCTGCCGTGGGCGTTGGATGATTGAAGGGAGCTGCTCCTAGTACGAGAGGACCGGAGTGGACGAACCGCTGGTGTTCGGGTTGTCATGCCAATGGCATTGCCCGGTAGCTACGTTCGGAATCGATAACCGCTGAAAGCATCTAAGCGGGAAGCGAGCCCTAAGATGAGTCATCCCTAGGAATTTAATTCCTCTAAAGAGCCGTTCGAGACTAGGACGTTGATAGGCATGGTGTGTAAGCGTTGTGAGGCGTTGAGCTAACATGTACTAATGACTCGAGAGGCTTAACCATACAACCCAGATGGGTTTTACTGAAAGCCTTAGACAGAATATAGACACTTGATAAAGTTAAAGACTCAAAAAAAAATCAGCTTTCCGAATTATTATTAGCGTGAGCCAGCGATGGACACGGTAATAAACAGAATTTGCTTGGTGACAATAGCCTTGTGGAACCACCTGATCCCATCCCGAACTCAGAAGTGAAACGCAAACGCGCCGATGGTAGTGTGGGGTCTCCCCATGTGAGAGTAGGTCATCGCCAAGCGCCTAATTATCTCGTAGAGATGTAACGAAGCCAGCGAATAAGCTGGCTTTTTTGCGTCTGCAATTTGTCAATTCCAGCATGATTTTTCGCCTAAATGCCTACTCCACGATGACTATTTCATCAATACGTGTCCTCCGCGTTAGCTGCAATCCTCGCTTTTAGCAGTTACAATGTGTTTTTGTCGTCATTGATCAAACACATGTCTCTAGCTCATAGCCTTAAATCGTTTAATTCCTTTGGTTTAGCCCAGTCTTGCGCCGATCTTGTTGAGGTGCACTCAAAAGAAGCTGTTCAGGCGATGTGTTTGCCACTATGGCAACAGCAATTGCCTATGTTGGTGCTTGGTGGCGGTAGCAATCTGGTCTTCACTGAGGACTTTAACGGTACAGTTGTCAGGATTTTATCGAAGGGGATAAAAGTATCTGAAGACGGAGAAGCATTTTATCTCGAGGTTGAGGCGGGTGAGAATTGGCACGAGTTAATTCAGTTTACGCTTGAGCATGGCATGTTTGGGCTGGAAAATATGGCGTTAATTCCTGGAACGGTTGGGGCAGCACCTATCCAGAATATTGGCGCTTATGGTGTTGAACTCTGTGATGTATGTGATTGGGTTGAGTATCTTGATTTACCCTCAGGTGAGTTTGTGCGTATAAGCACTGCTGAGTGTCAATTTGCTTACCGTGAATCCATTTTCAAAGACAAATTACGCAATCTTGCCGTAGTTACAGCAGTCGGACTGCGCTTAGCTAAACGTTGGCAACCGCGTTTGGCCTATGGTCCACTGCAATCGTTTGATCCAGCAACCGTCACAGCGCGTGAAATTTTTAATCGCGTATGCCAAGTTCGCAGTGAAAAGCTCCCCGATCCTGCTGTGCTCGGCAATGCAGGCAGTTTCTTTAAAAATCCTATTGTCAGCGCGGCCTGTTATCTAGATTTAGTACAGCGTTTTCCGACGATAGTGGGTTACGCGCAAGCGGATGCGACGGTGAAATTGGCGGCAGGTTGGTTGATTGAACAAGCGGGATTGAAAGGTTTTGTGCTTGGTAATGCTGCTGTGCATGACAAACAAGCTTTGGTATTAGTGAATCGAGGCGGGGCAACGGGGCGCGATATTTGTCGCTTAGCGCTGCATGTTATTGCGCAAGTACAGGATAAATTTGGTGTTGTGCTAGAAGCTGAACCTAGAATCATGGGCGCTAACGGTGAAGGAGATTTGTATGTCTGATAATTGGGGAAGAAAACGCCAGATATTAGCGTTATTGTCTAGCGGTCAGTTTGTTTCAGGCGAGCAGTTAGCCACTGAACTTGGGATTTCACGCGCCGCAGTAAATAAGCACATTGATGCGTTAGAAGCCTATGGTGTGGCAATTTATAGCGTTAAAGGTCGCGGCTATAAGTTAGCCAATCCCATCTCTTTAATTGATGCTTCACGTTTAGTGCAGTCAATTGATAACCGCTGCTTTTATTTTGATGAGATAGCAAGTACCAACGCCTTTATGCTAAGCCATACCACTGAGCTAAAGAATGGTGACGTGTGCGTGGCAGAGTATCAATCTGCAGGTCGCGGTCGCCGAGGTCGCACTTGGGTGTCGCCCTATGGGCATCACTTGTACTTCTCATTGTTTTGGACATTCCCGCAGGGAATGGCACAGGCCATGGGATTAAGTTTAGTGGTGGCGTGCACTCTAGTTGAAGTGCTTAAATCGTTTGGGGTCGAGAATATTGGGGTTAAGTGGCCGAATGATATCTATTTGGATAACAAGAAGCTTGCCGGGATCTTAATTGAAATGTCGGGGCAGGCCGATAGCCAGTGTCAGCTGATCATTGGTGTTGGCGTCAATATGGCGATGTCTGAGGAACAAGGCAAAGGTATCGATCAGCCTTGGAGCGACCTGTCAGAGTTGGTTGATATGCCAGACAAAACAGAGCTTGTTATAGAATTACAGAAGCAGCTGAAGCGTGACATCCAGTTATTTGAGCGTGAAGGACTTCGTGCATTCAAGCTTCGTTGGCAAGCTGCGGATTTATTTTATGGACGTGAAATTCGGTTACTAATGGCTGATAACTTTGTGGATGGTATTTGTCGTGGTGTTGATGAGCAGGGCGCAGTGTTACTTGAAACCGCCGAGGGTGTTCAAGCATTTATCGGCGGTGAAATTAGCTTAAGGGCTCGTTAAGCCCCCAAGAGCCTATTTTACAGAAAACTATTTGCGCATCAGTACGTGGGACATCAAATGATCCTGACCTTTCTGTAGGATCAAATGCGCCCTTTCACGGGTCGGTTGAATATTCAACTGCAGGTTGGGACCGTTAATCGTGTCCCAGATATTAGCGGCAATGGAATTGGCTTCATCATCGGTCAGCGACGAATAGTGATGGAAATAGGATTTCTTGTCACTGAAGGCGCCAGAGCGGAATTGCAAGAAGCGTTCTTTATACCATTGCTTAAGTAACGGCTCTTCCGCATCGACATAAATAGAGAAATCGACAAAATCGGAGACAAAAGGACGACGGGTATCTACGGGCGAGTCGAGCCCAGTCTGCAATACATTCAAGCCTTCCAAAATTAAGATGTCTGGCTGAGAAACGGTTTGGTGCTGATTCTTCACTCGGTCATAGGTGACATGTGAATAGATAGGGGCTTTCACATGGGGTTGGCCAGATTTTACTGCTGAGATAAACTCAACCAGCATTTTCATATCGTAGCTTTCCGGAAATCCCTTACGTTGTAACAAGCCTTTACGCTTCAAGTCAGCCAGTGGATACAAAAAGCCATCCGTTGTGACGAGATCGACCTTAGGGTGCTCAGGCCAATGTCGTAGCAAGGCTTGCAAGATACGCGCTGTGGTACTTTTGCCGACGGCGACACTGCCGGCAATACTAATGATGTAAGGGCTTCTTGATGGTTTTTGCCCAAGGAACTCATCAACCACTAAGCCACGTTGCTGCTTAGCTTTGACAATTAAATTGAGTAGCCGGCTAAGGGGAAGGTAAATATCAGTGACTTCCGATAAGGAAATCTTCTCATTTATGCCTCTAAGGTTTTCCAAGTCTTGCTCACTCAGCGTCAGCGGCACTGAATCTCGTAACTCAGACCATTGCAGGCGCTCAAAGGCGAGATAGAGTGCTTTTTGAATTGAATTTTTAGAAGTCATTGGCTTTCCTCTGCTTAGGAAAGGCACAGTACACTATGAGATTATTCGGAACAATACTAAATGGGTGATTGCAGTCGTGTTTCCGTCGTCGTTTGATGTATTCGCTGTTTAATTGGTCGCCAAAGTTGGATAACGTGTAAAAAAACACCGTTCAAGCGCTTTTTTTACGTAAATGGACGTTTTTTACTTGCACTTGAGAGCGCATTTACCTAATATCCCGTTCCGAAATGATATGCCGGCATAGCTCAGTTGGTAGAGCAACTGACTTGTAATCAGTAGGTCCCGAGTTCGACTCTTGGTGCCGGCACCATTTTCTGTGGAGGGGTTCCCGAGTGGCCAAAGGGATCAGACTGTAAATCTGACGGCTCAGCCTTCGAAGGTTCGAATCCTTCTCCCTCCACCACTTTTTTCTAGGTAGTTAGGTAGCCTTAGTTAGGTTGCGCGGACATCGTATAATGGTATTACTCCAGCCTTCCAAGCTGATAACGCGGGTTCGATTCCCGCTGTCCGCTCCAAATTAGTTGCTGATATGGCTCAGTTGGTAGAGCACACCCTTGGTAAGGGTGAGGTCGGCAGTTCGAATCTGCCTATCAGCACCAGCCTCTCTAAATTTAGCTCCTACGCCTAAACATAATCGGTTCGATGTCATTTTAATGCATCGGATTTTTTCTATATGTTAGTTTTCATCACCAAGATTCTTGGACTGAGGCATTACCATGGCTAAAGCTAAATTTGAACGTATTAAGCCCCATGTAAACGTGGGCACCATTGGTCACGTTGACCATGGTAAAACCACACTGACTGCAGCTATCTCTCACGTACTGGCTAAGACCTACGGTGGCGAAGCTAAAGACTTCTCTCAAATCGATAACGCTCCAGAAGAGCGTGAGCGCGGTATTACAATCAATACCTCTCACATCGAATATGACACGCCTTCACGTCACTACGCACACGTAGACTGCCCAGGCCATGCTGACTATGTTAAAAACATGATCACTGGTGCTGCACAGATGGACGGCGCGATTTTAGTAGTAGCTTCAACAGACGGTCCAATGCCACAGACTCGTGAGCACATCCTGCTTTCTCGTCAGGTTGGCGTACCGTACATCATCGTGTTCATGAACAAATGTGACATGGTAGATGACGAAGAATTACTGGAATTGGTAGAAATGGAAGTTCGTGAACTTCTGTCAGAATACGATTTCCCAGGTGATGACTTACCAGTAATCCAAGGTTCAGCTCTGAAGGCGCTAGAAGGTCAACCAGAGTGGGAAGCTAAGATTATCGAACTGGCTAACGCACTGGATTCTTACATTCCAGAACCACAACGTGACATCGATAAGCCGTTCCTACTGCCAATCGAAGACGTATTCTCAATCTCTGGCCGTGGTACTGTAGTAACTGGCCGTGTTGAGCGTGGTATTGTTAAAGTGGGTGACGAAGTTGAAATCGTTGGTGTTCGCACTACGACTAAAACAACGTGTACTGGCGTAGAAATGTTCCGTAAGCTGCTTGACGAAGGTCGTGCAGGCGAGAACTGTGGTGTGTTATTACGTGGTACTAAGCGTGATGACGTAGAACGTGGTCAAGTATTGGCTAAACCAGGTTCAATCAACCCACACACTACATTTGAATCAGAAGTTTATGTTCTGTCAAAAGAAGAAGGCGGACGTCACACTCCATTCTTCAAAGGCTACCGTCCACAGTTCTACTTCCGTACAACTGACGTAACCGGTACTATCGAACTGCCAGAAGGCGTAGAGATGGTAATGCCTGGCGACAACATCAAAATGGTAGTTACTCTGATTTGCCCAATCGCGATGGACGAAGGTTTACGCTTCGCAATCCGTGAAGGTGGTCGTACAGTAGGTGCTGGTGTAGTAGCTAAAATCATTGCTTAATAGCGATAGAGATTAGTTTGAAAAGGAAGCTTCGGCTTCCTTTTTTGTTTAAGTGGATTATTTCATAGGTTTTGTGGTTTGCATGGGATTCGCATCCTTGCTTACAAAGTCGAATAAGAATACAATCTATGGCCGATTTTTGACCCTGAGCTTATGCTATTTTGCGTTTCTAAGGGTGTTCGGAAATGCAGAGTATGATGTGGGAATTATGCCCGTCAATTAATGTGCTCTAAGCTCAGGCCGTATTGAGTAACGGAAAAACCGATGACAACAAATACTGAAAACCAGAACAATTCTCTGGATATCGTGAAGTGGGGTTTAGTGATTGTATTGCTAGCCGCTGCTGTTATTGGCAATCAAATGTATAGCGAAGCCAGTGCCGTCATACGTGCGCTTAGTGTTATCGTTGCATTCGCTATTGCTGGTTTTATTGCGCTCCAGACTGTAAAAGGTAAAAAAGCATTAGCTTTTGCCCGTGAAGCGCATATCGAAGTGCGCAAGGTTGTATGGCCGACGCGTCAAGAAGCGCTAAACACCACTTTTATTGTCCTTGCAGCAACAGGTATCTTAGCTCTTATCCTTTGGGGTATGGATGCTGTGTTAATGCGAATTGTCAATTTTATCACTGGCGTATAGGCACCTCGAATGACTGAAGCTAAAGAAGCTAAAAAAAGATGGTATGTAGTGCAGGCATTCTCAGGCTATGAAGGCCGAGTTTGTAAGTCACTGATTGAATACATTAAGATGCACGGCATGGAAGAATACTTCGGTGAAGTATTGGTTCCGACTGAAGAAGTCATTGAAATGCGTGCAGGTCAGCGTCGCAAGAGCGAACGTAAATTTTTCCCTGGCTATGTTTTAGTCCAGATGGAAATGAACGATGACAGCTGGCATTTAGTCAAAAGCATCCCGCGTGTTTTAGGCTTTATTGGCGGAACGTCTGATCGTCCTGCCCCAATTTCAGATAAAGAAGCGGATGCAATTCTGCGTCGCTTACAAGAAACGACAGCGTCACCGACTCATAGAACCATATTTGAGCCAGGTGAATTGGTTCGTGTGTGTGATGGTCCATTTGCTGACTTTAACGGTACCGTTGAAGAAGTGGATTATGACAAGAGCCGCGTAAAAGTATCAGTAATGATCTTTGGTCGTTCTACGCCTGTTGAACTTGATTTCAGTCAAGTTGAAAAAGGCTGATTAAATAAAATACAAAATCCGTTTGGCAACGGGGGCGAATTTCTATATAATTCGTCCCCGTTGTTTTCGGGGGAGCACGTCAGCATGTCGCTGATGCGCGTTTGAACCCAAACTGAGGAAATGTCAGATGGCAAAGAAGATTGATGCTTATATTAAGCTACAAGTAAAATCAGGTTCTGCGAACCCGTCACCACCAGTTGGTCCAGCTTTGGGTCAAAAAGGTGTGAACATCATGGAATTCTGTAAAGCGTTTAACGCCCGTACAGAAAAAATGGAAAAAGGCATGCCTATTCCAGTCGTGATCACTGTATACAGTGACCGTTCATTCACTTTTGAAACCAAGACTTCTCCAGCGTCTTACTTACTGAAGACTGCTGCAGGCCTGAAATCAGGTTCTCCACGTCCAAACACTCAGAAAGTGGGTACTATCGCTCGCGCTAAAGTTCAAGAAATTGCTGAACTTAAAGCTGCCGATATGACTGGTGCTGACATTGAAGCGATGACTCGCTCAATCGAAGGTACTGCGCGTTCAATGGGTTTGGTTGTAGAGGATTAATATAATGGCAAAGCTAACTAAACGCATGCGCGTAATTCGCGAGAAAGTTGACGGTACTAAAAGCTACGATATCAACGAAGCTGTTGCTCTGTTAAAAGAATTAGCAACTGCAAAATTCGTTGAAAGTGTAGACGTAGCAGTTAACCTGGGTATCGACCCACGTAAATCTGACCAAAACGTTCGTGGTGCAACAGTGTTGCCACACGGTACTGGTCGTGACGTTCGCGTTGCAGTATTTACACAAGGTGCAAATGCTGAAGCTGCTAAAGCAGCTGGCGCTGAGCTAGTTGGTATGGATGATCTGGCTGAGAAAATCAAAGCCGGTGAAATGAACTTTGACGTGGTTATCGCATCTCCAGATGCAATGCGCGTTGTTGGTATGTTAGGTCAAATCTTAGGCCCACGTGGTTTAATGCCTAACCCTAAAACAGGTACAGTAACGCCAAACGTTGCTGAAGCTGTTAAGAATGCCAAGGCTGGTCAAGTTCGTTACCGTAACGACAAGAACGGTATTATCCACACTACTATCGGTAAAGTGGATTTCACACCAGTTCAATTGAAAGAAAACTTGGAAGCGTTAGTGTCAGCACTGAAAAAGGCTAAGCCTGCAGTTGCTAAAGGCATTTTCGTGAAAAAGATCAGCATCTCTACCACTATGGGTGCAGGTGTTGCAGTTGATCAAGCTACGCTTGAAACAACCGTATAATTTTACAAAGCGCGTGCATTAGTCTATAATGCGCGCACTTTGTGGGTTGAAGCCTGTTTTATCCTCCGTTTTAGCGGTGTTTAACTCAGGTTTCCGTCCAAGACCGCAGGTGTTTTTTGTAAAAATAACTTAATTTCCTGCGTAGACGGTGTCAGGCCCCAGCTAAATTTTTTTACTGGATAATCTGCACCGTAAGTCACTAAATACATAAGTATTTAGTATGGTAAATACTAGGGAATACCCTAGGTAGAATCCAGGAGTAAAGCCAATGGCATTAAGACTCGAAGACAAAAAAGCGATTGTTGCTGAAGTCAACGAAGCTGCCAAAGGTGCGCTATCTGCAGTTGCCGCTGATTCTCGCGGTGTGACTGTAGGTGCTATGACCGGTCTGCGTAAAAAAGCTCGCGAAGCTGGTGTATATGTACGTGTAGTACGTAACACATTGGCTCGTCGTGCTGTTGAAGGTACTGCTTTTGAGTGCCTAGCAGAGACGTTCACTGGCCCAACTTTGATCGCTTTTTCTTTAGAGCACCCAGGTGCTGCAGCACGTCTGTTAAAAGACTTTGCTAAAGAACAAGCTAACTTCGAAGTTAAAGGCGCAGCCTTTGAAGGGAATTTCATCCCTGCAGCTGAAATTGATCGTTTGGCGAAACTGCCAACATACGAAGAAGCACTAGCTCAGTTAATGATGACTATGAAAGAAGCATCTGCTGGCAAGTTCGTTCGTACACTGGCCGCCCTGCGCGATCAAAAACAAGAAGCCGCTTAATTTCAAGCTGGCTGCTTAATAAAATTGAATTCAGAACAATAGGAAACATTTGTTATGTCTATCACTAAAGACCAAATCTTAGAAGCCTTTGCAGCTATGTCTGTAATGGAAGTTGTTGAACTTATTGAAGCAATGGAAGAGAAGTTCGGCGTTTCTGCTGCTGCTGCTGTTGTTTCTGGCGGTGCTGAAGCTGCTGTTGTTGAAGAACAAACAGAATTCAACGTAGTTCTGACTGCTCACGGCGACAACAAAGTTGCTGTTATTAAAGCAATCCGTGGCGCAACAGGTTTAGGCCTGAAAGAAGCTAAAGCTATGTCTGAAGCTGCTCCAGTAGCAGTTAAAGAAGGCGTTTCTAAAGAAGAAGCTGAAGCTCTGAAGAAAGAACTTACTGAAGCTGGTGCTTCTGTAGAAATCAAGTAAGCTATTATTTAGCTTGCTCACCCAAGCCACTTGGGTGGAGGCTGGCGGTTTTTTAACCGTCGGCCTTTTTTGCGCTATATGCGCTGGCGATTTTTTTTCACCGTTTGTCGCCAAATTTTGCAGTCCCTAGCAGAGATTACTGGTTAGGTTCTTGCCATCAACGGTGATGGGCAAACGTGCTGAATTTTAATAACTTAAGTTATTTATTCAGTCTTGGTCACATCTCGTAAGCAGAGGAAACCCATGGTTTACTCCTATTCTGAAAAGAAGCGTATTCGCAAAGACTTTGGTAAGCGTCCAAAAGTTTTGGATATCCCTTATTTATTGTCTATCCAGCTAGACTCTTTTAAGAAGTTCACCGATCAAGATCCTACCGGTGAGCGCGGTTTAGAAGCCGCCTTCCGTAGCGTTTTTCCCATCAAGAGCTTTTCTGGTAATTCAGAACTGCAATACGTCAGCTATAAGCTTGGCGAGCCTGTTTTTGATGTGAAAGAGTGTCAGATCCGTGGTGTTACGTACTCAGCTCCACTACGCGTTAAATTACGCATGGTGTTGTATGACCGTGAAGCAGCGGCGGGCACAGTAAAAGATATTAAAGAACAAGAAGTCTACATGGGTGATATCCCATTGATGACGGATAACGGTACTTTTGTTATCAACGGTACTGAGCGTGTAATCGTATCTCAATTACATCGTTCTCCAGGCGTGTTCTTTGATCATGACCGTGGTAAAACCCACTCATCAGGTAAGGTGCTGTATAACGCACGTATTATTCCTTACCGTGGTTCATGGCTTGACTTTGAATTCGATCCTAAAGATGCACTATTTGTGCGTATTGACCGTCGCCGCAAATTGCCTGCGACCATCATGTTACGTGCATTAGAATATTCTACTCAAGAGATCCTCGATCTGTTCTTTGAACGCGTTGAGTTCAAGATCAAGAAAGATACTCTGGTTATGGCTTTGGTTCCTGAGCGTCTGCGTGGCGAAACTGCCAGCTATGACATCAAGGATGCTGAAGGTTCTGTATTGGTTGAAGCCGGTCGTCGTATCACTGCGCGCCACATTCGCCAATTAGAAAAAACCAATACCACTGAACTCGAAGTGCCAGTTGAATATATCGTGGGCAAATATGCTGCTCAAGATTATATCGATCCGGACACGGGTGAAGTTTTAGTCTCTGCCAACAGTGAAATTAGCCTAGAAGATCTGGCTAAATTATCATTGGCCGGTATTAAAGAACTCAGCACCTTGTATATCAACGAGCTAGATCATGGTGCTTATATTTCAGATACGCTGCGTATCGATTCAACCACTAACCGCTTAGAAGCGCTGGTTGAGATCTATCGTATGATGCGTCCTGGCGAGCCACCAACCAAAGATGCTGCCGAAGCACTATTCCAGAACTTGTTCTTCAGTGAAGAGCGTTATGACCTGTCTAAAGTAGGTCGTATGAAGTTCAACCGTCGTCTCAGCATTCCTGATGACGAAGGTAGCGGTGTATTGTCTAAAGAAGACATCGTCGCGGTAATGAAGAACATCATTCATATCCGTAACGGTTTCGACGAAGTCGATGATATCGATCACTTAGGCAACCGTCGTATTCGTAGTGTCGGTGAAATGGCTGAAAACCAATTCCGCGTAGGTTTAGTCCGTGTTGAGCGCGCCGTGCGTGAACGTCTATCTTTAGGCGATCTGAACGAGCTGATGCCACAAGACTTGATCAACGCTAAGCCAATTTCTGCTGCAGTGAAAGAGTTCTTCGGTTCTTCTCAGCTGTCACAATTCATGGACCAAAACAACCCGCTGTCAGAAGTAACGCATAAGCGTCGTATTTCTGCTCTTGGCCCAGGTGGTTTGACTCGTGAACGTGCAGGCTTCGAAGTCCGCGACGTACATCCAACGCATTATGGTCGTTTATGTCCAATTGAGACCCCTGAAGGTCCAAACATTGGTCTAATCAACTCATTAGCAAGTTTTGCCCGTACTAACTCATACGGCTTCCTAGAAACGCCATACCGCAAGGTTATCGACGGCGTGATTACTGACGAAGTGGAATACTTGTCAGCAATCGAAGAAGGTCGTTATGTGATTGCACAGGCGAACATTGAAATTGATGCGAACGGTCGTATGGCAGAAGAGCAAATTGCTTGTCGTCATAAAGGTGAATCTACCTTTATGCGCGCTGCTGACATCCAGTATATGGACGTTTCGCCACAACAGATCATTTCTGTTGCTGCGTCGCTCATCCCGTTCTTAGAACACGATGATGCTAACCGTGCATTGATGGGTGCGAACATGCAACGTCAAGCCGTACCAACGCTGCGCTCTGAAAAGCCGCTAGTAGGTACTGGTATTGAACGTACTCTCGCTGTTGACTCAGGTGTTGTGGTTGTTGCTAAGCGTGGTGGTTTTGTAGACTACGTTGATGCGAGCCGTATCGTTGTTAAGGTAAATGAAGATGAGCTACGCCCAGGCGAAGCCGGTATCGACATTTATAACCTGACTAAGTACACCCGTTCTAACCAAAACACTTGTATCAACCAACGTCCTTGTTGTTCAGTTGGTGAGCCAGTGGTTCGCGGTGACGTGTTAGCAGACGGTCCGTCTACTGACTTAGGTGACTTAGCCCTTGGCCAGAACATGCGTATCGCGTTCATGCCTTGGAACGGTTACAACTTCGAAGATTCGATCTTAATTTCTGAGCGCGTAGCGCAAGAAGACCGCTTCACTACTATCCACATTCAGGAGCTGTCTTGTATTGCTCGTGATACTAAGTTGGGTAGCGAAGAAATCACGGCTGATATTCCAAACGTAGGTGAGTCTGCTCTGTCGAAACTCGACGAGTCAGGTATCGTTTACATTGGTGCAGAAGTGAAGGGCGGCGATATTCTGGTTGGTAAAGTGACGCCAAAAGGCGAAACACAGCTAACGCCAGAAGAGAAGTTATTGCGAGCTATCTTCGGTGAGAAAGCGTCTGACGTTAAAGACAGTTCACTGCGTGTACCTAACTCTGTTAAGGGTACTATCATCGACGTTCAGGTATTTACCCGTGACGGCGTTGAGAAAGACAAGCGTGCAGTTGAAATCGAAGAGATGCACATTGCCCAAGCTCGTAAAGATTTAGGCGAAGAGTTCAAGATCCTTGAAGAAGGTGTATTGAGCCGTGCGCGTAACTTGTTAATCGGTGCTGGTTTCACTGACGCGCAAATTGCTGCCTTGCCACGTAAAGATGTTTTGATTCAAGTCATTGACGATGAAACTAAACAAACTGAACTTGAGCAATTAGCTGAACAGCATGAAGAGCTGAAAGCTGACTTCGATAAGAAGTTTGAAATCAAACGTCGCAAGATCACCCAAGGTGATGACTTGGCTCCAGGCGTACTCAAGATCGTTAAGGTTTACTTAGCGGTTAAGCGTACTATCCAACCTGGTGACAAGATGGCGGGTCGTCACGGTAACAAGGGTGTTATCTCTAAGATTTGCCCAATCGAAGACATGCCGTATGACGAACAAGGTAACCCAGTAGACATCGTATTGAACCCACTAGGTGTTCCATCACGTATGAACATTGGTCAGGTACTTGAAGTCCATATGGGCGCCGCTGCCAAAGGCATTGGTAACAAGATCACTGCGATGCTTGAAGAACAGCGTGAGCTGGCTGAAGTTCGTGGCTACATCAAACAAGTTTATGAATTAGGTGACGAAGTGCAACAGCGCGTCGATATCGATTCATTCACTGATGATGAAGTATTACGTCTTGCGACTAACCTGAAAGGCGGTATCCCGATTGCAACTCCTGCATTCGATGGTGCTAAAGAGAAAGAGATCAAGCAGATGCTTGAACTTGCAGGTTTGCCAACCTCTGGTCAGTTGAAGTTGTTTGATGGTCGTACCGGTAACGAATTTGAGCGTCAAGTAACTGTTGGTTACATGTACATGCTCAAACTGAACCACTTAGTTGATGACAAGATGCACGCCCGTTCTACAGGTTCGTACAGCTTAGTGACTCAACAACCACTGGGCGGTAAAGCTCAGTTCGGTGGTCAGCGTTTCGGTGAGATGGAAGTGTGGGCACTAGAAGCATACGGTGCCGCTTATACGCTTCAAGAAATGCTCACTGTTAAATCGGATGACGTTAACGGTCGTACTCAGATGTATAAGAACATCGTCGACGGTAACCATCAGATGCAACCTGGCATGCCAGAGTCCTTCAACGTGTTACTGAAGGAGATCCGTTCACTCGGTATTAATATCGAGTTGGATCAGGCATAAGCGCAGGCCTTTAGCCGCGTTTGGCAAACAGAATGGTGCTCCGTGCGAGCGGAGCACCCGGTTTAACTCCTTCAGGAGAGAAACGTGAAAGACTTATTAAAGTTTCTGAAACAGCAAAGCAAGACTGAAGAATTTAACGGCATCAAAATTGGTCTGGCATCGCCTGATCTGATCCGTTCTTGGTCTTTTGGTGAAGTTAAGAAGCCAGAAACCATCAACTACCGTACCTTCAAGCCTGAGCGTGAAGGTCTGTTCTGTGCGCGTATCTTTGGCCCAGTCAAAGATTACGAATGTTTGTGCGGTAAGTACAAACGTTTGAAGCACCGTGGTGTTATTTGTGAAAAGTGTGGCGTTGAAGTAACCCAAACTAAAGTACGTCGTGAGCGTATGGGTCACATCGAACTGGCTAGCCCAGTTGCGCACATTTGGTTCTTAAAATCACTACCGTCACGTATTGGCTTAATGCTGGATATGACGCTGCGTGATATCGAACGCGTACTGTATTTTGAATCATTTGTCGTGATCGAGCCTGGCATGACCAGCCTTGAACGTGGCCAAATGCTGACAGAAGAAACTTATCTGGATGCATTAGAAGAATACGGTGATGAGTTCGAAGCTAAAATGGGTGCCGAAGCAGTGCTTGAACTGTTACGTGCTATCGATTTAGCGAAAGAAATCGAACAAATGCGTGAAGAATTGCCGTCAATCAACTCTGAGACTCGTCGTAAGAAAGTGACTAAACGTCTTAAGCTGATGGAAGCATTCTACACTTCAGGCAACAAGCCTGAGTGGATGATCTTAAAAGTACTGCCTGTGTTACCACCTGACTTACGTCCGCTGGTACCACTTGATGGCGGCCGCTTCGCGACTTCAGATCTTAACGACCTGTATCGCCGCGTGATCAACCGTAACAACCGTTTGAAGCGTCTGTTAGATTTAGCTGCGCCAGACATTATCGTACGCAACGAAAAGCGTATGTTACAAGAGTCTGTTGATGCGCTATTAGATAACGGTCGTCGTGGTCGTGCTATTACCGGTTCTAACAAACGTCCTCTGAAATCTTTGGCCGATATGATCAAAGGTAAGCAAGGTCGTTTCCGTCAGAACTTATTGGGTAAGCGCGTCGACTATTCTGGTCGTTCGGTAATTACCGTAGGTCCTACTCTACGTCTGCACCAATGTGGTCTTCCTAAGAAGATGGCACTGGAACTGTTCAAGCCATTCATCTATGGCAAGCTTGAAGGTCGTGGCTTAGCTACTACCATCAAAGCGGCTAAGAAGATGGTTGAGCGTGAAGTGGCGGAAGTATGGGACGTTCTGGATGAAGTGATCCGCGAACATCCAGTGATGCTCAACCGTGCACCAACACTGCACAGACTGGGTATCCAAGCGTTCGAGCCAGTACTGATTGAAGGTAAAGCAATCCAGTTACACCCACTCGTTTGTGCGGCATACAACGCCGATTTCGACGGTGACCAAATGGCGGTACACGTACCGTTGACACTGGAAGCGCAGCTTGAAGCCCGTGCCCTGATGATGTCTACCAACAACATCCTGTCACCAGCTAACGGCGAGCCTGTTATCACACCGTCTCAAGACGTGGTATTGGGTCTGTACTACACCAGCCGTGAACGTATTAACGGCCGTGGTGAAGGTATGGCATTTATGTCTGTTGCTGAAGTTGAAAAAGCTTACGCAACTGGCGCTGCTGAACTGCATGCCCGCGTAAAAGTACGTATCACTGAAACCATTATTGGTGACACTGGTGAACGTACTGAACAACGCCGTATCGTTGATACGACTGTGGGTCGTGCTCTGCTGTCACTTATTCTGCCAGCAGGTTTGTCATTTGATCTGGTTAACCAGAACATGGGCAAAAAGCAGATCTCTAAACTGTTGAACACTTGTTATCGTCAACTGGGTCTGAAAGATACTGTTATCTTCGCTGACCAATTGATGTATACCGGTTTCCGTTTTGCAACCATCTCTGGTGCCTCTGTAGGTATCGATGACATGGTTATTCCAGACGAGAAATACACCTTAGTTGCTGATGCAGAAGCGGAAGTTCTTGAAATTCAAGAGCAGTTCCAATCTGGTCTAGTTACAGCCGGTGAGCGTTACAACAAAGTTATCGATATCTGGGCAAGTGCCAACGAAAAAGTTTCTAAAGCTATGATGGAAAACCTGTCAACTGAGACAGTGATTAACCGTGATGGTGTTGAAGAGAAACAAGCCTCGTTTAACAGCATCTATATGATGGCTGACTCAGGCGCTCGTGGTAGTGCCGCACAGATCCGTCAGTTGGCGGGTATGCGTGGTCTGATGGCTAAGCCAGATGGCTCAATCATTGAAACGCCAATTACCGCTAACTTCCGTGAAGGTCTAAACGTACTCCAGTACTTTATTTCTACTCACGGTGCGCGTAAAGGTCTAGCCGATACGGCATTGAAGACAGCGAACTCGGGTTACCTGACTCGTCGTCTTGTAGACGTTGCACAAGATTTAGTGGTTATCGAAGACGATTGTGGTACTCACGAAGGTCTAACCATGAAACCGCTGATTGAAGGTGGTGATGTGGTTGAGCCGTTACGTGAACGCGTACTGGGTCGTGTGGTTGCGCTTGATGTGTTCTATCCAGGCACTGAAGACGTACTCGCACCACGTAACACGCTACTCGACGAAGCCTGGTGTGACAAGTTAGAAGAATATTCAATCGACGAAGTGATTGTACGTTCTGTTATTTCTTGTGATACCGATTTCGGTGTGTGTGCAGCTTGTTACGGTCGTGACTTGGCTCGTGGTCATATCATTAATCACGGTGAAGCAATCGGTGTTGTGGCAGCACAATCTATCGGTGAACCAGGTACACAGTTAACGATGCGTACGTTCCACATCGGTGGTGCGGCATCAAGAGCGTCTGCAGAAAACAATGTCCAAGTGAAAAACTCGGGTTCATTGAAACTGCATAATGCTAAGCATGTTACTAACAGTGACGGCAAACTGGTTATCGTTTCTCGTTCTTCTGAACTGGCCGTTATTGACGAGCTGGGTCGTGAGAAAGAGCGTTATAAAGTGCCATACGGTACTGTGCTCGAGAAGCTAGAAGAAGCAGCTGTTGAAGCGGGCGATGTTATCGCTAACTGGGATCCACATACTCACCCAATCATTTCTGAAGTGGCGGGTAGTATCAAGTTCGTAGACATGATTGACGGTGTCACTATGACACGTCAAACAGACGAACTAACGGGTCTATCATCAATCGTTATCCTTGACGTTGGTCAGCGTGGTACTGCGGGTAAAGAAATGCGCCCAATGATCCGTCTGCTTGGCGCTAATGGTGCTGACTTAATGATCCCTGGCACTGAAGTGCCAGCACAGTACTTCTTACCAGGTAGTGCGATCGTTAACTTGGAAGATAACGCGCAAATCAACGTGGGTGACGCTTTAGCTCGTATTCCTCAGGAATCGTCTAAAACACGCGACATCACCGGTGGTCTGCCACGCGTTGCTGACTTGTTCGAAGCGCGTAAGCCAAAAGAGCCTGCTATTCTGGCGGAAATCTCTGGTACCATCTCGTTTGGTAAAGAGACCAAAGGTAAGCGTCGTTTGGTGATTACACCTGCTGATGGCGGCGATCATTATGAAGAGATGATCCCTAAGTGGCGTAACTTAAACGTGTTCGAAGGTGAAAAAGTCGAACGTGGTGAAGTTATCGCTGACGGTCCAGAAGCGGCACACGACATTCTGCGTCTTCGTGGTATCCACAACGTAGCAAACTACATTGTGAACGAAGTACAGGACGTTTACCGTCTGCAAGGCGTGAAGATCAACGATAAGCATATCGAAGTGATCATCCGTCAAATGCTGCGTAAGTGTCTTATCACTTCTGCTGGTGACACTGACTTCCTCGAAGGGGAACAAGCTGAAGTGTCACGCGTGAAGATCGCTAACCGCGAACTGATCGCCCAAGGTAAAGTGCCTGCGACTTTCGAACGTGAACTACTGGGTATTACTAAAGCATCTCTGGCAACAGAATCCTTTATCTCAGCAGCATCGTTCCAAGAAACTACGCGCGTACTGACCGAAGCCGCCGTAGGTGGTAAGAGCGATCAATTACGTGGTCTGAAAGAAAACGTTATCGTTGGCCGACTGATCCCAGCCGGTACTGGTTACGCTTATCACAAGACTCGTAATGAAGCGCGTGCGAAGAAAAACGAACCTGTAGTAGTGAATAAGATCACTGCAAGTGAAGCCGAACAGAACTTGGCCGATCTCTTAAACCTGGCTGGTAGCCAAGATTAAGTAATCAGTTTGTTATAAAAAGGCGCCTATGGCGCCTTTTTTCTTGTAATATGCCGCAAAAGTTGGCTATTTCTTGACAGTCAGGCATTACCTTTCTAAAATTCCGCGTCCCACCATTGTGGGATATAGATTTTTCACACCTTATCGTTGAGTTTGATTCAACTGACTCGGAGCTATACATGGCAACTGTAAACCAGTTGGTACGTAAGCCACGCGCGCCAAAAGTCGACAAGACTAACGTGCCTGCGTTGAATGCGTGCCCGCAAAAACGTGGTGTTTGTACACGTGTGTACACAACTACCCCTAAAAAACCTAACTCTGCACTACGTAAAGTAGCTCGTGTGCGTCTAACTAACGGTTTCGAAGTGACTTCGTACATCGGCGGTGAAGGCCACAACCTGCAGGAACATAGCGTGATCTTAATCCGTGGTGGTCGTGTTAAAGACTTACCAGGTGTGCGTTATCACACTATTCGTGGCGCATTAGACTGTGCAGGCGTGACTTCACGTCGCCAAAGCCGTTCTAAATACGGTGCTAAGCGTCCTAAGTCTTAACTTATCCGTTAAGTAAGGCCAAGCTAGTTTTATTTTGAGAATTCCAGTTTTGGAAATCCCTGAAGCATACGGAGAATTGTTATGCCAAGACGTCGCGTTGTAGGACAACGTAAAATCCTACCAGATCCAAAGTTTCACAGTGAGTTGCTGGCTAAGTTCATCAACGTCATTATGCAAGACGGCAAAAAGTCGACTGCAGAAAAAATTATCTACAAGGCACTAGATGTTGTCGCTGAAAAGAAAAGCGAATCACATCTGACTATCCTTGAAGCAGCCCTGGACAACGTTCGCCCATCAGTCGAAGTTAAATCTCGTCGCGTTGGTGGTTCTACGTACCAGGTACCATGTGAAGTTCGTCCTGTGCGTCGTAACGCACTGGCGATGCGCTGGTTAGTTGAAGCTGCTCGTAAGCGTGGTGAAAAATCTATGGCTTTACGTCTGGCAGGTGAAATGCTGGATGCGTCTGAAAACAAAGGTACTGCTGTTAAGAAGCGTGAAGACGTGCATCGCATGGCTGAAGCTAACAAAGCCTTTGCTCATTACCGTTGGTAATATGATGGTGTGGGCTTAGGCCCACACCATAGTTGTTGATATTGCCAAGGCTTAGGTCTTGGTGGAGAGGGTATAATCGTGGCTCGTACAACCCCAATTGAGCGTTATCGTAATATCGGTATTTGTGCTCATGTTGACGCAGGTAAAACCACCACAACAGAACGTGTTCTGTTCTATACCGGTTTGTCTCATAAAATCGGTGAGGTGCATGACGGCGCCGCTACCACAGACTGGATGGTTCAAGAGCAAGAGCGTGGTATCACTATCACCTCGGCTGCGGTAACCACATTCTGGCGTGGTATGGATGCTCAATTCACTGAACACCGCATCAATATCATCGATACCCCTGGTCACGTTGACTTTACTATTGAAGTTGAACGGTCTCTGCGCGTCCTCGACGGCGCTGTTGTCGTTTTCTGTGGTTCATCTGGTGTTGAACCTCAGTCAGAAACAGTGTGGCGTCAAGCTGATAAATACCGCGTTCCACGCTTAGTATTTATCAACAAGATGGACCGTGCAGGTGCAGACTTTGAACGTGTAGTGAAGCAAATTAGAACTCGTCTTGGAGCCACTTGTGTGCCTATTCAATTGAATATTGGTGCAGAAGAAAACTTCAAAGGCGTGATCGACTTAATCAAGATGAAAGCAATTAACTGGAATGAATCAGACCAGGGTATGACTTTCACTTATGAGGAGATCCCTGCAGAGTTAGCGGCTAAAGCGGCTGAAATGCATGAGTATCTAGTTGAAGTAGCCGCCGAATCCTCGGATGAACTGATGGATAAGTACCTTGAAGAAGGCACGCTATCAGAAGACGAGATTAAAAAGGCACTACGTCAGCGTACTATAAATAATGAAATCGTTTTAGCGACTTGTGGTTCTGCATTTAAGAACAAAGGCGTTCAAGCGGTACTTGATGCGGTTATTGAATTCTTGCCAGCGCCAATTGATGTGCCTCCAATTAAGGGCATCGATGAGAACGACCAAGAAGTAGAGCGCCCATCAGATGACAATGCGCCTTTTGCTGCATTGGCATTTAAGATTGCTACAGATCCATTCGTAGGAACTTTGACCTTTATCCGCGTGTACTCAGGCGTACTCGAATCAGGTTCGGGCGTTTACAACTCTGTGAAACAGAAGCGTGAACGCGTAGGTCGTATGGTGCAAATGCATGCAAACGATCGTACTGAACTGAAAGAAGTCCGTGCTGGTGATATCGCAGCGGCGATTGGTCTAAAAGAAGTGACTACGGGTGATACGCTTTGTGATAACGATCATAGAGTGATCTTGGAACGTATGGAGTTCCCAGAGCCAGTAATTACCATTGCCGTTGAGCCTAAGTCAAAAGCCGACCAGGACAAAATGGGTATCGCGTTGCAAAAGCTTGCAGCGGAAGATCCATCATTCCGAGTTGAAACTGACGAAGAATCATCACAAACTCTGATTTCGGGTATGGGTGAGTTACACTTAGACATCATCGTCGACCGTATGCGTCGCGAATTCGGTGTTGAATGTAACGTAGGTAAGCCACAAGTGGCCTACCGCGAAACTATCCGAGCATCAGTAGAAGCTGAAGGTAAATTTGTACGCCAATCAGGTGGTCGTGGACAATTCGGTCACGTTTGGTTAAAACTAGAGCCTAATGAAGAAGGCGCTGGTTACGAATTTGTCAATGCAGTTGTGGGAGGTGTGATTCCTCGTGAATTCATTCCTGCGGTTGATAAAGGTATCCAAGAACAGATGAAGAATGGCGTTCTCGCTGGCTTCCCTGTGTTGGACGTGAAGGTCACTCTGTTCGACGGTTCATATCATGATGTGGACTCGAATGAGATGGCGTTCAAAATTGCAGGTTCTATGGGCTTCAAAAAGGGTGCGCTTGAAGCGAATCCGGCGTTGCTCGAACCTTGCATGAAAGTAGAAGTAACTACCCCTGAAAATTATATGGGTGATGTCGTTGGTGATTTAAACCGTCGTCGTGGCTTGATTGAAGGGATGGATGATGGCTTCGGTGGCATCAAAATAGTCCATGCTGTAGTGCCTCTTTCTGAAATGTTTGGTTATGCAACTGATTTGCGCTCTGCTACTCAGGGTCGCGCTTCATACTCTATGGAGTTTTTGAAGTACTCTGATGCACCGCAAAACATTGCAAAAGCGATTATTGAATCTCGTAGCTAATATCCAGTTACGACATAAATGTTATTATGGTCCAGCACTGACTGGACTATTCTGAAAAGAAAGGAATATATCGTGGCAAAAGCTAAATTTGAACGTATTAAGCCTCACGTAAACGTGGGCACCATTGGTCACGTTGACCATGGTAAAACCACACTGACTGCAGCTATCTCTCACGTACTGGCTAAGACCTACGGTGGCGAAGCTAAAGACTTCTCTCAAATCGATAACGCTCCAGAAGAGCGTGAGCGCGGTATTACAATCAATACCTCTCACATCGAATATGACACGCCTTCACGTCACTACGCACACGTAGACTGCCCAGGCCATGCTGACTATGTTAAAAACATGATCACTGGTGCTGCACAGATGGACGGCGCGATTCTAGTAGTTGCTTCTACAGACGGTCCAATGCCACAGACTCGTGAGCACATCCTGCTTTCTCGTCAGGTTGGCGTACCGTACATCATCGTGTTCATGAACAAATGTGACATGGTAGATGACGAAGAATTACTGGAATTGGTAGAAATGGAAGTTCGTGAACTTCTGTCAGAATACGATTTCCCAGGTGATGATTTACCAGTAATCCAAGGTTCAGCTCTGAAGGCGCTAGAAGGCCAACCAGAGTGGGAAGCTAAGATTATTGAACTGGCAAATGCACTGGATTCTTACATTCCAGAACCACAACGTGACATCGATAAGCCGTTCCTACTGCCAATCGAAGACGTATTCTCAATCTCTGGCCGTGGTACTGTAGTAACTGGTCGTGTTGAGCGTGGTATTGTTAAAGTTGGTGATGAAGTTGAAATCGTTGGTGTTCGCACTACGACTAAAACAACGTGTACTGGCGTAGAAATGTTCCGTAAGCTGCTTGACGAAGGTCGTGCAGGTGAGAACTGTGGTGTGTTATTACGTGGTACTAAGCGTGATGACGTAGAACGTGGTCAAGTATTGGCTAAACCAGGTTCAATCAACCCACACACCACTTTTGAATCAGAAGTTTATGTTCTGTCAAAAGAAGAAGGCGGACGTCACACTCCATTCTTCAAAGGCTACCGTCCACAGTTCTACTTCCGTACAACTGACGTAACCGGTACTATCGAACTGCCAGAAGGCGTAGAGATGGTAATGCCTGGCGACAACATCAAAATGGTAGTTACTCTGATTTGCCCAATCGCGATGGACGAAGGTTTACGCTTCGCAATCCGTGAAGGTGGTCGTACAGTAGGTGCTGGTGTAGTAGCTAAAATCATTGCTTAATAGCGATAGAGATTAGTTTGAAAAGGAAGCTTCGGCTTCCTTTTTTGTTTTAGGGGCTGGTTTTATCCACAAATTTGTGTAAAATGCTCGCCACTCTGAAGTTAAATAGTTATTTGATGACTATTTACACAGTGGGCTTGATATCCGGATTTAGATAGGTATAATGGCCCCCTCGTCGACCTAGGTCGACGAATTAAATGATTAGTCGCTTAAGTTAATCATTATCATAGCGGCTCCGATTGGGAGTCGAACGGTTAAATCATCTCGCTCTGCTTTTCTATATAGAAGAAGCTAGAGGGTGATTTTTTATATGTCCATTTTAGGAGCTCTGGTCAATGCAGAACCAAAGAATCCGTATCCGCTTAAAGGGATTTGATCATCGCTTAATTGATCAATCTACAGCGGAAATCGTTGAAACTGCTAAGCGTACAGGCGCTCAAGTACGTGGTCCAATTCCACTACCTACGCGTAAAGAGCGTTATACCATTTTGATCTCTCCGCACGTTAATAAAGATGCTCGTGACCAGTACGAATTACGTACACACAAGCGCCTGGTTGACATCGTAGAGCCAACTGAAAAGACTGTAGACGCGTTAATGCGTTTAGATCTTGCGGCTGGTGTCGACGTACAGATTAGCTTGGGTTAATTGAGATCCTAGTAAGAAGAGGTTTGAGAGATGGCTATCGGTCTTATTGGTCGTAAAGTTGGTATGACTCGCATCTTCACTGAAGATGGTGTTTCAATACCAGTTACTGTAATTGAAGTTGCAGGCAACCGTGTTACTCAAGTGAAAACTTTAGAAACTGACGGCTACCGTGCACTTCAAGTTACAACTGGCACCAAAAAAGCCAATCGCATCACTAAACCAGAAGCAGGTCACTTTGCCAAGAGCGGCGTTGAAGCCGGTCGTGGTTTGTGGGAAATGCGTTTGGTAGACGGTGAAGGCGAGGGCATTGAAGTTGGTGCTGAGCTAAATGTTGATATTTTCGCAGACGTAGCGAAAGTAGATGTTACTGGTCAATCTAAAGGTAAAGGCTTCCAAGGCGGCGTTAAGCGTTGGAACTTCCGTACTCAAGATATGACTCACGGTAACTCTTTGTCGCACCGCTCGAATGGTTCTATCGGTCAGAACCAAACGCCTGGTCGCGTATTCAAAGGCAAAAAAATGTCAGGCCATATGGGTGCCGAGCGTGTTACTACTCAAAATCTAGTTGTAGTTCGTGTAGATGTTGAGCGTAACCTGCTACTAGTCCGTGGCGCTGTTCCTGGCGCTACCAATGGCGACTTGATTATCAAGCCTGCCGTTAAAGCTTAAGGTCTGAGGAGATAGTAATGGAATTGGTATTGAAAGACGCGCAAAGCGCTCTTGAAGTTTCCGAAACTACCTTCGGCCGTGACTTTAACGAGGCACTGGTTCATCAGGTAGTTGTAGCATACGCTGCAAACGCGCGTCAGGGCACTCGTGCTCAAAAGACTCGTGCGGAAGTAACTGGCTCAGGCAAAAAGCCTTGGCGCCAAAAAGGAACTGGCCGTGCTCGTGCTGGTTCTGTTAAAGGCCCAATCTGGCGTGGCGGTGGCGTAACATTCGCTGCTAAAACCCAAGATCATAGCCAAAAAGTTAACAAAAAGATGTACCGCGGCGCGCTGAAAAGCATTCTGTCTGAATTGGTACGTCAAGAGCGTCTGGTTGTTGTTGAATCTTTCGGTGTTGAAGCTCCTAAAACTAAAGAGCTGAAAGCTAAATTGAAAGCAATGAACCTTGAAGACGTTCTGATTGTGACTGCAGAAGTTGATGAGAACTTATTCTTAGCAGCTCGTAACCTGTACAAAGTTGACGTTCGTGACGTAGCGGGTCTTGACCCAGTTAGTCTGATCGCGTTCAACACTGTGCTTGTGACTGCTGACGCAGTGAAGCAAATCGAGGAGATGCTAGCATGATGATCCGCGAAGAACGTTTGCTAAAAGTTATTCTCGCTCCACACATCTCTGAAAAGAGCACTGTGAACGCTGAGAAGCACAACACTGTTGTTTTCCGCGTAGCTATCGATGCAACTAAAGCTGAAATTAAAGCTGCTGTTGCTAAGCTATTTGAAGTTGAAGTTGATTCAGTTCGCACTTTAGTAAGCAAAGGCAAAACTAAACGCACTGGTGGCCGTACTGGTCGTCGTAGCGATTGGAAAAAAGCCTATGTAACTCTAGCTGCTGGTGCTGACATCGATTTCGTCGGCGGCGCTGAGTAAGCAAAGGAGAATTATCATGGCAGTTATTAAGTGTAAGCCAACCTCTCCAGGTCGTCGCCACGTTGTTAAAGTGGTGAACACTGACCTGCATAAGGGTAAACCCTTTGCTGGCCTGTTGGCGAAAAAATCTAAAAGTGGTGGCCGTAACAATACTGGCCGTATCACTGTCCGTCACGTAGGTGGTGGTCATAAGCAGCATTATCGTCTAATCGACTTCAAACGCGATAAAGATGGTATCCCTGCAAAGATTGAGCGTCTGGAATACGATCCAAACCGCACAGCTAACATCGCGTTAGTACTGTATGCGGATGGTGAACGTCGTTATATTCTTGCTGCCAAAGGCATGCAAGCTGGCGATAAGATCCAGTCTGGTGTTGCTGCCGAGATCAAAACCGGTAACGCAATGCCACTGCGCAACATCCCAGTAGGTTCTGTAGTTCACGCAGTTGAAATGAAGCCTGGTAAAGGTGCTCAGATCGCTCGTTCTGCAGGTGCTTATGTACAAGTTGTTGCTCGTGATGGCGCATATGCCACTCTACGTCTTCGCTCAGGCGAAATGCGTAAAGTGCCAGTTGATTGCCGCGCGACATTTGGTGAAGTTGGTAATGCCGAACACATGCTACGCCAGTTAGGTAAAGCAGGTGCTAAACGCTGGAGAGGCATACGTCCTACAGTGCGTGGTGTTGCAATGAACCCAGTAGACCATCCACACGGTGGTGGTGAAGGCCGTACTTCTGGTGGTCGTCACCCAGTGACTCCATGGGGTGTGCCAACTAAGGGTTATAAAACTCGTAGTAACAAGCGCACTGACAAGTACATCGTACGTCGTCGTAATAAATAGTAAGAGGATTCGCCATGCCACGTTCTCTCAAGAAAGGTCCCTTCATTGACCTGCACTTGCTGAAGAAGGTAGAGAAAGCGATGGAAGCCGGTGACAAAAAGCCTATTAAGACTTGGTCACGTCGCTCTATGATCATTCCAAATATGATTGGTTTGACCATCGCTGTCCATAATGGTCGTCAGCACGTTCCTGTGTTCGTAACTGACGAAATGATCGGCCACAAACTTGGTGAATTTTCACCAACTCGCACTTATCGTGGCCATGCCGCTGATAAGAAAGCGAAGAAGCGTTAATACGGGAGGAATAAGATGGAAGTTTTAGCTAAACATCGTTTTGCCCGTACGTCTGCGCAGAAGGCCCGTCTGGTTGCTGATCAAATTCGTGGTTTGCCTGTTGCTAAGGCACTCGAAATTTTGACTTTCAGCCCCAAGAAAGCCGCCGTACTGGTTAAAAAAGTACTTGACTCAGCTATCGCAAACGCCGAACACAACGAAGGCGCGGATATTGATGAGCTTAAAGTAGGAGCCGTCTTCGTAGATGAAGGCCCTACTATGAAGCGTATCATGCCACGTGCTAAAGGCCGCGCTGATCGTATCATGAAGCGTACCAGCCACATTACTGTGGTTGTATCAGATCGCTAGGAGAGAGCAATGGGACAGAAAGTACATCCTAATGGTATCCGTCTGGGTATCACCAAGCCTTGGATCTCTACCTGGTACGCAGATAAATCAGATTACGCAAGTAACCTGAACAGCGACTGGGAAGTGCGTAAGTTTCTTGTAGAGAAATTACAAGCTGCTTCAGTATCTAAGATTGTTATCGAGCGTCCAGCGAAAAGCATCCGCGTTACCATTCACACTGCCCGTCCAGGTGTTGTGATCGGTAAGAAAGGTGAAGACGTTGAAGTATTGCGTGCTGCAGTGTCAAAACTTGCTGGCACTCCTGCTCAAATTAACATCGCTGAGATCCGTAAACCTGAGCTAGATGCCAAATTAGTTGCTGATTCAATTGCACAGCAATTAGAGCGTCGCGTAATGTTCCGTCGTGCTATGAAGCGCGCAGTTCAAAACGCAATGCGTATTGGTGCTCAAGGTATCAAAGTACAAGTTAGTGGCCGTTTAGGCGGAGCTGAGATTGCGCGTGACGAGTGGTATCGTGAGGGTCGTGTACCTTTACATACTTTGCGTGCTGATATCGACTATTCTACATCTGAAAGTCACACCCAATACGGTGTGATTGGCGTTAAAGTTTGGATCTTCAAAGGTGAAGTTCTAGATGGAATGCTGCCACAGATTGAAGAACCGAAGCAGCAGCAACCTAAGCGCAAGCCTCGTGGTAAATAGGAGAGCCGGCAATGCTGCAACCTAAACGTATGAAGTTTCGCAAGATGTTCAAAGGCCGCAACCGCGGTCTAGCGAACGGTACCGAAGTTAGCTTTGGTACTTTTGGTCTGAAAGCAGTCGGCCGTGGCCGTTTAACTGCCCGTCAGATCGAATCTGCACGTCGTGCCATGACACGTCACATTAAGCGTCAGGGACAAATTTGGATTCGAGTTTTCCCGGACAAGCCGATTACCTCTAAGCCTCTTGAAGTGCGTATGGGTAAAGGTAAAGGTAACGTTGAATACTGGGTATGTCAGATTCAACCTGGTAAGGTTCTTTATGAGATGAATGGTGTTTCTGAAGTGATCGCTCGTGAAGCGTTTGCTTTGGCTGCTGCCAAGCTTCCAATTAAGACTACCTTCGTAACTAAGACGGTGATGTAATGAAAGCGAGCGAACTGAGAGAAAAAAGCGTTGAAGAACTGAACGCTGAACTACTTGGTCTGCTGCGTGAGCAGTTTAACCTGCGTATGCAACACGCCACTGGTCAGTTGACTCAGACTAATCAACTGAAATTGGTGCGCCGTAACATTGCGCGCGTTAAGACCATTATTACTTCTAAGGCGGGTGCATAATGTCTGATAAAATCCGTACTTTGCAGGGTCGTGTAACTAGCAACAAGATGGACAAGTCCATTACTGTTGCTATCGAACGCCAAGTGAAACACCCAATTTATGGGAAATACATTAAGCGTACGACGAAGATCCATGCACATGACGAAACTAATCAGTGCAATGAAGGCGATTTAGTAGCGATTCGCGAATGTCGTCCTTTGTCTAAGACTAAGTCTTGGACCCTGGTTGAAGTAGTATCAAAGGCCTAAGTTAATTAGGTATTTAGGTAAACGGCTCCAGAATGTGGGGCCGTTTGTTTTTTAATACTATACATTCCACTTTTATGGTGTTATATTTGCGCGCCATTTTTGACTAAATTAATAGCAAAAATGAGTGTTTTTATTGTCCCATAGTGGGAATTGTGTAGTAACGATAGCGGAGCACTTAAAATGATCCAAATGCAATCGACTCTTGACGTTGCTTGTAACAGCGGCGCACGCAGAGTTCAGTGTATTAAGGTCTTGGGTGGCTCTCATCGTCGTTATGCCGGTATCGGCGACATCATCAAAGTTTCTGTTAAAGAAGCGATTCCTCGCGCTAAAGCGAAGAAAGGCGATGTGTATAACGCGGTGGTAGTCCGTACTAAGAAAGGCGTACGTCGTCCAGACGGTTCTGTCATTCGCTTCGATCGGAATGCAGCTGTTCTTTTGAACAACAACCTGCAGCCGATTGGTACTCGTATCTTTGGACCAGTGACACGTGAATTGCGTAATGAGCAGTTTATGAAAATTGTCTCGCTGGCACCAGAAGTACTGTAAGGAGCTTCAAAATGGCAGCTAAAATACGTCGTGAAGACGAAGTGATTGTATTAGCAGGTAAAGACAAGGGTAAACGTGCAAAAGTTTCTCAAGTCCTTCCTACTGGTAAATTGATTGTTGAAGGCATCAATCTTGTCAAAAAACACCAAAAGCCAAACCCACAATTGGGCGTAGCTGGCGGTATTGTTGAGAAAGAAGCACCGATACAAGCATCAAATGTAGCGATTTTCAACTCTGCCACTGGCAAAGCTGATCGCGTTGGTTTCCGCTTTGAAGACGGCAAAAAAGTTCGTTTCTTCAAATCGAACAGTGAACTCGTTAAGTAATTGGAGTAAACGATGGCGAAACTGCATGATAAATACCAAGAGACTGTTGTCGCTGAACTTGCTAAAAAGTTCGGTTATACCAGTGTCATGCAAGTCCCTCGGATTGAGAAAATCACCCTAAACATGGGTGTTGGCGAAGCTGTTGCAGACAAGAAAATCATGGACCATGCTGTCCGTGATATGACTGCAATCGCTGGTCAAAAACCAGTAGTGACTGTAGCTCGTAAGTCAGTTGCTGGTTTTAAAATCCGTGAAGGCTACCCTATTGGCTGTAAAGTTACCCTACGCGGTGAGCGTATGTGGGAATTCTTAGAGCGTTTAGTCGATATCGCAATCCCACGTATTCGTGACTTCCGTGGCTTAAGCGCTAAAGCGTTTGACGGCCGTGGTAACTACGCAATGGGCGTGCGTGAGCAGATCATCTTCCCAGAAATCGATTACGATAAAATCGATAAGATTCGTGGTATGGATATTGTTATCACTACTACTGCGAAGAATGATGAAGAAGGTCGTGCTTTGTTAGACGCTTTTAACTTCCCATTCAAGAAATAAGGGTAGCGTAATGGCAAAAACATCAATGAAAGCACGTGAAGCTAAACGTGCACAGCTCGTGGCCAAGTACGCTGAAAAGCGTGCGGCTCTTAAGACTATCATTGCAAGTCCAGCTTCTTCTGACGAAGATCGTTGGGATGCGGTACTTAAGCTGCAAGCTCTACCACGTGATTCCAGCGCTGCGCGTCAACGCAATCGTTGTAATCAAACTGGTCGCCCTCATGGCTTCTTACGTAAATTCGGCTTAAGCCGTATCAAATTACGTGAAGCAACCATGCGTGGTGAAGTTCCTGGCCTGCGTAAGGCCAGCTGGTAAGCACTTGTCACGGAGTAAGCTAATATGAGCATGCAAGATCCTATTGCGGATATGTTAACCCGTATTCGTAACGGCCAAGCTGCTAACCACGTATCGGTGAAGATGCCTTCAGCTAAGTTGAAAGTCGCAATTGCGAAACTACTTAAAGATGAAGGTTATATCGCTGATTACGCCGTAGCAGATGAAGCCAAGCCTGAACTGGAAGTTACTTTAAAGTATTTCCAAGGCCAACCAGTCGTTGAGACTATCCAGCGTGTAAGTCGCCCTGGTCTTCGTATTTACAAAGGTAAAAACGAACTTCCAAAGGTGATGGGCGGTCTGGGTGTCGCAATTGTGTCCACTTCTAAAGGCTTGATGACTGATCGTGCCGCCCGCCTTGCAGGCATGGGTGGCGAGGTTATCTGCTACGTAGCTTAAGGAGCTAGGAATGTCTCGTGTAGCAAAAGCACCAGTATCTATTCCAGCTGGCGTAGAGGTGACCTTGAACGAACAGACCCTTACCGTCAAAGGCGGAAAAGGTAGTCTGACTCGAGTGATCAACAATGCGGTCAATGTTGTTATTGAAGCTGGCGTAGTTAAGTTCCTCCCTGTTGAAGGCGTTTCTAACGCTTGGGCACAGGCTGGTACAACTCGTGCATTAGTAAACAACATGGTTGTTGGTGTATCTCAAGGTTTTGAGCGTAAATTAAAGTTAGTTGGCGTTGGTTACCGTGCGAAACTCGTCGGTTCTGACATTGACCTTACTTTAGGTTTCTCTCATCCGTTAGTACACAAACTGCCCGCAGGCGTTACTGCAGAGTGCCCTAGCCAAACTGACATCGTCCTACGTGGCGTTGATAAACAGTTAATTGGCCAAGTCGCTGCTGAGATTCGCGGATACCGTCCACCAGAGCCATATAAAGGCAAGGGTGTTCGCTATGACGACGAAGTAGTACGCCGTAAAGAGGCTAAGAAGAAGTAGGTAACGCGATATGGATAAGAAAACATCTCGCTTACGTCGCGCTACTCGCGCTCGTAAGAAGATCCAAGAGCTGGGCGTGAACCGTCTGGTTGTACATCGTACACCGCGTCACATTTATGCTCAGGTGATCAATCCTGAAGCTCAGGTGTTGGCAGCTGCTTCAACCGTAGAAAAAGCGGTTAAAGAGCTACTGAAGAGTACCGGTAACGTAGACGCAGCGAAAGCAGTAGGTAAATTTGTTGCTGAGCGCGCGATCGAAAAAGGCGTAACTTCAGTTGCGTTCGATCGTTCTGGTTTCAAGTATCACGGTCGTGTAGCTGCTTTAGCAGATGCAGCTCGTGAAGCTGGCCTGAAGTTCTAAGGGGTTATAAAATGGCTAAATTAGAAGCTCAGCAAAAAGACGATCTGCAAGAGAAATTGATTGCAGTTAATCGTGTTTCTAAAGTAGTTAAGGGCGGTCGTATCTTTAGCTTCACAGCACTGACAGTAGTGGGTGACGGTAACGGTAAGATTGGCTATGGCTATGGCAAAGCACGTGAAGTTCCAGCAGCGATTCAAAAAGCTATGGAAAAAGCTCGTCGTAACATTGTGACCGTTGAGTTGAATGCAGGTACTCTGCATCACCCAGTTAAAGGTCGTCATACTGGTTCTCTTGTGTACATGCAACCCGCATCACAAGGTACTGGTATTATTGCCGGTGGCGCAATGCGTGCCGTATTGGAAGTAGCAGGCGTTCATAACGTTCTGTCAAAAGCATACGGTTCTACTAACCCGATCAACATCGTTCGCGCGACTGTCGATGCTTTGGTGCACATGAAGTCACCTTCGCAAATCGCAGCTAAGCGTGGCCTGAATGTTGACGAAATTCGGGGGTAATGCACCATGGCAACTAAAACTGTAAAAGTTACTCAAACTAAAAGCGGTATCGGTCGTTTACCGAAGCACCGTGCAACCCTAACGGGTCTTGGTTTGCGTCGCATTGGTCACACTGTTGAATTAGAAGATACTCCTTCAGTTCGCGGTATGATCAACAAGGTCTACTACATGGTTAAGGTGGAGGATTAATAGATGCGTTTAAATACTCTATCTCCAGCTGCAGGCTCTAAGCATGCACCAAAGCGTGTAGGCCGTGGTATGGGCTCAGGTCTAGGTAAAACAGCGGGTCGTGGTCATAAAGGCCAAAAGTCTCGTTCTGGTGGCGGTGTACGCCCAGGATTTGAAGGTGGTCAAATGCCACTTAAAATCCGTTTACCTAAATTTGGTTTTACCTCGCGTCGCGCTATGGTAACAGCTGAAGTTCGTGTACTCGAACTGGCAAAAGTTAACGGTGATGTTATCGACTTAAACGCTCTGAAAGATGCGAACGTTATAACTCGCAACATCCAGTTTGCGAAAATTGTTCTTTCAGGTACCATTGAGCGCCCTGTGACTGTTAAAGGTCTGAAGGTAACCAAAGGTGCACGTGCAGCTATTGAAGCTGCCGGCGGTAAGATCGAGGAATAATACGTCGATGGCAAAACCAGGACTTGATTTAAAAAGCGCGAAAGGTGGACTTTCAGAATTGAAAGCTCGCCTCCTGTTCGTGATTGGTGCGATTATCGTCTTTAGAGCCGGTTCGTTTGTGCCAATTCCTGGTATTGACGCAGCTGTATTAGCAGAGCTGTTTGCTCAGCAAAAAGGGACCATCCTGGGCATGTTTAACATGTTCTCGGGTGGCGCCCTTTCGCGTGCCTCTATCTTTGCATTAGGTATCATGCCGTATATTTCGGCATCGATTATCATGCAACTGTTGACTGTCGTACATCCTGCACTCGCTGAATTGAAAAAAGAAGGCGAATCAGGTCGTAAGAAAATCAGTCAATATACCAGATGGGGTACCTTAGTGCTGGGTACATTCCAGTCGGTCGGTATTGCAACCGGGTTACCAAACTTAGTGCCAGGCCTTGTGGTCAACATTGGATTTGGGTTCTACTTTGTTGCGGTTGTGAGCTTAGTGACGGGAACTATGTTCCTTATGTGGCTAGGTGAGCAGATTACCGAACGTGGTATAGGTAACGGTATCTCGATTTTGATTTTCGCAGGTATTGTTGCTGGATTACCTTCCGCTATCGGCCAAACGGCTGAGCAGGCGCGTCAAGGTGACTTGAATGTGTTAGTATTGTTGTTGCTCGCGGTAATTGTGTTTGCAGTGACTTATTTTGTAGTGTTTGTGGAACGTGGTCAGCGTCGTATCGTCGTTAACTATGCTAAGCGTCAGCAGGGCCGTAAGGTGTTCGCTGCGCAAAGTACCCATTTACCGCTTAAAATAAACATGGCAGGTGTTATTCCGCCAATTTTTGCGTCAAGCATCATTTTGTTCCCTGGAACACTGGCTCAGTGGTTCGGTCAAAATGAATCCATGTCATGGTTAAGTGATTTTTCACTGGCTGTGTCACCTGGACAACCGCTTTACTCATTATTATATGCAACAGCAATTATCTTTTTCTGTTTCTTCTATACTGCGTTGGTATTTAACCCACGCGAAACAGCAGATAACTTGAAGAAGAGTGGTGCATTCATCCCTGGGATCCGTCCTGGAGAACAGACTTCGCGTTACATTGATAAAGTTATGACCCGTTTGACATTGGCAGGCGCGTTATACATAACCTTTATCTGCTTAATTCCGGAGTTCATGTTAATCGCGTGGAAAGTACAGTTCTATTTTGGCGGTACTTCACTACTCATTATGGTAGTCGTGATCATGGACTTCATGGCTCAGGTTCAGACGCATATGATGTCTCATCAGTATGAGTCTGTGATGAAGAAAGCTAACCTAGTAAACAAAGCGAATTTAGATCGCTTTGGTCGCTAAGTAGCTTTACGGAGTGATGAAATGAAAGTTCGAGCTTCCGTGAAGAAGATCTGCCGTAACTGCAAGATCGTCAAGCGTAGTGGCGTTGTACGCGTTATCTGTGTTGAACCAAAACACAAACAGCGTCAAGGCTAAAAAGTAATTTGTTCAGCCCATGAATTGGGCTGAACAAAATTTAGTTTGCAAATCTGTTGACTGTCGAGTATCCTTTCGGGCTTTTCGCAGTTGGCCTTTAACTTTAAGGAGTGCATAGTGGCCCGTATCGCTGGCATTAACATTCCTGATCAAAAGCATACAGTCATCGCATTGACTGCTATTTTCGGCATCGGCCGTACTCGCGCTAGAGCAATCTGCGCGGCTACAGCAATCGCTGAAACTGCTAAGATCAAGGAATTGAGCGAAGCTCAAATAGATATACTACGCGAAGAAGTCGCCAAATACATTGTAGAAGGTGACTTACGTCGTGAGATTTCAATGAACATCAAGCGTCTTATGGATCTTGGTTGTTATCGTGGTCTCCGCCATCGCCGTAGCCTGCCTCTCCGTGGGCAACGTACTAAGACCAATGCGCGTACGCGTAAAGGTCCACGTAAACCTATTAGAAAGTAACGGGAAGGTAAAGCAATGGCTAAAGTTCCGTCACGTTCTCCGCGTAAGCGCGTACGTAAACAGGTTGCAGATGGCATGGCTCATATCCATGCTTCTTTCAACAACACTATTGTCACCATTACAGATCGTCAAGGTAATGCGTTGTCATGGGCTACTTCAGGTGGTTCAGGTTTCCGTGGTTCACGTAAATCTACTCCATTTGCTGCACAGGTGGCTGCTGAGCGTGCAGGTGCTGCTGCTCAAGACTACGGTTTAAAAAACCTTGAAGTGTTTGTGAAGGGTCCAGGTCCAGGTCGTGAGTCAGCCATTCGTGCGCTGAACGCTGTTGGTTATAAAATTACCAACATTACCGATGTGACGCCGATCCCTCATAATGGTTGTCGTCCTCCTAAAAAGCGTCGTGTATAACGCCGTTTCGTTAGGATAGTTGGAGAAAGATCATGGCAAGATACTTGGGTCCCAAGCTCAAGCTCAGCCGCCGAGAAGGTACAGACCTTTTCTTAAAAAGCGGTGTGAGAGCAATCGATTCAAAGTGTAAACTGGAAACTGCACCTGGACAACATGGCGCTCGTAAGCCACGTTTGTCAGAGTACGGTACTCAGTTACGCGAAAAACAAAAAGTTCGTCGTATTTACGGTGTGTTAGAAAAACAATTCCGTAACTATTACAAAGATGCTGCACGTACTAAAGGCAACACAGGTGAAAACCTGCTTCAGCTTTTAGAAACCCGTCTTGATAACGTCGTTTATCGTATGGGCTTCGGTGCAACTCGTGCAGAATCACGTCAGCTAGTAAGCCATAAATCAATTATGGTTAACGGTCGTGTTGTTAACATTCCATCATTCAAAGTGTCTGCGAATGATGTTGTGAGCATCCGCGAGAAGTCACGTACTCAAGCTCGTATTAAAGCGGCTTTAGAAGTGGCAGCTCAACGCGAGAAGCCTACATGGGTTGAAGTCGACAATGCGAAAATGGAAGGTGCTTTCAAGCGCGTTCCAGAACGTAGCGATTTGTCTGCGGAAATTAACGAACAGCTGATCGTCGAGCTTTACTCTAAGTAAGGCTAACAAACAAGAGAGGACACAATGCAGGGTTCTGTTACAGAATTTCTTAAACCGCGTCTCGTTGATATCGAGCAGGTTAACTCAACACGTGCCAAGGTTACATTGGAACCACTTGAGCGTGGTTTCGGCCACACTTTAGGTAACGCGTTGCGTCGCATCCTATTGTCGTCTATGCCCGGCTGCGCGGTTACCGAAGTCGAGATTGACGGTGTACTGCACGAATACAGCAGTAAGGAAGGCGTTCAAGAAGATATCCTTGAGATCTTGTTAAACCTGAAAGGGTTAGCAGTGACTATCGAGGGTAAAGACGAGGCTATGCTTACGTTGAGCAAGTCCGGCGCAGGCCCTGTCATCGCAGCAGATATCACGCATGATGGTGATGTCACTATCGTGAATCCTGATCATATTATCTGTCACCTGACAGGTAACAATGATATCAGCATGCGTATTCGCGTTGAGCGTGGTCGTGGCTATGTACCAGCATCTGCTCGTGCACAGACTGAAGACGATGATCGCCCAATCGGCCGCTTGCTGGTTGATGCTTCTTTCTCGCCAGTTGCACGTATTGCCTACAATGTAGAAGCAGCACGTGTAGAACAGCGTACTGACTTAGATAAACTCGTTATCGATATGACCACAAACGGTACTATCGATCCTGAGGAAGCTATCCGTCGTTCTGCAACTATTCTGGCTGAACAGCTAGATGCGTTTGTTGAATTACGTGACGTGACTGAGCCAGAGCTGAAAGAAGAGAAGCCGGAATTCGATCCGATTCTGCTGCGTCCTGTCGACGATTTAGAGCTAACTGTACGTTCGGCTAACTGCTTGAAAGCCGAAGCGATTCATTACATCGGAGATCTGGTACAGCGCACTGAAGTTGAGTTGCTGAAGACCCCTAACTTAGGTAAGAAATCTCTTACTGAAATTAAGGACGTTTTAGCTTCTCGCGGACTGTCGTTAGGTATGCGTTTGGAAAATTGGCCTCCAGCCAGTTTAGCAGACGACCTATAAGTCTCAGGTTTGTACAGATTTAGGTTATAAGGATTAGGTCATGCGCCATCGTAAGAGTGGTCGTCAACTAAACCGTAACAGCAGTCATCGCCAAGCCATGTTTCGCAACATGGCCGGTTCACTAGTTCGTCATGAGATCATCAAGACAACTGTGGCTAAAGCGAAAGAACTGCGTCGCGTAGTTGAGCCTCTGATAACACTTGCTAAGAGTGACAGCGTTGCAAACCGTCGTTTAGCGTTTGCACGTACTCGCGACGCTGAAGTCGTAGGTAAGTTATTTACTGAGTTGGGTCCACGTTACCAGGAACGTCCTGGTGGCTATACCCGTATCCTTAAGTGCGGTTTACGTGCTGGTGATAAAGCCCCTATGGCTTACATCGAGCTAGTTGGCCGTCCAGAAGCTGCTCAAGCTGTTGATGTTGAAGCTGCTGAGTAATTAAGGTTACACTTTTAAAAAGCCGGGCTAATGCCCGGCTTTTTTATGTCTTTTTATCGTTACTTCACCCAAAGAGTATTTTTCTCGATTTCTTTCGGTAGGCTAATATTCCATTTGGCCAACCCTTGCTGACTAAACATGTATTTCCCAAGATCATCCGTCACTGGAAAGATGTTTTCGGGTTTCTCGCCAGCCAGTATTTTTAACGCCATATTCGCTGCTAATTCGCCATGATGATAGCCATCGAGTACGTAACCTCCAATATTGCCCTCGGAGGAGACGCTAAATCCCCAAAATCCGAAATTCGGTACCGGTGTATGTTCTGATATCCATTTTAGGAGCTGATCCGCATCCACAGAACGATTTTCTGCATCCCTCACTGTTTGGTAGAGCGCCACGACAATGGCGTTATAGCCTTGCTCCTTCGCCGTCAGTACCTGTTGCTGCCAATCTGCGAGCTGTGACAATTGCACCAAATTCACTTCGATATCACCCAAAATACTTGAGTGTTGTTTGCTGATGTATTCTGCAGCTGAGTCTGAGGTAACACCTTGGTCAAATAGGACTAGTATTTTACGGTGCACAGTCTGTGGGAGTAAGCGTTGAATGAGGAGGAGTGAGCGTCGTAGCAGCGGCCTTTCTATGACACCGGTAAAGCGCTTGTGCTCATTGAGATGATACTCTCTAGGGTTCATATTCACCCCAAGATAGACCACGGGGATTAAGCTGTCATTGAGGCGCTGATGCAAAAGGTTAACCGCATTATCATCGGTGAGAATAACCAGTTGAGGTGCTTGGCTTTGGATGTACTTCCACGCTAAATCAGCTCTTTCGGCAAATTGCTCCTTTGGTAAACGCTTGGTATCCATTTCGAAATAACTCACATCGTGCAGGGGGCTAAGCGTGTCATTAATCACTCGGTAGTATTCTTGGTCCCATTGATATCCATGGTGATAGCTTTCGATCACGATCACTTTAGCTGCATTGGCGTTCTGTGAGAGACTCACAAGGCATAAGAGTAGGGCAACACAAAGCAAGTTTATGTTTAATGGTGTTATTTGAATCATACGCAGTCTTAGGTTTTGAAGCTGCCTTGAGTATAGTTCACCTTTAATTATCTAGATTGAGATAATAAAAAAGCCTCACTAGTTATTAGGCTAGGAGGCTTATTGTGTATGCTGTTGCTACTTCATCAATCGCTTACTTAGTGTCTGGTGCCTTTTGTTGGCTGTAATCCAACTTTTCGTGCTTTTGGCCCATGGCTTCGGCAACTTCTGGTGGCATGTAGTTTTCATCATGCTTAGCCAGTACTTCAGTCGCTTCTAGCTTACCATCAGCACCGAGTACACCTTGCGCCACAATACCTTGTCCTTCACGGAATAGATCGGGCAGTAGATCGTCATAGGTGACCAGTACTTCGCCGCCTAGAGAGTCATGCACTGCGAACTGCACATGTAAGCTCTTAGGATCTCGCACCATAGAACCGACTGTTACCATGCCGCCCACACGAATGCGTTGGCCAATTTCTGGTTTGACGCCAGTATCTGTTTTGCCGTGGACAATTTCAGACGGTGTATAGAATAAGTTTAAGTTGGAGTTCAGCGCATAAAGCAAAAGCGAAGTAATCGCGGCAACACCACCGATTAATGCCACTGCTAACGTCAGTCTTTTTTTGCGTCTTGGGTTCACGATTTAGTACTCCTAGTTTCTTTTAGGCGTTCTTCTCTATCCATCTTCTTCGCGATTTCAATTAACACCTTACGCTTTTGGCGTGCGCTGGTAATGATAAGCGTTGAGAGGCAGAAGAAGGTCACTCCGTAGGATAGCCACACGTAAAATGCATAGCCGCCCATATTAAAAAAATCACTGATTGAATCGAATTGCATTATTTGACCTCCTCAGCCTTAGCTAGTTCACGCACCCAAGGGCGCATGCCATTTCTTGCTAAAATTTCTGCTTTGAATCGCACAATAGTGATGGCACCAATCATGAGACCGAAGCCAAGCATATTGATTAACAGTGGATAGAGCATTTCCGTCGACATAGTCGATTTCTCGGTAATGCGGATAGTTGATGGCTGATGTAATGAGCTCCACCATTCAACTGAGTATTTGATGATAGGGATGTTAATTACACCCACGATCGCTAGGATCCCTGCAGCACGAGCCGCGAGCACTTTATCCTCAAATGAGGCATAGAGTGAGATAACACCTAGATATAGGAACAGTAATACTAGCTCAGAGGTTAAGCGTGCATCCCATACCCACCAAGCGCCCCACATAGGTTTACCCCATGCAGCACCGGTAAAGAGGGCAATAAAGGTGATTACTGCACCGATAGGCGCAATCGAAGCCGCTGCCCAGTCGGCAAGTTTTATCTGCCACACTAAACCGATAAAGGCTGCTGTAGCCATACCCATGTAAGCTGCCATCGACATAGAGGCTGCGGGTACATGGATAAAGATAATGCGATAGCTATCACCCTGTTGGTAATCCGTCGGCGCGAAGGCTAATCCCCATGTTGTGCCTACAGCAATAAACAGACCTGCTAAGATCGCAAACCATGGAAATAATGTTCCTGATAACTTATATGCGCGTTCAGGATCCGCGTAAGGGTGTAACCATTTCCACATTTTAGTTAGTACTCACTCGCAGAGATGCACCAATTGCAAAAGGTGCTAAGGTTAACGATCCGACCAGCATAGCGCCTATTATAGCGAGCTGACCGTCATAGGGTAAATTCATTCCTGCCGCGTCTATGGCACTCGTTGCAAAAATGAGAACCGGAATATACAAGGGCAAAATAAGTAAGCTGAGTAACACGCCACCTTTTCTAAGGCCGACGGTTAATGCCACACCAATGGCACCTAATAGCGATAATACTGGCGTGCCTAGCGCAAGGGTCGATATTAACGCACCATAACTATTGCCATCTAAATTGAGTAGCACCGCTAACAGTGGCGCAATAATAATCAGTGGCACACCGGTTAAAATCCAATGGGCTAACACTTTGGCTAATACCAGAATGGCTAATGGCTGTGGGCTCAATAACATTTGCTCTAAGCTGCCATCACTAAAGTCCGCTTTGAACAGTCTTTCAAGTGACAACATAGAGGCTAATAACGCTGCAACCCAAATTATCCCAGGAGCCACACGGGCTAACATTTGTGGCTCTGGGCCAATCCCCAGTGGGAATAAGGTCACAACCATAATAAAAAATAGCAGTGGGTTAAAAATGTCGCCGCGGTGACGAATGGCAATTTTAAGATCTCGCTGCAGCAAGGTGAAAAATGCCTGGGTAAAACTGATGCCTCTTTTCATTTAGCCTGACCTTATATGAAGCGATAATCTAGACGAATTTTACGAAGCCTATCATCTTTGATAATGCCCATATCTTGGTGAGTTGTGAGGATCACACAACCACCATTATCCGCATGCTGAATAAATAATTGCTCCAGCTCTTCGACGCCTTTTTTATCGATCGCGGTAAAAGGTTCGTCAAGGATCCAAATTTTACAATTGCTATGCCACAATCTCGATAGCGCGGTTCTGCGATGCTGGCCTGCGGATAAATGTCCGGCAAGCGCCTCTTCAAAACCTGTTAAGTTTACTTTGGCTAAAATGGCTGAGGTATCAAAGTCATCATAGCCACTGATTCTTAAATTGAAATTAAGGTTTTCTTCGGCGGTAAGCTCGCATTTCACTCCCGCTAAATGGCCGAGATACAAGAGATCTTCATTGTATTCATCACGGCAGCGGTTTATGTCTTCATTTCTGTAAAAGGTTTGTCCGGCATAGGGGCGAGAAAGACCTGCCAATATGCGTAATAAACTGGTTTTGCCCGCGCCGTTAGGGCCTTCAATTTGAACAATATCACCGGCATTAATATCAAAACTTAACTCATCAAACAGGATGCGTTCTTCGCGGATACAGGTCAGCTTGCTGGCTGACACTAATGTGGTTTCTTTAGTTATATTTGTCACTGAACCCTCTATCTCAAGCCGGAAGGAAACACAAGTTATTCTAACACAAACGTTATTGGGGGTTTACTCTTGGTTTGCACTAGATGTCAGCAATATGATGTGGTTCCAATAACCGCAATATTTATCGAACTTTTTTACGACTTGCTAATATATTAACGAATTTGTCACCCTTGTCGCCTGATTCATTTTGTGTTGAGATTCTAATCACAAAAAGATGAGATTTCTTGAAGTTTGTAGTAATCTTAGTCGGCTATAATGAGTCTGCCTAAGTAAGGGCAGCGCCGAGCTTTGTACGTATTTGCATTAGGAACATTGAACATGAAAAAACTGTTAGCAATGACTGCAGTCGCTGCTTTGACTATGTCAGTCAACGTATCAGCTCAAGAAGCTGAAGCTATTTTCAACAAGGCATGTACCGTATGCCACAGCATGGGTGTTGCTGGCGCTCCAAAAGTGCATAACGCTGCAGAATGGGAACCACGCTTAGCTAAGGGTATTGATGCTCTACTGCACAGTGTGAAAACTGGTTTGAATGCAATGCCACCAGGCGGTATGTGTACTGATTGTACTGACGAAGATTACAAAGCAGCTATCGAGTTTATGTCTAAAGCTCAGTAATTTTTTCAGTGTTAATAAAAAACCGGCCAAAGCCGGTTTTTTTATGTCTGCAATAAACTGGGTTTATTGCACTTGGGTATCAAGCACTAGGTTAGCGGTATCGCCGACAGCCACTGTGCTGATCTTACCTTGAAGATCGCCCGCTTGTGGTTTGATATTACCGTGCTTAGAAAGCACTGCAATTACTTCCACATTGGTAGCGTCACTTAATTTCTTATCGCCACCCATACCGCTGCTATCATCTAATGTCACCGTAATTGGGAACGACTTAGCACTGACTTTGGTTGCCGCTAATGGGACTTTTGGTCCTTCAGTTGCACGGGCAAAGATAAAGATAGTGTCTTCAGGGCTGGCTTTAGCGGCAAGTTCTGCAGAGATAGATATAGTCACATTGACCGACTTAGTCGCACTCGCCTTCACTTGCTTGTGGGCATCATCATTTGGCATGCCAGCCGTTTCAGACTGCATACGTAAGTTAGCCGTTTCGATAGCATTCATTAGGGCTGCGCGATCAACATCAGCACGATCGCTATCAAGAATGATTTGCCATGATGCGATAGCTTTTTTGTAGTCCGCGGTAAAGAAAGCATCCATTCCTACGAGCAATAGTGTTGAAGGGTCTTGAGCATCCATCGCTAAAGATTCATCAATGATCGCTTGGATTTGCGGTGTCATTTGCTGGCCCGCTTTGTAATACATGGCTGTTGCTTTAGGACCTAATAATTCAGCGTGTTTTCCGACTAAATCCATTACTTTATCGAAAGCCGCAATCCCTTTGTCGTATTGGTTTGCCGATACATAAGCGTGGCCTAAGCTGAACCATACTTGGCTGTTCTCTGGCTCGGCTTTTACTTGGGCTTCCATCATCTGTACGCGCTGCGCCATGATTTGAGCCGTATCCATTCCCTCATGTGGGTTGGCAGGTTGTTGGGCAGTTTCAATATTCTCGAAGGCACCTAAATGCTGATAGAGATAGCCTGAGATAACAATCAAACAAACTGACATGATCGACGGCCACAGAATCGTCTTTGGCTTGATTTGGTTGACCAGTGAATCATCGCTCGCTTCTTTGATGTCTTGGAGTAGACTGATTTCAAGCTCTTTTTTCAATGCATCGAATTCGGCTTGATCCAGTAACTCTTCGCTTAATTCTTTTTCAAGAACGCCTAGGCGCTCATTGAACAATTCAAGGTTCGTTTGTTTACGAACTCCAGCTTCTTCAGTTTTCAGCAACTTCTGCTGTCTGAAATGCGGGATCCAAATCAGCATCAGGCCGACTAACATAACAAGCGCAATAAAAATCCAAAATGTCGTCATTGTTTCTATATTCACTTTAGTTTGCAGAAAGCGGAGTAACCGCTAGGCTTGGAAGCAAGATTATACGTAAAGATTGTTCATTGAACAGTAATATAAGGTAATCCCAGTACCGAAAGCTTATAGTTGGGCACTGGTTCACAAATTGATTCTTCTTGTAAAAATTGTATGAAACTTAAGTGTCATTTGTCGGTCACATGCAGAACTGAGCCTCTTCCGTGACTTTCATCAGCCTCTAAAATTGAGAATGAGACAAGTAACCCAGTTTTGTACGAAAGAGGCAGACAGGAACAATAGCAAATACTAAAATGAGCAACATTTCGTGCATTTGCGTGAATAACATGTTGTGCGTTGAGATAGAGTCTTTCTAAATCAACATATTATTGAAGACTGAGGAAAACCCATGATCCCAGAACTTGGACACTTTGCGCTGATAATAGGGGTGGCTTTTGCATTCTTATTAATCAGCGTCCCCCTAATAGGTGTTGCCCGTAAAGATCAATACCTTGTTAGGTATGCTTGGCCGTTAACGTACGGAATGTTCTTTTTTATCACTGTATCAGTTGTCGTGCTGGCCTATAGCTTTGCCGTCGATGATTTCTCAGTCGCTTATGTGGCACATCATTCTAATTCTCAGTTACCTATCTTCTTTAAGATTTCGGCCGTATGGGGCGGTCATGAAGGGTCACTGTTGTTCTGGGTGTTTGCTTTATCGACTTGGGCTGCAGCGGTTGCCTTATTTAGTAAAGGTTTAGAGGAAGTGTTTACTGCGCGTGTACTGGCAGTATTAGCACTGATCGTGATTGGCTTTAGCTTATTCATGCTACTCACCTCTAGCCCATTCGAACGTTTGTTCCCGATCCCTGCCGAAGGTCGTGACTTAAACCCTATGCTGCAGGATGTGGGGTTAATCTTCCATCCACCTATGCTGTATTTAGGTTATGTGGGTTTCTCGGTGAGCTTTGCATTTGCGATTGCCGCGCTGATGAGCGGTCGTCTCGATTCTGCATGGGCTCGTTGGACTCGTCCTTGGACCTTAGCCGCTTGGATCTTCCTAACTGGAGGTATCGCGCTAGGTTCTTGGTGGGCATATTATGAATTAGGCTGGGGCGGTTGGTGGTTCTGGGATCCTGTTGAGAACGCCTCTTTCATGCCTTGGTTAGTGGGTACTGCGCTTGTTCACTCTTTGATTGTGACCGAGAAACGCGGCGCCTTCCGTAATTGGACCGTATTACTGTCTATATTCGCTTTCTCTTTAAGTTTGCTTGGTACCTTTATTGTTCGCTCAGGCGTATTAACCTCAGTACATTCATTCGCAGCCGATCCAAGCCGCGGTATGTTTATTCTGTTGTTACTTGGCTTAGCGATTGGCGGTTCATTAACACTGTTTGCCTTCCGCGCCAGTGAAATGAGCAGTCCAGCCCGTTTCGAGCTGAAGTCTAAAGAAACCATGCTATTGGTCTGTAACGTGTTACTGACTGTTGCCGCAGGTACTGTGCTATTGGGTACACTCTATCCATTGCTCATCGATGCACTCGGCATGGGTAAAATTTCTGTAGGACCTCCATACTTCAACGCTGTATTTGTGCCTATCGTATTAGTCTTATTTGGCTTTATGGGTATTGGTCCAATTATCCGTTGGAAAAAATCGAAAGCAGGCGAGCTTAGGCGTCAGCTATTGATCCCTGCAATGATTGCTGCGGCTATCGGTATTGTGACGCCATTTATCGTCGATGGTGTATTCAATACTTGGGTTGCCTTTGGTATTGCAGCGGCTTCTTGGATTATCCTAGCGACAGCAAGAGCGGCCTATAACATGGTCAAGTCGAAAGAAGGTGATATCAGCATCAGCCGTATGGGCCGTAGTCAGCTGGGCATGATCTTCGCGCATCTTGGTATTGCTGTGTCTGTGATTGGTGCCACTATGGTGTCGAATTACTCGATTGAGAAAAGTGTTCGCATGGGACCTGGTATTAGCCAAGAGCTTGCGGGTTATACCTTTAAGTATCTGGAGACCAAAAACGTAGTGGGTCCTAACTACACTGCAATGCAGGGACAGATAGAAGTCTACAAAGGTGATGAGCTGCTGACATTACTCAAGCCAGACCGTCGTCAATATAATGTGCGTACTATGGACATGACAGAAGCGGGTATCGACTGGGGTCTATTCCGTGACTTGTATGTGACCATGGGCGATCCAATTACCAGCACTGAATTTTCGGTTCGTTTGAACTACAAACCGTTCGTGCGTTGGTTATGGTTTGGGGCAATTTTCATGATGATTGGTGGATTCTTCGCGGCATCGGATAAACGTTACCGTGCGAAAGTCACTGCAGCTGTCGCGCCTTCGGCCGAAAAGGCAAAATTGGCAACGGCTCAATAATTGGGGAATGTATGAAGAAGTTGGTTCTGTTTATCCCATTGGTCATATTTCTCGCCATGGGGGTGTTTCTATATAAAGGGTTATTCCTGAATCCGCAGCAATTGGATTCGGCACTGGAAGGAAAGCCTATTCCGGCTTTCCAACTGGAACGCTTAGAGACACCAGCTGAGATCATTACGAATGAGCAATTAAAAGGTAAGGTGTCATTACTTAATGTGTGGGCGACTTGGTGTCCATCTTGTAAATATGAGCATCCCTTCTTAGTGATGCTAAAGCGTAAAAATCTTCTGCCAATTTACGGGATCAACTATCGCGATGAGCGTGCTCCCGCATTAGAAGAGTTGAAGCGTCAGGGCGACCCCTATAACGTCAATATCTATGATAAAGATGGCCGTTTAGGATTAGACCTTGGGGTCTATGGTGCACCTGAAAGTTTTGTGGTTGATCACAACGGTATTATCCGCTTCCGTTATGCGGGTCCAATCGACCAACGCGTATGGAGTGAAACCCTTTACCCTATGATCCAACAATTACAAGCTGAAGCGGCGAAGGATGGCGCATCATGAGAACGCTGACAAAAATCATTGGTGGTCTAGTGCTGTTATTCAGCATGACGACTGCCGTTATGGCAACACCGGTTGATACTTATGAATTCAAAACGCCTGAAAATCAAAAGCGCGGTTTGTCTTTGGCCCATGAGCTTCGTTGCCCACAGTGCCAAAATCAAAACTTGATCGACTCAAACTCACCGGTTGCGCGCGATCTGCGTCTTGAAGTCTTCAAGATGGTAGACGAAGGCAAAGGCGATGATGAGATCATCGAGTTTATGACCAGCCGTTATGGTGAGTTCGTACTCTATAACCCTAAGATGGAAACCAAAACCTACATTCTTTGGTTAGGTCCTATCGGTTTGTTACTTATGGGTCTAGTGATTGGTTTTATCTTCATTCGTAAACAACGTATCAGCGGTAATGTGCCGAACGAAATTAGCGAAGAAGATCAGCGAGAGTTAGATACCTTGCTAAAGCGTAATACTAAATGAAGCATAAAGTCATAGCGGCATTATTGTTGTCATCCCTCTTTTCGTTACTTGCTGGTGGGGTCGCGCATGCGTACCCTGGCATGCAGCAAGCGACGAAACCGATGGAATCAACCGTTGATTTGATCAATGTCTTGTCAAAGACTTTCCCGATAGAGCCTGTCGCCTTTAATGACGTCGATGGTAAAGCCATCGACTTCAGTCAATTTAAAGGCAAGATCATCATGGTGAACATGTGGGCGACCTGGTGTCCACCCTGTGTAAGGGAGCTGCCAGCAATCGAAAGACTCGCGACCAAGTTCAAAGCTGAAGACTTTGTACTATTACCTATCTCTATTGATGCAGAAGGTAAGCAACAAGTTCAACCGTTCTTAAACTCGTTAGGTATGCCAAATTTCAACTCTTACTACGATCAGTCACAAAGTCTTGGGGATGTTTTCCCGCTCGATACGATTCCAGCGACATTTATTCTTGATCAACAGGGCCAATTGATAGCTTTTGTTCGATCTTATGTCGATTGGGACGATGCCAAAGCTGTCACGCTAATCCAAGGATTTATCGATAAAGGCAGTAAAAAGCCCAATTAATCGGCACTCTGCACGTAAAAGAATCACCATCGTTTAAAAGATCGCCATGCGATCTTTTTTCATTAAAAAAGCCCTTGCACAAAATCTCCTGCTCCCTATAATGCGCATCCACTGACACGGCAGACAGCGTTAAGCAGCCTGATGTGACAGTTCATCAATGAGTTTACTAATTGATGAGTGTCGAGAAAGTTTGCAAAAACTCCTTGACGCGAAACGGGAAATGCGTAGAATACGCAGCCCTAGCCAGCTGGAAGCGTTCGGCGCTCAGTGTGGTACTCAAGTTCTCTTACGAATATTGAGTTGCTCTTTAACAAGATAAAACAAGAAATCTGTGTGGACACTCACAGGTGTTGAGTTAATCGAAACTGCTTAACCTTCGGGTTGGCAGTCAAAAATTTAAATCAATGTAACAATGAGTGTTCATAGCAATATGTACAGTTTGTTTCAGCCCTTCTTTTATAAGGAGTGCGAGAAACAAAAAATCAGAATTCATTGAGCCGCTGAAGTCGTAAGACGGAAGCAAAAAACTTTAATTGAAGAGTTTGATCATGGCTCAGATTGAACGCTGGCGGCAGGCCTAACACATGCAAGTCGAGCGGCAGCGGGAAGATAGTTTACTATCTTTGCCGGCGAGCGGCGGACGGGTGAGTAATGCCTAGGGATCTGCCCAGTCGAGGGGGATAACAGTTGGAAACGACTGCTAATACCGCATACGCCCTACGGGGGAAAGGAGGGGACCTTCGGGCCTTCCGCGATTGGATGAACCTAGGTGGGATTAGCTAGTTGGTGAGGTAATGGCTCACCAAGGCGACGATCCCTAGCTGTTCTGAGAGGATGATCAGCCACACTGGGACTGAGACACGGCCCAGACTCCTACGGGAGGCAGCAGTGGGGAATATTGCACAATGGGGGAAACCCTGATGCAGCCATGCCGCGTGTGTGAAGAAGGCCTTCGGGTTGTAAAGCACTTTCAGTAGGGAGGAAAGGTAATAGTTTAATACGCTATTACTGTGACGTTACCTACAGAAGAAGGACCGGCTAACTCCGTGCCAGCAGCCGCGGTAATACGGAGGGTCCGAGCGTTAATCGGAATTACTGGGCGTAAAGCGTGCGCAGGCGGTTTGTTAAGCGAGATGTGAAAGCCCCGGGCTCAACCTGGGAATTGCATTTCGAACTGGCGAACTAGAGTCTTGTAGAGGGGGGTAGAATTCCAGGTGTAGCGGTGAAATGCGTAGAGATCTGGAGGAATACCGGTGGCGAAGGCGGCCCCCTGGACAAAGACTGACGCTCAGGCACGAAAGCGTGGGGAGCAAACAGGATTAGATACCCTGGTAGTCCACGCCGTAAACGATGTCTACTCGGAGTTTGGTGTCTTGAACACTGGGCTCTCAAGCTAACGCATTAAGTAGACCGCCTGGGGAGTACGGCCGCAAGGTTAAAACTCAAATGAATTGACGGGGGCCCGCACAAGCGGTGGAGCATGTGGTTTAATTCGATGCAACGCGAAGAACCTTACCTACTCTTGACATCCACAGAAGCCAGTAGAGATACAGGTGTGCCTTCGGGAACTGTGAGACAGGTGCTGCATGGCTGTCGTCAGCTCGTGTTGTGAAATGTTGGGTTAAGTCCCGCAACGAGCGCAACCCCTATCCTTATTTGCCAGCACGTAATGGTGGGAACTCTAGGGAGACTGCCGGTGATAAACCGGAGGAAGGTGGGGACGACGTCAAGTCATCATGGCCCTTACGAGTAGGGCTACACACGTGCTACAATGGCGAGTACAGAGGGTTGCAAAGCCGCGAGGTGGAGCTAATCTCACAAAGCTCGTCGTAGTCCGGATTGGAGTCTGCAACTCGACTCCATGAAGTCGGAATCGCTAGTAATCGTGGATCAGAATGCCACGGTGAATACGTTCCCGGGCCTTGTACACACCGCCCGTCACACCATGGGAGTGGGCTGCAAAAGAAGTGGGTAGCTTAACCTTCGGGGGGGCGCTCACCACTTTGTGGTTCATGACTGGGGTGAAGTCGTAACAAGGTAGCCCTAGGGGAACCTGGGGCTGGATCACCTCCTTACCTATACGACTAACTTAATTCTTGGTCGAAAAATGCTCCTGCATTTTCGACATTCGGTACATCCGTGTACCTTTTGAGTGTTCACACAGATTGCTTGTTTATCTTCTCTTAGGAGAAGTCAGAGCTGAATGCGCCGCTAGCCGGTACGCATTGTTCTTTAACAATTTGGAAAGCTGATAGTATGTAACGTGATGATGTCTGTCGTCATGTTACTTACAAACCGATGTAAACGTGGAAACGTTTGCATCATGAGTTCTCAAACACTTTATTAAGTGTCTTGAATATTCAAAAGTAAATTATTCTTTATTGAATAGTTTACGTCTAAGGCGCGTCCACTTCTTTGGTCAGAAGTGAGACAAGTAAAACCAAGCTGGTCGCAATGCGACCCAGGTGAGTGAAACTCATTTGGGTTGTATGGTTAAGCGACTAAGCGTATACGGTGGATGCCTTGGCAGTCAGAGGCGATGAAGGACGTAGTAACTTGCGAAAAGCGTTGGCGAGCTAGTAACAAGCATTTGAGCTAACGATGTCCGAATGGGGGAACCCAGCAGCATAAGCTGTTATCGCAACATGAATACATAGTGTTGCGAGGCGAACCCGGGGAACTGAAACATCTAAGTACCCGGAGGAAAAGAAATCAACCGAGATTCCCCTAGTAGCGGCGAGCGAACGGGGATTAGCCCTTAAGTCAGTGGGGTGTTAGTGGAATGTGTTGGAAAGCACAGCGGCACAGGGTGATAGCCCCGTACATGAAAACTAACCATTGATGAAAACGAGTAAGGCGGGACACGTGACATCCTGTTTGAATATGGGGGGACCATCCTCCAAGGCTAAATACTCCTGACTGACCGATAGTGAACCAGTACCGTGAGGGAAAGGCGAAAAGAACCCCTGTGAGGGGAGTGAAATAGAACCTGAAACCGTATACGTACAAGCAGTGGGAGCGGTTCTTGAGACCGTGACTGCGTACCTTTTGTATAATGGGTCAGCGACTTACATTTTGTAGCGAGGTTAAGCGAATAGCGGAGCCGTAGGGAAACCGAGTGTTAACTGCGCGTTTAGTTGCAAGGTGTAGACCCGAAACCCGGTGATCTAGCCATGGGCAGGTTGAAGGTTGAGTAACATCAACTGGAGGACCGAACCGACTAATGTTGAAAAATTAGCGGATGACTTGTGGCTGGGGGTGAAAGGCCAATCAAACCGGGAGATATCTGGTTCTCCTCGAAAGCTATTTAGGTAGCGCCTCGAGCGAATACCATTGGGGGTAGAGCACTGTTAAGGCTAGGGGGTCATCCCGACTTACCAACCCTTTGCAAACTCCGAATACCAATGAGTACTACTCGGGAGACAGACGGCGGGTGCTAACGTCCGTCGTCAAAAGGGAAACAACCCAGACCGTCAGCTAAGGTCCCAAAGTACTAGCTAAGTGGGAAACGATGTGGGAAGGCTTAGACAGCTAGGATGTTGGCTTAGAAGCAGCCATCATTTAAAGAAAGCGTAATAGCTCACTAGTCGAGTCGGCCTGCGCGGAAGATGTAACGGGGCTAAGCTAGTCACCGAAGCTACGGGTGCATTTCATTAGAGATGCGCGGTAGAGGAGCGTTCTGTAAGCCGTTGAAGGTGAAGGGGTAACCCACGCTGGAGGTATCAGAAGTGCGAATGCTGACATGAGTAACGATAAAGGGGGTGAAAAACCCCCTCGCCGAAAGACCAAGGGTTCCTGTCCAACGTTAATCGGGGCAGGGTGAGTCGACCCCTAAGGTGAGGCCGAAAGGCGTAATCGATGGGAAACAGATTAATATTTCTGTACTTCCGCTAACTGCGATGGAGAGACGGAGAAGGCTAGGCTAGCGCGGCGTTGGTAGTCCGCGTTTAAGGTGGTAGGTTGATTTCTTAGGCAAATCCGGGGAATCGCACTTTAGTGTGCAGACTGAGAGCTGATGACGAGGTCCTAAGGGACTGAAGTAGTTGATGCCATGCTTCCAGGAAAATCTTCTAAGCTTCAGGTTAGTGGGAATCGTACCCCAAACCGACACAGGTGGTCGGGTAGAGAATACCAAGGCGCTTGAGAGAACTCGGCTGAAGGAACTAGGCAAAATGGTACCGTAACTTCGGGAGAAGGTACGCTCCTGTTGGTGATGAGACTTGCTCTCTAAGCTGACGGGAGTCGCAGATACCAGGTGGCTGCAACTGTTTATCAAAAACACAGCACTGTGCAAACTCGCAAGAGGAAGTATACGGTGTGACGCCTGCCCGGTGCCGGAAGGTTAATTGATTGGGTTATCGCAAGAGAAGCTCATGATCGAAGCCCCGGTAAACGGCGGCCGTAACTATAACGGTCCTAAGGTAGCGAAATTCCTTGTCGGGTAAGTTCCGACCTGCACGAATGGCGTAATGATGGCCACGCTGTCTCCAGCCGAGACTCAGTGAAGTTGAAATTGCGGTGAAGATGCCGTATACCCGCGGCTAGACGGAAAGACCCCGTGAACCTTTACTATAGCTTGGCACTGAACATTGAACCTACATGTGTAGGATAGGTGGGAGACTTTGAAGTTGTGACGCTAGTCATGATGGAGTCGTCCTTGAAATACCACCCTTGTAGTTTTGATGTTCTAACCTAGGTCCCTTATCGGGATTAGGGACAGTGCCTGGTGGGTAGTTTGACTGGGGCGGTCTCCTCCCAAAGAGTAACGGAGGAGCACGAAGGTTGGCTAAGTACGGTCGGACATCGTACGGTTAGTGCAATGGCATAAGCCAGCTTAACTGCGAGACATACACGTCGAGCAGGTACGAAAGTAGGTCATAGTGATCCGGTGGTTCTGAATGGAAGGGCCATCGCTCAACGGATAAAAGGTACTCCGGGGATAACAGGCTGATACCGCCCAAGAGTTCATATCGACGGCGGTGTTTGGCACCTCGATGTCGGCTCATCACATCCTGGGGCTGAAGTCGGTCCCAAGGGTATGGCTGTTCGCCATTTAAAGTGGTACGCGAGCTGGGTTCAGAACGTCGTGAGACAGTTCGGTCCCTATCTGCCGTGGGCGTTGGATGATTGAAGGGAGCTGCTCCTAGTACGAGAGGACCGGAGTGGACGAACCGCTGGTGTTCGGGTTGTCATGCCAATGGCATTGCCCGGTAGCTACGTTCGGAATCGATAACCGCTGAAAGCATCTAAGCGGGAAGCGAGCCCTAAGATGAGTCATCCCTAGGAATTTAATTCCTCTAAAGAGCCGTTCGAGACTAGGACGTTGATAGGCATGGTGTGTAAGCGTTGTGAGGCGTTGAGCTAACATGTACTAATGACTCGAGAGGCTTAACCATACAACCCAGATGGGTTTTACTGAAAATGTTCCAGACATTTTCTAGCACTTCCTCCATCCATGGAGGTCGTACGAAAAGCCTTAGACAGAATATCGACACTTGATGAAGTGCGAACTCAAACAAATAAAATCAGCTTTCCGAATTATTATTAACGTGGTCCAGAGATGGACACGGTAATAAACAGAATTTGCTTGGTGACAATAGCCTTGTGGAACCACCTGATCCCATCCCGAACTCAGAAGTGAAACGCAAACGCGCCGATGGTAGTGTGGGGTCTCCCCATGTGAGAGTAGGTCATCGCCAAGCATCCAAATAAACACAAAAGCCCTAGCCTAAACCGCTAGGGCTTTTGTGTTTATACGCTTCGCGAAAACTTATCTTGATGTCAACCCGCCGCTGAGCGGGATCCCCAGCTGCGCAATACATTGCTCCGCGCGACACATCATCAAAATGCTGCGCATTTTAGGCAATGATGACTCGCCCCCATGTATCCCCTTCGGGGATAAAAGAAAGTAGGCCATCGCCAAGCGCCTAATTATCTCATTGAGATGTAACGAAGCCAGCTGAATAAGCCGGCTTTTTTGCGTCTAGAATTTGTTAATTTCAGCCTAGTTTGTCCTCAATTTATTAGTTTCTCTTCAATTTTCTCTCTACAATTACCTTCTTTCACGCTCCACGATATTGATAATTCGTGCCGCTTGGCTTTTATTTCAGCAGTTATTCTGACAATGCTTCGATTTCGCTACAGCGATCTGAGTTCTAGATCGCGCCTAGCTATTGCTATTAGTTAAGCGGTTACTTACCTTATGATTTAATTTGTTGGGGTAGATAAGGATCTGAGATGAAGTTAGAGATGATTTGTACTGGGGAAGAGGTGTTGGCGGGACAGATTGTTGATACCAACGCCGCTTGGTTTGCCAGTACTATGATGGAGCATGGTGTCGAGATCCAGCGTCGAGTGACTGTCGGCGATCGCCTCGAGGATTTGATTGCAGTTTTCCAAGAACGTAGCTTACATGCCGATGTTATTTTGGTTAATGGTGGTCTCGGGCCGACGAGTGACGACATGTCAGCTTTAGCGATGGCGAAGGCTAAGGGCGAACCATTGGTCGAGAATGCGGAGTGGCGTGAGCGTTTAGAAGACTGGTTTACCCGTAATAACCGTGAAATGCCTTTAAGTAATCTCAAGCAAGCTATGCTGCCAGCCTCAGCTGTGATGGTTGATAACCCCGTGGGAACGGCCTGTGGCTTTAGAGTTAAGCTTAACCGCGCGTGGTTATTCTTTACACCGGGCGTGCCTTTTGAGCTTAAGCACATGGTTACAGAGCAGTTTGTGCCTTTTATTCGCGATGAGTTTAATCTTGATTCCAAGGTCGCATTAAAGAAATTATTAACGATAGGCCAAGGTGAGTCGGCGTTGGCGGATAAGTTAGAGCCATTAGAGCTGCCAGAAGGCATTACTATTGGTTACCGTTCTTCTATGCCGCATATTGAGATTAAGATTTTTGCCCGTGGCGAGAAGGCGATAGCGGTATTACCTCGGGTCGCTGGGCATATCAAAATGGTGCTGGGCACTGCGGTAGTCGCGGAAGATAAAGCCACTCTTGCCGAAGAAATTCATTATAAGTTACTCAATTCCGGCTTGACCTTAAGCATTGCAGAATCCTGCACTGGCGGCATGATCACCAGTCAGTTAGTTGATTTCCCTGGTAGTTCATCTTACTTACAGCACGGATTAGTGACTTACAGTAATGAATCTAAAGTGCGCGTGTTAGGCGTCAATCCTTCAACCTTGGATGATCATGGCGCAGTCTCTATTGCGACTGTGGAAGAAATGGCAAAGGGGGCAAGGCAAATATTGGACAGTGACTATGCGCTGGCAACCAGTGGTATTGCGGGACCCGATGGTGGCACAGACGAGAAGCCTGTGGGCACTGTGGCGATTGCCTTAGCAACTCGCGGCGGTGTTTATAGCCAGATGATCAAGCTACCACGACGTTCGCGGGATCTGGTGCGTAGCCTAAGTGCTGCTGTGGCTTACGATATGTTAAGACGTGAGCTTTTAGCTGAAGCCGTGATTGTTGATTATCAGTCTATTGGTCGATTCAGTAAGTAACTTTTTATACAAGCTTGAAGATTATACAAGCTTAAAGATTATACAATTTTTAAGATTTATTGGTTTACGTCAGTTTAAACGTATTAACAAAAAATGCTCCCGAGGGAGCATTTTTTATGGCGGATGATCCACAAAATAATCGGTTATTTCGTGAATTTAAGCACTAATTTGCCAGGAGCAACTTGAATGCTTTCGGTCATTTTTGCCATTAGTGCTTGGTTAGTGTCCTTAGTATCAAGCACATACACAGGCTGGTTTTCTAAGAATTGTCTTAGATAACCCATCACCTGCGGTGTGGCACTGCTGATCGCTTTTTCAATATCTTTTGGTGTTGACTCCACTTTAACTAATTCGAGCTGGCGCAGATAGACACTGTGCGTTGCGCTGTCATACCAAGGCTTGGCCTCAAAAGTCGTCGTGAGTTTGGCACTCAATGGAAAGATTGGATTCTTAATTGATACTTGAGTTGCAGCACTTACGCTCATAGTGTCAGGTTTTGCACCTAGCCTGACACTGATGTCGTTAATACGCACTTCTGCGCCAACTAATTGATTACCTTGTTTAATCTCAAAATGGATCTCTTTACTGAGGTACTGCTCCATTTCGTGCTCGCTGATACTGTACTGCGAGACGCAGCCGCCAAGCAGTACAGTCAATCCCAAGCAAATCGTGCGGGAAAGTTTTTTCATTAACCAGTGTTTCTCATTCCCGCTGCCACACCTGCAATAGTCAGCATTAGCGCTAGCTGCACATGTTCAGACGCGGGAGTTTCGGTTGTTTCCTTACGTGTCCGCGCTAATAGCTCGGTTTGTAAGAAGTTTAATGGATCGATATACGGATTTCGCAGTTTTACTGACTCGCGATTCCACGGCGTATGCGCCATTAAGCTATCTGATTTTGTCAGTTCAAGCACGACTTTAATGCCCAGATCTAAGCGTTGGCGCAAGGTTTCGCCTAAGTGATGTAAGTCCTTTGGTACTAAACAGGTTTCATAGTAGCGGGCCAAATTAGGTTCTGCCTTGGCGTAGACCATTTCTAGCATTGAAATGCGAGTGCTGAAGAAGGGCCATTCCCGCTCCATATCTTGCAGTAAGCCCATTTCACCGCGTTCACTGGCGGCTTGAAGTGCTTCACCGGCGCCAAGCCATGCAGGTAACATCAAGCGGTTTTGCGACCAAGCAAAAATCCACGGAATTGCTCGTAGGCTTTCAATCCCACCATCGACACGACGTTTGGCAGGGCGGCTGCCGAGTGGTAGTTTTCCTAATTCCACTTCTGGCGTTGCCGCGCGGAAATAAGCCACGAAATCAGGTTCATCACGCACTATGCCACGGTAAGCACCCACTGATTCTTCAGCGATACGTTGCATGCAATTGCGCCATTCTTGTTTAGGCTCTGGCGGTGGTAGTAGGGTTGCTTCCAATACGGCAGAGGTATACAAGGCTAAGCTTTGAACCGCGAGTTTTGGCAAGCCAAACTTGAAGCGGATCATTTCGCCCTGCTCAGTGACACGAATACGACCATCTACCGACCCAGGAGGTTGGGATAGAATCGCTTTGTGTGCTGGACCGCCCCCGCGACCAATGCTGCCGCCACGGCCATGGAATAGTGTGAGCTTGACGCCCGCTTGTTTACAGACCGCCACTAACTGCTCTTGAGCGTGATACTGAGCCCAAGCCGCCGCCATTACGCCGGCATCTTTAGCAGAGTCAGAGTAGCCAATCATCACTTCTTGCATGCCCTTGGTATAACCACGATACCAGTCGATGTCGAGTAAATCGGTAATACAGGCTGCGGCGTTGTTTAAGTCGCTTAGGGTTTCAAATAGCGGCACCACGCGCATTGGGTGCGAACAGCCCGTTTCTTTGAGTAACAGTAAAACCGTTAAGACATCCGATGGCTTACCCGCCATCGAAATTACATAGGATCCAAGTGCCTTAGCTGGATGTTTAGCGATCAAACGACAGGTATTAAGCACTTCGGCCACATCGGCTGACGGCTGCCAGTTACTTGGGATCAGCGGACGACGGTTGCTGAGTTCGCGTAATAGGAAAGCTTGTTTCTCGGTTTCATCCCAATGGTTGAAATCACCCATGCCGAGATAGCGAGTTAATTCGGCGAGCACATCGCTGTGACGGCTGGCGTCTTGGCGAATGTCGAGTCTGAGCATATGAATGCCAAAACAGGCGAGGCGACGGAGAATATCAAGCAATAAACCGTTAGCGATTAAGCGCATACCGCAGTCGGTCAAACTCTTATAAAGCATTTCTAACGGCGCTTTGAGATCGCTTTCTTGCCAAATCAGGCTCGACTTATCGACTTCAGGATTGTGGCCTTCGATGCGCGCATTTAAATAATCTATGGTGTCACGCAGTCTTTGACGAATAGATCGCAACACGTGGCGGTATGGCTCGCAGCTGTTGTTGGTGTAAGCCTTTAATTCATCATTGGCTTCTTCCATCGACAGCTCGCCAACCAGTAGGACTATGTCTTTTAGAAATAATCTGGCGGCGGCATGGCGGTTGCGATCGAGCACCTCTTGGGTGACCTTCGCGGTAACAAAGGGGTTGCCGTCGCGATCGCCGCCCATCCAGCTTGAAAAACGCACTGGCGCGATATCAATCGGTAATTGTTGACCCGTGCGTTGTTGCACTTGGTCGTTAAGCTGTCTTAAGAAGTCCGGCACCGCATGCCAAAGTGACTCTTCAATGGTCGATAATCCCCAGCGGGCTTCATCAACAGGTGTTGGGCGCTCACGGCGGATCTCATTGGTGTGCCAGATTTGCGCGATCAATTGGCGCAGGCGCAGACTGATTTGCTGACGCTCTCTATCTGATAATTGGTCGTTTTCTTGTTCAGTTAAGCAGTCGACAATGGCGGCGTACTTTTGGATCAAGGTGCGACGGGAAATTTCAGTGGGGTGCGCTGTCAGCACTAGATCGATATCCAGTGTCTTAAGGCAGTCGAGCATTTTCGTTTGGTCTACACGGCCATTTAACATGCGCCCTAGGAGTTGTTCCACGGGATCAGGCACGCAGACGAGTTCGTCACAGTTGCGGCTAATGGTATGAAATTGTTCAGATAAATTAGCTAGGTTGAGGAACTGGTTAAATGCCTTTGCAAACGGAACTAATTCTTCGTCTGGCAGGGCGGTGAGTAACTCGAGCATTTGCTCTCTAGCGGCTTGATCGCCCCGGCGTGAATCTTTAGCAAGTTTACGGATCTGTTCAACCTTCTCGAGAAAAGAGTCCCCGAGGTGGGTGCGCATAGTGTCACCGAGGATTTGTCCTAACATACTCACGTTCGATCTTAATGACGCATACATATCGGTCATATTGTCTGCCTTGGTTACAACCATAGTTACTCCGAATAGAAAAACATGAAAATTCCGCATTGCATTTAGCCCGTTAGCACAATACCTATCACTTGGGGCAATGGTCAACAGAAGAACTTATAACTTATACGACTGGCTTATCTAATATGCAACTAATCGCAATGATCGTTGAGGAATATTCAATATAAATGCGAAGCTACGCAATATTTTGTGATGATTAGCGTAAGTGAATATGGAGTGCATCATTTTTGGCTTTGCAGAAATGTATCTTAGCTGTTAATAAAAAGGACTGATTTTGGCGCAAATTAACCCTAGATAACTGAGTTATTAACGAGTTAGCTGAACGGATGATAGGCGGGCGAGATCTGCATTTTAGTAAGAAATATAAAAATAAATTAAAAATATATATTCACATATATTGCATAAGTAGATCTTTGTGGTAGTCTAGCCTGCAGTTGAGATGAGTCACCCCCTGTGACCTGTAGAGTAAATATCATGATTCAGAGCATTAACCTGACAGTGAATAAAATAACAACCAATTACGATTTCCTGCGACGATAATCTTGTCATCATAGATATGCGCAGTTGCGTGTACGCTATTCATCTATTCTTTAAGTTTCTTTGATTCGGTTAATAAGACAACAACACATGAAAAATATCGCCATTATTGGTGCCAGTGGTTACACAGGCGCACAACTGACCGCTTTAATCTATGCAGAAGCAGAACTGACGATTCAGGGTTTGTATGTTTCTGAAAACAGTTTAGATAAAGGTAAGCCTTTAGCGGATTTGTACCCTAGCTATAGCCATATCGCATTAACGCTGTCGCCATTGTCCGATGACGCTAAGGCAAAAATCGTTGCCGAAGCCGATGCCGTGGTGCTAGCGACTGAGCATTCAGTGAGCTTACATTTAGCCGCTTGGTTTTATAGTCAAGGGTTAGCGGTATTCGATTTAAGCGGTGCTTATCGTTTTAGCGATGTGGCGCAATATCCTAAGTGGTATGGCTTTGAGCATGAATATCCTGAAGTTTTAGCCAAAGCTGTGTACGGACTTGCCGAATGGAATGCTAAAGAAATCGCTGCGACTAAGATGATCGCCGTGCCAGGTTGTTATCCAACCGCATCACTTACAGCGTTAAAACCGCTGGCGAGTTTACTGACATCAGCTTATCCGGTGATCAATGCCGTGAGCGGCGTAACGGGTGCGGGTCGCAAAGCGCAGTTACACACCAGTTTTTGTGAAGTGAGCCTGACACCTTACGGCGTATTAGGCCACAGACATCAACCCGAGATCGCCACTCAGCTTGGTCAAGAAGTGATATTTACCCCGCACCTTGGCAACTTTAAGCGTGGCATTTTAGCGACTATTACCGTGCAGCTAAAACCAGGCACTACAACTGCCGATGTGGCAGCGGCCTATAGCGTGTATGACCAGGCGCCATTGGTCACCGTGAAGCACAATCAGTTCCCGAAAGTGGACGATGTGGTGCTGACACCTAACTGCCACTTAGGTTGGAAGTTTGATGAGAATAGCGGTTACTTTGTGGTCGCCAGTGCAATCGATAATTTGATGAAAGGTGCTGCCAGCCAAGCGCTACAATGCATAAAGATTCATTTTAACCTTTAATTGTTCATCCTTATTTAAGAGAGTCGTCAAGATGTCTACAAACAACTCAGTATTAGTTCTTAAAGTGGGCGGCGCGCTGCTGCAGTGTGAAATGGGGATGGCGCGGTTAATGGATACGGCTGCGGCTATGTTAGCCAATGGTCAGCAAGTGTTGATGGTGCATGGCGGCGGCTGTTTAGTGGATGAACAGTTAGCGGCAAACGGCATGGAAACCGTCAAGTTAGAAGGTTTACGGGTGACTCCGCCTGAGCAAATGCCGATTATTGCCGGCGCACTTGCAGGTACTTCGAACAAGATCCTCCAAGGCGCAGCGACTAAAGCTGGGATTGTGAGTGTGGGCATGAGCCTCGCCGATGGCAATACTGTATCGGCAAAGATTAAAGATGAACGTTTAGGCCTAGTGGGTGAAGTGACACCAAAAGATGGCGCTTATCTTAAGTTTATCCTCGCCCAAGGTTGGATGCCGATTTGTAGCTCTATCGCCATGATGGACGATGGCCAAATGCTTAACGTCAATGCTGACCAAGCTGCGACGGCCTTAGCCAAATTAGTGAGCGGCAAGTTAGTGCTGCTGTCGGATGTGTCTGGTGTGCTCGATGGTAAAGGCCAGCTCATTCACAGTTTAAATGGCAAGCAGATAGCAGACCTTGTTAAACAAGGTGTGATCGAAAAGGGAATGAAGGTCAAAGTTGAAGCTGCGCTCGAAGTTGCACAGTGGATGGGGCAGGCGGTTCAAGTTGCCTCGTGGCGTGATGCAAGCCAATTAATCGCATTAGCAAAAGGTGAAGCCGTAGGAACACAAATCCAACCATAAGTGGAGTAGGTTATGAAGCATTTACTATCGATAAAAGAGTTAACCCAGCAGCAGTTACTCGATCTGATTGCCTTGGCAAAAACGATCAAAGCCAATCCGGCAGAGTACCGCCATGCGCTGGATGGCAAGAGTGTGGTGATGTTGTTTGAAAAGCCCTCGCTCAGAACACGCGTTAGCTTTGATATTGGTATTAATAAGCTCGGTGGCCACTGTTTATACCTAGACCAACAAAATGGTGCGCTAGGTCAACGGGAATCGGTTGCTGACTTTGCTGCTAACCTGTCTTGTTGGGCCGATGCGATTGTAGCGAGAACCTATTCGCACACCACCATAGAACAATTAGCCGAGTGTGGCACAGTGCCCGTGATTAATGCCTTGTCGGATCTTTATCATCCTTGCCAAGCATTAGCCGACTTTTTAACACTGGCCGAGCAGTTTAAGGATGTCAGCAAAGCCAAATTAGCTTATGTTGGTGATGGTAATAATGTCACTAACTCGCTGATGTACTGTGCGGCTATTCTCGGTGCTACCATGACAGTGATCTGCCCAGCGGGTCACTTTCCTGATGGCTACGTAGTGGCAGAAGTGCAAGAGCTTGCTAAGCGATATGGCGGTAAGCTGGTACTGACTTCAGATATCGATGCGATTGAAGGTCACGACGCTATTTATACCGATACTTGGATTTCAATGGGCGATCCAACGCCGCTGGCGGATATCAAAGCGAAGTTTGCACCATACCAAGTAAACAAAGCCTTGATGGCGAAAGCGGGCGCTAACTTCTTTATGCATTGTTTGCCCGCCCACCGTGGTGTAGAAGTAACAGATGAAGTGATGGACGGTGCAGGCTCCTTAATTCTGCAACAAGCCGAAAATCGGATGCATGCCCAAAATGCGGTACTGGTAACCTTATTTAGTTAAATTAACCCTGTTTAGCAGCCTGTTTTCTCCTAGGTGAGAAACGAGTCATAGGAATTTAAGATGTCTATCGAGATAAAAAATACTGGCGTGAAAAAAGTGGTTTTAGCCTATTCAGGTGGTCTAGATACCTCGGCCATTATTCCTTGGTTAAAAGAAAACTACGATAACTGTGAAATCATCGCATTTTGCGCCGACGTCGGCCAAGGCGAAGAAGAGCTGGTTGGCTTGACTGAAAAAGCCTTAGCTTCGGGTGCGTCTGAGTGTCATATTGTCGATCTGAAAGAAGAATTCGTTAAAGAGTATATCTACCCAACGATTGCGAGCGGTGCGATTTACGAAGGCACTTATTTACTCGGTACGTCAATGGCGCGTCCTATCATTGCCAAAGCACAGGTTGAAGTGGCCCGTAAAGTGGGCGCCGATGCTCTGTGCCACGGTTGTACCGGTAAAGGTAACGATCAAGTGCGTTTCGAAGGTTGTTTCGCTGCATTAGCGCCTGATTTAAAAGTGATTGCACCATGGCGTGAATGGACCATGCAGAGCCGTGAAGATCTACTGGCCTATTTAGCCGAACGTGACATTAAGACGTCAGCGTCAGCGACTAAAATCTATAGCCGTGATGCCAATGCTTTCCATATTTCCCATGAAGGTGGTGAGTTAGAAGATCCATGGAACGAGCCAAGCAAAGGTGTGTGGACTCTGACAGCCGATCCTGAAGATGCACCGAACAAGCCTGAATATGTGTCGCTAGAAGTAGAACATGGCCGTATCACTAAAGTGAATGGTGAAGCCCTAACGCCTTATGCTGCGCTGATGACATTAAACGCGATTGCTGCGCCACACGGTGTGGGTCGTATCGACATCACGGAAAATCGTTTAGTGGGCATGAAGTCTCGTGGCTGTTACGAAACACCCGGCGGCACCGTGATGTTCGCAGCGCTGCGTGCGATTGAAGAACTTGTACTCGACAAAACCAGCCGTAACTGGCGTGAGCAAGTTGCCGCACAAATGGCGCATTTAGTGTATGACGGTCGTTGGTTCACGCCACTTTGTAAGTCACTGCTGGCAGCATCTGAGTCACTGGCAGAATCAGTTAACGGTGAAGTCGTGGTTAAACTCTACAAAGGTCAAGCGACGGCAGTGAAGAAACGTTCACCTAATAGCTTGTACTCTGAAGCGTTTGCCACCTTTGGTGAAGATCAAGTGTACGACCAAAAACATGCAGAAGGCTTTATCCGCCTGTACTCATTAGCGAGCCGCATCCGCGCACTCAACGCTAATGACGTTAAGTCTAAGTAATAGGTCGTTTAAAAGGGCGCCTAGCGCCCTTTTTTGTTTCTAGGTTTTGATCAAGTTTTTTGATTCAGATGAGTCGATTTCAAATCAGCAGTGAGTAAGGGGAGTTAGCATGGCTTTATGGGGTGGAAGATTTCAGGGCGAAACGAGCGCGCTATTCAAATTATTCAACGATTCGCTACCCGTGGATTATCGCCTGTTCGAACAGGATGTGATCGGCTCTATCGCATGGGCTGATGCGATCGCCAGCGTGGGAATTATCTCGGCAACTGAATGCCGCGACTTGAAAAAAGCACTCAATGATTTGCTAGTGGAAGTGAATGGCGATCCAGCGATTATTCTCGCGTCGGGCGCTGAAGATATCCACAGTTTCGTCGAGTCGGCCTTGATTGCCAAAGTAGGCGATCTCGGTAAAAAATTGCACACTGGCCGTAGCCGTAACGATCAAGTCGCCACCGATTTAAAGCTTTGGTGTCAATCCGAAGGGGCTGCACTACTCGCGCGCCTTCACAGCTTACATGCTGAATTACTGGCGTTGGCTGAACGTGAGTTTGATGCGGTAATGCCAGGTTACACTCACTTGCAGCGCGCCCAACCTGTGACATTTGGTCACTGGTGTTTAGCTTATGTGGAAATGTATGAGCGTGATATCAGCCGTTTAGCCGATGCGTTAACCCGCGCTAACACCTGTCCATTAGGTTCGGGTGCCCTTGCTGGCACAGCCTATAAAATGGATCGACATGCACTGGCTGCCGCGCTGAATTTTGCCGCACCGACGCTCAATAGTTTAGACAGTGTGTCAGATAGAGATCACGTAGTAGAGCTTTGTTCTACTGCATCGATCAGCATGATGCATTTAAGCCGTATGGCCGAAGATTTGATTTTCTTTAACTCGGGCGAAGCCAACTTTATCTCTCTGAGTGATGAAGTGACCTCGGGTTCATCCCTGATGCCACAGAAGAAAAATCCTGATGCATTAGAGCTTATCCGTGGTAAAACGGGTCGGGTTTATGGCAGTTTAGTGGGTATTCTCACCACCATGAAAGCACTGCCTTTGGCGTACAACAAAGATATGCAGGAAGATAAAGAAGGCCTGTTTGACGTAGTTGATAGCTGGGCAATTTGCCTCGATATGGCGGCGTTAGTGTTATCGGGTCTGAAAGTTAATCGTCCTAATGCGCTGTTAGCTGCGCAGCAAGGTTATGCCAACTCTACTGAGTTAGCTGATTATCTAGTTTCTAAGGGTATGCCTTTCCGTGAGGCGCACCACGTTGTGGGTGAAGTGGTGGTTGCCGCGATAGCGAAGCAAATTCCGCTGGAGGATTTTTCCTTGGCTGAGTTAAAAACCTTTGCCGCTATTATTGAAGATGACGTTTATCCTAACCTCACAATTGAAGCCTGTTTAGCGAAACGCGACGTGCTTGGTGGGACTGCTCTGCCGCAAATTCAGCAGGCGATCGCGGCTAAGAAAGCCCGCTAAGGCAAGTTGTTCAAATCAACAAGCCAATAAAAAACGCGACTTTAAGTCGCGTTTTTTATTGGGTCATTATCCGTATGGGCAATGACTTTCTATGAGTCGTTTATTGGAATAGATCGTCAGTTGGCGCATCGATGAAGATGTTGTTCTCATCCTGAGTTTCGCTGATGTATTCCTTCGGCTCAGTGCCCGAGATGAAGTATTCGAACGCACTGGTATAGTCGGTTTTACGCGTGAGTTTACCCGTCGCTAAATCGATTCGTACCGAGACAATACCTTCTGGTGGAATCGATGTGGTTTCAGGTGTGCCTTGTAAGACACTGTTCATAAACTCGTTCCAACCCGGACCTGCCGTTTTCGCGCCAGCTTCGGCGCCGGTGATCTGATCTTTTTCACCATTGGCATTCCATGCGGTTCTGCCCAGTTGTCGACCGTGATCGTCGAAGCCAACCCAGAACGTACTGGTGAGCACAGGGCTAAATCCACTGAACCAAGTATCGCGAGATTCGTTGGTTGTACCTGTTTTACCCGCAATATCATGGCGTTTAATCAATCTTGCAGCACGCCAAGCCGTACCTTGCCAGCCAGTGCCGTGACTCCAATCACCTCCACCCCAGATCACGCTCTTTAACGCCTCGGTGATGAGGAATGCAGTTTGCTCTGAAATGATCTGTGGTGCAAAGCGACCCGTTTGCTCGAAACACTGGGCAACAGGTGCACTCGGTTCAGTACTAGAGTCTCCAGTTACACTGAACGCCATAGGATCGCTCGGTGTAATTGGTTGGCTAAGACTTTGGCTAGGCTTACAGGCCAATGTTGGATTCGCTTTTTCAATCACATTACCGTAGGCATCTTCGACGCGATCGATGTAGAAAGGTTCGAGTAAGAAACCGCCGTTAGCAAACACGTTAAATGCCGTGACCACTTGTAATGGCGTTACTGAAGACGAACCTAATGCAATCGACTCGTTACGCGGTAGGTCATTAGGGTCGAAACCAAATTTTATCAATTCAGCAATGGTGGCATCGAGTCCGACATGGCGCATTGCACGCACAGACATCACGTTGATTGATTGCGCTAAGCCCACACGTAAACGGGTTGGGCCGCCATAGATATCAGGCGAGTTTTTAGGGCGCCATGCGGTGCCTTGGCTGATATCGGGTTTATTGATCGGTGCATTGTTGATGAGGGTCGCTAAGGTAAAGCCTTTCTCTAATGCGCCAGCATAGATGAAAGGTTTGATGTTCGAACCTAATTGGCGTTTTGCTTGAGTGACGCGGTTGTATTGGCTTTGGCTAAAGCTATATCCGCCGACTAAAGAACGAATCGCACCATTTTGTGGGTCGAGTGACACAGTCGCGCTGGCAACTTCTGGTACTTGCGATAACTGCAAATATTGGCCGTTATCACGGATCCAAATACGCTCACCAACCTTGAGCATGTCAGAAGCTGACTTAGGTACACTGCCTTGACGTTTATCGGTAATAAATTTACGCGCCCACTTCAAACCATCCCAAGTAATGACTTTAGTCTCGCCCTTGGCGGTCATGACACTGGCTTGTTGATCTGCCACGCTGATGACTGCTGCGGGTTGCAGTTCTTGAATTGAAGCCACCTTGGCCAGTTCAGCCTTGATTTGAGCTTGATCTGGTTTTTCATCTGTCCACAGAACGGCGGCAGGACCACGGTAGCCATGACGCTCATCATAGGCATAAACGTTATTACGTAATGCTTGCTGAGCTTTCAGCTGTATATCCGATGAAATGGTTGTGTAGACGTTGTAGCCATTGGTATAAGCTTCTTCTTCTCCGTACTTTTGCACCATATAATCTCGTGCCATTTCAGAAATATACGGCGCATAGAGATCAATTTCGGCGCCGTGGTATTTAGCGACCAGCGGTTCTTGTAGTGCGGCTTGGTATTCGGCTTGGCTGATGTAACCTACTTCATTCATCCGCATGAGGACGACATTACGGCGAGCGACGGCACGAGAAGGTGAGGTCACAGGGTTGAGTGTCGAAGGCGCTTTGGGTAAGCCCGCGATCATACTCATTTCTGAGAGTGTAAGGTCTTTAACATCTTTACCGAAATAAACTTGTGCAGCGGCACCAACACCATAGGCGCGTTGGCCTAAGTAAATGCGGTTCACATAGAGTTCTAAAATCTCGTCTTTGGTGAGTAATTCTTCAATGTGATAGGAGATAAAAATCTCCTTCACTTTACGAATAATGGTTTTATCGCGGGTTAAGAAGAAGTTACGCGCAACCTGCATGGTAATGGTACTGGCACCTTGCTTTTTCTCACCTGTGGTCAACATCACTAATGCGGCGCGAAGTACACCTACAGGATCTATACCACCATGCTCGTAAAAACGCGCATCTTCAGTTGCGATAAACGCTTGAAGTAGGGGTTTTGGCACTTCGTCTAACTTCAATGGAATGCGACGTTTCTCACCAAATTGTGAAATAAGTTTGCCGTCACTGCTGTAGATGCGTAAAGGTGTTTGAAGTTGCACATTTTTTAGTGTTGAAACATCCGGCAAATCCGGCAAAACATAAAAGTATGCTGCCACAATGGCGCCTACTCCCAAAAGGGCTAGACTGAATAGTGCTATAACAATACGTTTTAACCACTTCACCAAAATTTATCCTAATGTTCCGTTAAGTGCGACAGTATATAAGGCGTACACCTCTTGGTGAAGTAAAAACGTGAGAAGCTTAAAATAGCGTTTGTAAAATGATGAAACATTCGATACAAGTAAGTATAACAAGTTGATTTTGTGCTAATCTCTTTTACTGAAATATAAATAAAAAAGTGACAATGGATATGCTTTCAAATTTATGGAAGCGTCAGGCTCCGCAGATGGTGGGAATTGACATAGGTTCCCATGAAGTTAAGGCCATTTTGTTGAGCAAGACTGCTGATGGATACAAGATATTGAGTCATGCGGCGGTACCCATTAAAAAGGGGGCCGTTAACGATCATGATATTCGTGATGCAGATGCCGTTGTCGAATGCCTTAGGCAAATAAAACGCAATTTACCTAAATCGGTTAAATATGCGGCGGTTTGTGTTTCAGGCTCTGCTGTGATGACCAAAGTGATCTACATGGATGCTTCGCTGAGCGAGGAAGAAATGGAGGCGCAGATAGAAATTGAAGCCGACAACCTTATTCCGTATTCACTCGATGAAGTCAGCATAGATTTTGAAACCCTCAGCGTAAATAGTACAGATCCAACCAAGGTAGATGTGTTGTTGAGCGCATGCCGTACTGACAACATTGATGTCAGAGTTGATGCGCTCGATAGCGTAGAGCTTGAGGCCAAAGTTGTTGATGTCGAGGGTTATGCTTTAGGCCGCGCCGCCGAATTGATTCTGGCACAACTACCCGAAGGGGCGAAACATAAGGCCGTCGCTATGGTTGATATCGGCGCGAATATGACCACTTTCTCTGTAGTTGAAGCGGGTGAGACGACTTTTATTCGCGAGCAAGCCTTCGGTGGTGAGCAATTTACTCAGTCAATTTTATCTTTCTATGGCATGTCCTACGATCAAGCTGAGAAAGCAAAAGTTGAAGGCGACCTACCACGAAATTATATGTTTGAAGTCTTGTCACCTTTCCAAACTCAGCTATTACAACAAATAAAACGTACGCTACAAATCTATTGTACTTCGAGCGGTAAAGATAAAGTCGACTATCTCGTATTATGTGGTGGGACATCTAAATTAGAAGGTATGGTTAATTTACTGACGAATGAATTGGGTGTTCACACTATCATCGCTGATCCTTTTCAAGGGTGTTTGCATGCCGATGAGTCGGTTAAAAGTGCGCTGCAACCCACAATCAGCAAATATATGGTTGCTTGTGGCTTAGCATTGAGGAGTTACGGTCAATGGCGAACATAAACCTACTCCCTTGGCGAGAAGAGGCGAGAGAAAAACAAAAGCGCGATTATATTGGTATTTTAGCTGCGGTATTTTTAGCGTCGGCGATTTTAGTCTATGTGGCAGTATCTCTATTGGACGTTATGACTGATGAGCAGAAAGCGCGTAATAGTTATTTGCAATCGGAAATTAGCCTGCTCGAAACACAAATTTCTGAGATTAAGAAAATTACCGAGCGTAAGAAAGACATTGAGCGTCGCACCGAAATTATTCTGAATTTACAACAATCCCGTAATTTACCTACTCATGTGTTAGATGAGCTAGTGCGAATAGTGCCCCCTGGAATATACCTTTCTAGCTTAGAGAAAAAGGGCAGTTTGTTACTGATAGAAGGGCGTAGCGAATCAAATAATAACGTTGCTAATATGATGCGTAAGGTAAAAACCTCTGAATGGCTAACCGATCCGAATATGCAATCGATCGTGACCCAAAATGAAGAATTACGGCAATTACAGCGATTCAGTTTAAGAGTCACGATTAAAGGCGCGAATGTAGGTGAGCCTGAGAAAATGACAAAAGGAGCGAGTAAATGAAACTCGATCTAAGTCAGTTTAATGATATCGACTTTGAAAATATTGGTGGTTGGCCTAACCAAGTTAAAAGTTTTTTCGCGATCCTATTAGCACTTTGTGTTTTTGCTGCGGGTTATTTCTTAGTCGTTTCAGATTCGGTTGATACTTATACCGCAGAGCAAGATAGGGAATTACAACTCAGAGATGACTTTAAGAATAAGTATCAACTTGCCGCAAATTTAAAACTCTATCGTGAGCAGCTAGCAACGATGGAAGTGCAATTCGCCGAGTTACTGAAGATGCTACCCTCTGAGAATGAAATGCCTGGTTTGCTAGACGATTTAACCTTCGTCGCGACTGATGCAGGACTTCGAATAAAGAGCTTAGATTGGGAGCCGGAAATTCAGCGGGATTTCTATATTGAGTTTCCCATCAAAATGTCCGTGACGGGCGATTATCATCAGCTAGGTAATATGGTGAGTGGCGTAGCAAAACTGCCACGTATTGTCAGCCTTCATGATTTTACCATTAAGCGCGATGATGCTGGCAACTTAGCAATGGACATTTTAGCCAAGACCTATCGCTTTAAAGAGGGGGCTGAATTACCGCCTGAAAAGCCTGCTAAGAAGGGGAAGAAATAATGAAATTCTTACCTCTAGTGGTTATGTGTATTTTTTTAACGGGTTGCGTTGGCGATCGCAGTGATTTAGAGCTATTTGTTACTACAACCAAAGCGCAACATGTTGCTCATATCCCGCCCTTGAAAGAGCCGCCGAGATTTGAGCACTTCGCCTATCAAGCTGAGTTAATGCGTAGCCCTTTTGTACCTCCTTCGCGTGAATTAACGGAAGAGGTTGTCGATACCAGCAAGGATTGTTTACAACCGGATTTAAAGCGTCGAAAAGGGCGGTTAGAAACTTATCCTTTAGATAATTTAAAAATGCGCGGCACCTTAAGTGAAGCTGATACGACTTGGGCATTAGTTGAAACAAATGACGGCAGTGTGTATCGGATGGGAGCTGGTGAGTATTTAGGTCTGTTTAATGGACGCATTTCTAAAGTTACTTCACAAAATGTCGAAGTAGTAGAATTAATTCCAGATGGTTCTGGTTGTTGGTCCGAAAGGACAAGCAATTTAGAACTTTCTGGAGAATAACGAGCGAAGGATGAGGGAATAATGAAATCTTCTGCCGCGATAAAAGTCCCGTTAATTTCTTCAGGCTTAATCAAGTCTGTTATAGGGATCGCACTGGTATTTGGAATTTTGCCATCGAGTTTTGCGGCAAATCGATTAATGGATGTTAAATACCATGCTTTGGTTGATCATCAATTGGAGCTCGAGCTGGTCTTTGAAGAGGCGGTCGCTCCGCCTTCAATAGATTCAAATGCCTCGCCCGCAGAGCTAGTGCTGACCTTCGATAACACTATCTCAGGTTTATCTAAGGATCGTTTACCTATTAATCAGGTTGGGGTGACAGACATCACCACTGAGCAGCAAGATACTCGTCTTAAAGTCATCTTAGGTATGTCCAAAGTGAAACCTTACCAAGGTTCTGTCATGGGCAATTCATATCGATTAACAATCAACGATGAAGTGGCGGGTACTCAAGCCCAAGCTGAAAACCCTTTCGTTAATAGCATTAAAAATATCGATTTTCGTCGTAATGATAATGGTGGCGGTGAGCTATTAGTCTATCTAAATAATCGCTCGGTTGCGGCTAATGTCGAGCAAGTGGGCGCTAAGCTCGAAGTGAAGTTATATAACACAGATATTAATAACGATCTTCTGTATGTTATGGATGTGAAAGATTTCTCCACGCCAGTAAAAAGCTTCGAGACATTTAAAGAAGATTTAACGGCGCGTATTGTCGTCGATATTACGGGTGAGTATGAATTCACTTACAAGCAAGAAGATAACCTCTTTAGACTCTCAATGAATAAAGTCGAGAGGGCCGCCGCCAAGAAAGATGTTAAAAAATACAATGGCCGGACTTTGTCGCTTAACTTCCAAAATATCCCAGTGCGCACTGTGTTGCAGATCATCGCCGACTATAATAACTTTAACTTAGTCACCAGCGATACTGTGGAAGGCAATATCACCTTAAGATTGGACGATGTGCCTTGGGATCAAGCTTTAGAATTAATTCTGCAAACCAAAGGATTAGATAAGCGTATCGAAGGTAACATCTTAATGGTGGCGCCGAGCGAAGAACTGGCAATTCGTGAAAGCCAGAACCTCAAAAACAAACAAGAGGTTAAAGAGTTAGCACCGCTCTATTCTGAGTACTTGCAAATTAACTACGCTAAAGCGGTCGATATTGCTGAGTTATTGAAAAGCGCGGATTCAAGCTTACTTTCACCACGCGGTTCAGTCGCGGTCGATGAACGTACTAACACAGTGTTAGTGAAAGATACGGCTGAAACGATTGAGAACATTCACCGTTTAGTCGAAGTGCTCGATATCCCCATCCGCCAAGTGTTGATCGAGTCACGTATGGTGACAGTGAAAGACGATGTCTCCGAAGACCTAGGTATTCGTTGGGGCGTCACAGATCAGCAGGGTAGTAAGGGAACCTCAGGCACATTAGAAGGTGCACAGAGTATTGCCAATGGGATTATTCCTACTCCCGATCAGCGTTTGAACGTTAACTTACCCGCGGCAGCCACTAATCCAGCGAGTATTGCCTTCCATGTCGCTAAATTGGCGGACGGCACCATTCTTGATTTGGAATTAAGCGCATTAGAGCAAGAAAACAAAGGTGAAATCATCGCGAGCCCTCGCATCACCACCTCTAACCAAAAGGCGGCTTATATTGAACAAGGTGTCGAGATCCCTTATGTGCAGTCTACTTCGAGTGGTGCAACGTCAGTCACGTTTAAGAAGGCGGTGTTGTCTCTACGGGTTACACCCCAAATTACGCCTGATAACCGAGTCATTTTAGATTTAGAAATCACTCAAGATTCTCAGGGCAAAACCGTTGATACTCCAACGGGTCCCGCAGTTGCCATCGATACTCAACGCATCGGCACCCAAGTGCTCGTTAATAACGGCGAAACCATAGTGCTTGGTGGTATTTATCAGCAAAATCTGATCAGCCGTGTGAGTAAAGTACCAATTCTAGGTGACATTCCTCTGGTAGGTTTCCTGTTTAGGAACACAACAGACAAAAATGAGCGTCAAGAGCTACTTATTTTCGTCACCCCAAAAATAGTCGGTGAGAAGATCTAAGCACTTGCTATGTATCGACTAAAGCCAGCAGTGATTGCTGGCTTTATTATTACTGTTATACAATTCTTTGCATAAATAGCGCACATGGCTTGCCATAGTAGACCCTAAGCTGAGATAATCCTCGGTCAAGTCTCATAAGAGCAAGGTAACATATAGGTCGGCTTGATTTTGAGTCGATATAGGCATACTTTTCAATAAGATTCAGACGTACAAGAAATGGCTGAAAAACGTAATATTTTTCTGGTAGGCCCTATGGGCGCAGGTAAAAGCACAATTGGTCGCCATCTGGCGCAAATGCTGCATTTAGAATTCCACGATTCAGATCAAGAGATTGAGCAACGCACAGGCGCTGATATTGCTTGGGTGTTTGACGTCGAAGGTGAAGAAGGCTTCCGTCGTCGTGAAGCTCAGGTTATTGCTGATTTGTCTGAAAAACAAGGTATCGTCCTTGCCACCGGTGGTGGTTCAGTACAAAGCAAAGATATCCGTAATCATCTGTCTGCTCGTGGCATTGTGGTTTATCTGGAAACCACTATCGACAAACAGGTCGCTCGTACTCAAAGAGACAAGCGACGCCCATTATTGCAAGTGGATGATCCTCGAGAAGTGTTGGAGAATCTTGCAGAGATCCGTAATCCATTGTACGAAGAAATTGCCGATGTGATTGTCAAAACCGATGATCAAAGCGCAAAGATTGTCGCCAATCAGATCATTGAGCAATTAGGTTTTTAGGCAGAATTTATGAAGCAAATTCAGGTTGATTTAGGTGTACGTAGTTATCCCATTTACATTGGCCAGAATTTGATGAGTGATGGCGAGACCTTGTCTCGCTACCTGCTTAAAAAACGTATTCTTATCGTCACCAATGAAACTGTCGCGCCTTTGTATCTTAAACAGATACAAGAGACGATGGCTTCGTTTGGTGAGGTAGAGAGTGTTATCCTCCCCGATGGCGAACAATTCAAAGACTTAGCGCATCTAGATACAATTTTTACTGCATTGCTGCAGCAAAACTATGGTCGAGATTCTGTGCTGGTGGCTTTGGGTGGCGGCGTAATTGGTGATATGACGGGCTTTGCCGCGGCATGTTATCAACGTGGGATCGATTTTATTCAAATTCCGACAACCCTATTGTCGCAGGTGGATTCTTCCGTCGGCGGTAAAACGGCTGTTAACCATCCTCTTGGTAAAAACATGATTGGGGCCTTTTATCAGCCACAAATCGTGCTTATCGATACTTTATGTTTACATACGCTTCCAGCGCGCGAGTTTGCGGCGGGAATGGCGGAAGTCATCAAGTATGGCATCATGTGGGATGCTGATTTTTTTCAATGGCTTGAAGATAATGTAACGGCACTAAAAACCTTAGATGCCCAAGCATTGGTTTATGCTATCTCCCGTTGCTGTGAGATTAAGGCCGATGTGGTTAGCCAAGACGAAACTGAGCAGGGTGTACGTGCTTTATTGAATCTGGGTCATACCTTTGGTCATGCGATTGAAGCCGAAATGGGCTACGGTAATTGGTTGCATGGTGAAGCCGTGTCAGCTGGCACAGTCCTTGCTGCTCAAACAGCTAAGGCACTGGGGCTTATCGATGAGTCAATAGTTTGTCGTATCATACAGTTACTACAAGCTTTTGATCTTCCAGTGAGTGCGCCGGAATCTATGGATTTCGACAGTTTCATTCAACATATGCGACGCGATAAAAAAGTTTTAGGCGGTCAGATTCGACTGGTGCTCCCAACGGCTATAGGCCGCGCGGATGTGTTTAGTCAAGTCACAGAATCTACCCTTGAACAGGTTATTCGCTGCGCATAAAAACTGTGTGGTGGGCGAGTGACGTTTCAAGGTTCTGTCTTGCTTCCTTCTCAGGAAGCCCTCATACAAAGAATGCATCATGTTGCCAGTTATAGCGATCAGCTACTGGTGCTTTCTGGTATCAGCGGTTCAGGAAAAACCACCTTAGTGACCGGATTGGCGACCGATTTTGACGAGTCAAATGCGGCATTTGTGATTTGTCCTATGCATGCCGATAACGCGGAAATCCGCCGTAAAATTCTGGTCCAGTTAATTTCATCCCCGATTTTTGACGACGATATTCCCCTCGCCGATACCCTGTTGCGGCTTGCGAGCACGCAAACTAAACCCTTACATATCATTATCGATGATGCGCATTTATTGCCTAAGGCATTATGGGCTGAGTGCATTATTCTCAATCAAATTCAGTGTGCGGGTAAGAATATCGCTGTCACACTCACGGTTCCGCCGGCATTTTTAGCAGATCTACTTCCACAATTACCGGAGCAGTTACGGCGGCAGATATTGCCTATCAGTATTGAGCCGTTAACTATGCCTGAGCGTGAGGCCTTGTATCAAACGTTACTGAGATACAGCGATCAAAATCCTTTTACCCCAAGGGAAATTGTGCGCAGTCAGCTTGAGAAACAAACCGGTACGCCGCAGGAAGTGGTTAATCTATTAGATAAAGCCTTGCATAGCGCGCCTGAGAAGACATCTTCCTTGGTGAAATATAAAGCTGTGATGGTGACTGCTGTGAGTATGTTACTCGCCTTAGGCATTTGGCTTGGCGTTACTCAGCCTTTTTCTGAGGAGCAAGCCTTAGAGGCTGCGACTTATCCTGCGATAGATTCACCCGCCTTTTTGTCCTACGGGCAAAAAGTCTTAGCGCCGTATTTTGCGCTGCGCGCTGAGCAACTGAAGCTCGCCGCGGAGACTGCGAAAGTTATTGAAATCGAGACGGCAGAAGCCAAAACTGAACAAGCCGTCGATCCCTTAAGTGAATTCCACGGTGAAGCGCCACATCCCATGCCTGACGGTGCTGGCTTCGTGAGTGTGGGTGAAGTGAGTAGTAAGTCTTTTGGTGAGGATAAGCCGCTTGAGGATACAGAACCACAAGCCAAAGCGGCTCAGACTCAGCCTGCAACCATTAAAGCTGCAAAGGTCGATAAGCCGGTAGCTAAAGCGGGCTTGGATACGCAAAAGCCGCTCAAAGGTTACACAATACAGATTGCCAGTGTTGCTCAGTTGGATACCCTGCGTGCAACATTAAAGAGTATTGAGCATCTTGAGGGCGTTCGCGTTGCACAACATAAGCAGCGTTGGGTTGTCCTCGTTGGCAACTACAGCAGTAGCAAGTCAGCTTCGAATGCGGCGGCACAATTGGTTAAAGAGTATCGTCTCGAGCAACCTTGGGTAAGAAAATGGGCGGATTTAAAAGATTATCAACTAGAAGAAAGTCTGCCAAATCGTGAAATTTCAGAATAAACAGAGTACAATCATGGCCTTTATTTTTGTCGGCATTCATCAAGTTAAATGATAAAAAAACACAGAGCCTTCCTTAAGTGGGCTGGCGGTAAATTTAAATTGGTGGATGATTTGGCCAGTTATTTACCCGCAGGAGACCGTTTGGTCGAGCCATTCGTGGGTGCAGGATCCGTTTTCTTAAATACGGATTATCCTAGCTACCTGCTCTGTGATATTAATCAGGACTTGATTGAGTTATACCAGATTGTGAAGCATCAACCAGAAGCTTACATTGCCGCGGCTAAGGCAATGTTTGTTGATGAGATGAATCAAAAAGACGCTTACTATCAGGTGCGGACCGACTTTAATAAATGTCGCGACCCTTTCCAACGTTCCGTCTATTTCCTCTATCTAAACCGTCATGGTTTTAATGGCTTATGCCGTTATAACCGTAAAGGCGGCTTCAATGTACCCTTTGGTTCCTATAAAAAGCCGTATTTCCCCGAAAAGGAAATCTGGGCCTTTTCTGAAAAAGCGCAACGTGCCGAGTTTAAATGCATAGGTTACGAAAAAGCCTTTGAGCAGACACGTAGCGGCGATGTGGTTTACTGCGATCCACCTTATGCGCCATTATCTACCACATCCAGTTTTACTACGTATGTTGGTGCAGGCTTTAGTCTAGACGACCAAGCGCTGCTGGCCCGTCATTCGCGCCATACAGCACTAGAGCGTGGTATTCCTGTGTTGATCAGTAATCACGATATTCCATTGACTCGCGAGTTATACCGCGGCGCTCACTTAGCGAAAATCCAAGTGCAACGTAACATTAGCCAAAATGGTAGTGGTCGTAACAAAGTGGATGAGTTGATGGCGTTATATGATGAAAATTACGATCCAAAGGATGACTAGGTTCGACATAGCCTACGTTCAGCTAAGCACTTGTCCTACGAGAAACATCAGGCTTGCCACTAAGATGACTGCCAACACGATTCCCATTGCGATATAAGGTAATGGTGAGCTAGTTTGGAAATCTTTTTTTCGATTGTCGTCAGTTTGTACCCCGAAAAAAGCGGCAACTGTACTGTGGAATACTTGCCAGATACGGCTAAGCATTAATAGGCGAGATGCGACGTAGTGGGTTTGAGATCATCCATAGGCTTATCTTGATGACCGTGTAATAGCTCAAGCAGATCGACAAAGTGGAACTGACTCGAACGGTTTTTACCTGTGAGCCACGTTTTCCAGCTTAGGGTTTGTGCTTGATCGGCGCAGCGATTATTAGGATGACTACTAGGTAAAGCACTATTGTAACGGGTATCACTGCTACAAGCGCAAGAAGCTGTTTCGGTATTTTCCGTAAGTTTTTCAACGCCAAAAGCTAACGTGGCCACGACAACTGCAGTGAATGCCAACATCATAGATGACTTAAATGTCACCGACCTAACATAGTGTGAAAACAAACTAAACCGCCCCTTCATAACGCTTCCTTTGAAATGAACCAGCATTGCGCCTCGAGTATAACAAACTCGCCTAGTTTATGAACAAAAATTTATCAATAGCCACCAAAATGCGCGTAAATGTTAGCAAATTTCATATTATACCAATCACATTAAATATCTAATCAGTTCAGAGCCTCACAGGCATCTCAATCCAAGGCGCATTGACGCAGAAATGGTTATTCCCTTTTAAGTCAATGCAACACGGGAGTGGGATGCCTGTGAGGCTCCCGAAGGGCGGCTGATGTTAACGGCATGGCAATGCGCTTTATACTTCGTTCAAGGCTTTAGACAGAGCACCACTATGCCTTCAAGCCTTCGCCTTGTCTAAATCGCGTTGAACTCCCGCTGAATGAACAGATATTTAATACGATTGGTATTATCTAGACCCCAATTGACTACGATAGTTGCAGAATGTGTTGCTTTGCTGACAGCTGCATCGCGTATCAATTGCCAGAAATGTGGCTTTAGCTATAGAGGCTTAGCTTGGCTCAGGGTAAAATAAGGCACTTTTTATCCAAATAGCAGCGAGTGTTTTATGCGTCCATTCTTGATTGCTCCATCGATTTTATCTGCCGATTTTGCCCGTTTGGGCGATGATGTAAAAGCCGTGTTAGATGCGGGGACCGACGTAGTGCATTTTGATGTGATGGATAATCACTATGTTCCTAACTTAACGATTGGCCCTATGGTGTGCCAAGCGCTGCGTAACTACGGTATTACCGCCGATATTGATGTGCATCTAATGGTCAAGCCGGTTGATCGCATCGTGCCTGATTTTGCTAAGGCGGGCGCGTCTATTATTACTTTCCATCCAGAAGCTTCAGAACACGTCGATCGCACACTTCAGTTGATCAAAGAGTGTGGCTGTAAAGCGGGTCTCGTGTTTAACCCTGCTACACCACTGCATTATCTCGACCATGTGATGGATAAGCTGGATGTGATTCTATTGATGTCGGTGAACCCTGGTTTTGGCGGTCAATCTTTTATCCCATCTACGTTAGATAAGCTGCGCCAAGTGCGTGCGCGTATCGATGCCAGTGGTTTTGATATTCGCTTAGAAGTGGATGGCGGCGTTAAGGTCGACAATATTGCCGAAATCGCCGCCGCCGGTGCTGACATGTTTGTTGCGGGTTCTGCCATTTTCGGCAAGCCAGATTACAAAACCGTTGTTGATGAGATGCGTGCCGAACTTGCTAAAGTTGGGGCATAGGTATGTGGGATAAGATTAAAGCGATAGCGTTTGATCTTGATGGCACGCTGATCGACAGTGTGCCTGACCTAACCGTTGCCACGCAGGAAGCCTTAGCCGAGTTAGGTTTGAAGAGCTGCTCAGAGGCGCAAGTGCGTACTTGGGTCGGTAACGGCGCCGAGATGTTAATGCGCCGCGCCATGACCCATGCCTTGGGATTAGATGTTGAGCAAACCGTGCTTGATGCGGCCATGCCGATTTTTATGCATCACTATCAAGAGAATCTTGAAAAGCACAGTGCGCTGTATAGCGACGTGCATCAAGTACTGCAAACCTTGTTCGATGCAGGTTTTAAGCTCGCCGTTGTCACTAATAAACCCTATCGTTTTACCTTGCCATTACTCAATGCCTTTGGGATTAATGACTTTTTCAGCTTAGTGTTAGGTGGCGACACTCTCGCTAAGATGAAGCCCGATCCTTTGCCGCTGCAGCACTTATTACATGAGTGGCAATTGGATAAAGAGGCGTTATTGATGGTCGGCGACTCTAAAAACGACATTTTAGCGGCGAAAGCGGCTGGGATAGCGTCAATCGGCTTGACCTACGGCTACAACTACGGTGAAGATATTGGGCTCAGTGGCCCAGATGCCGTATGTGAGCAATTTAGTGAGATTTTGAACTGGGTAAAACCTACCAAGTAATGCGTGTTTACCCGTTTTTTAGTCGATTTTTTATAGTCTTTTTTATATATAGATAGTGGAGCAATGACGTAATGACCAAACCCATAGTACTCAGCGGTGCACAGCCGTCCGGCGAATTAACCATAGGTAACTACATGGGTGCATTGCGTCAATGGGTTGCGATGCAAGATAGCCACGACTGCCTCTATTGTGTGGTCGACTTGCATGCCATTACCGTGCGTCAAGATCCTAAAGCGTTGCGCGAAGCCTGCTTAGACACCTTAGCCCTGTATTTGGCCTGTGGCGTCGATCCTAAAAAGAGCACAGTGTTTATCCAGTCACAGGTACCACAACATACGCAATTAGGTTGGGCACTAAACTGCTACACCCAAATGGGCGAGTTGAGCCGCATGACGCAGTTTAAAGATAAGTCACAAAAGCATGCTAACAACATCAATGTAGGTCTGTTTGGTTACCCTGTGCTGATGGCGGCGGATATTCTGATTTATCAAGCGAACGAAATCCCAGTTGGTCAAGATCAGAAGCAACACCTTGAGTTAACGCGTGATATCGCGACTCGCTTCAACAATGCCTACGGTGATACTTTCACCATTCCTGAGCCATTTATTCCTGAACATGGCGCGAAAGTGATGTCGTTGCAGGAGCCGCTGAAGAAGATGTCTAAGTCAGACGAGAACCGTAACAACGTCATCGGCCTGCTAGAAGATCCAAAAGCCGTGCTGAAGAAGCTGAAAAAAGCTATGACAGACAGTGATGAGCCGCCAGTCGTGCGTTTCGATATGGAGAATAAGCCAGGCGTTTCTAACCTGCTGAGTCTCATGTCGGGTGTGACGGGGCAAAGTATTGCAAGCCTAGAAGCCGAGTTTGAAGGCAAGATGTATGGCCATTTGAAAGGTGCAGCAGGCGAAGCGGTTGTGAGCATGTTAGAGCCGCTGCAAGAGCGTTACCGCGCGATTCGTGCCGACCGTGCTTACTTAGACCAAGTGATGAAAGCTGGCGCTGAAAGTGCGCAGGCGCGCGCCGAAGTGACATTGAAGAAAGTGTACGAGAAGATTGGTTTGTTAGTGTAATCAATCGATATCGATAAATTAAGCCGACGTCAGCGTCGGCTTTTTTGTGTCTGTATGTTCACCTTAGGCCTGTGATTTTAGCCAAGATGAGAAGGCAGCAATCGCAGGCTCAGATAAACGGCGTTGCTTACAAAAGAAAGTAAATTCAAATCCGGTATGCACATCGGGAAGATTCAAGGCGACTAAACGCCCTGTGGTGATATCGCCAGCCACCATAAAGTCCGGCGCTAGGGCTAAGCCTTGGCCTGCAATCGCCGCCTCAATTGCCATCACAATATGACTAAACACATGCTGCTGTTCGTTATCGAGTGGAATCTGGTGTGCCGATGACCACTTGTGCCAGTCGAGTCCGAGTGGGCCTTCATCGACAACCAGCAGGGCTTGTTGCTGGAAATTACTCAGGCTAATGTCGCGCCATTTAAGGTAGAAATTTGGGCTGCACACTGGGATTAACCGCTCTTTGTGGAGTAACTGTTGCCAATAGCCGCGTTGATTCAGTTTACCGGCGATGAAGATATCCGCCGTGCTAGTGCTGAGATCAGGATCTTGGGTGATCATCTCGAGGCGGATTTTCACGCTCGGATATTGGCGGCGAAAATCGGCGAGTCTGGGGATCAACCATTTCACCGAGAAGGAACTGTAAACCGCTAAGCACAGCTGCTGATTTGGCGTGTCGCGAACCTTCAAATTAAGATCACTTAACTCGTTGAATATCCGCTCTAACTCTAGAAATAGTCCGTGTCCTTTTGGGGTTAACTGCAGTTTACGCCCCTGGCGGTCGAACAGTTGCTCGCCAAAATACTCTTCTAATACCCGCACTTGGTGAGAAACCGCACTTTGGGTGATGCACAGTTCATCGGCTGCCTTAGAAAAATGCTGCTGTCTGGCGGCGGCCTCAAACACTTGCAGAGCGCGTAATGGTGGTAGCTTTCTCATTATTTTCAATATCTAAAGGCTTTAGTATGAATTTAATTCATCTAGCATGAGAAAGCATCATTTCAGCTTAAGTTTTGGGAGGATTATCATGCCGCCATTGAGATTTATGGATGTTAAAAAATGCAACGCCCAGTTGTTATCGGTTTGATTTTATTGATAGTAGGTAATCTATTCAGTGCCTTCTATGATGTGTCGATCAAGTGGTTGCCGGACGATGCAAATGCCTCGACTTTCCTCCTTGTCAGGCAGATTTCCTCAGTCTTTATGCTGTTGCCAGTGTGGCTGTATTCACAGCGGCCAATGACGACACATATTTCAGTTCACCTTTGGCGTGCCAACATAGGCTCGGTTGGCGCGCTTTTTTTAATTATTGGCTTGATGGCATTGCCACTCGCGACGGTTAGTTCATTATTTTACTCGGCGCCTTTGATGATCATCTTGATGGGGTATTTTTTCCTGAGAGAGCGGATCACTGCCGCCCAGACCATCTGCACAGGCTTAGGTTTTGTCGGTATTTTGATTATCCTGCGACCGAGCGAAATAAACTGGTATGGCATTGCTGTGCTATTTTCGGCTTTTACCTTTGCGGTGAATCAGTTAGCGCTGAAAAAAGTGCCCCATGCTGAACATCCAGTATTAACGCTGATGTTGTATAACTTGCTGGGTATTCCGGCGACGTTAGTGATTGCGGCGTTTCAGGGCATTGAAGGTTTGAGTTGGGAGCTGGTGGGCGTGGCATTGCTGAGCAACGTATTCTTACTTGTGTATCATTGGTTTTGCGTGCTGGCCTACCGTAAAGCACAGGCAAGCGATATCGCGATTGCGGAATACACTGGCTTGTTATTTATTGTCTTTTTAGGCTGGTTGTTATTCGATGAGTGGTTGGATAACTTAAGCTGGCTCGGCGCTGCTTTGATTGTGTTGCCTTCGTTGTGTTTACCTTGGTTAGGGTCGCTGTTATCAAAATCGACGCCTAAGGTTGCGGATACACTAACGGGGAAATAATGGTGAGCGTTTAAGCCTAAGTGTACGAGTTGACTCGCGACTTAGGCTTAACTTCCACTACGCTCAAATTACAACCTGCTCAAATTGTAAAATCACTCTGTATATTCAAATACTCTTACCACTTTACGCACGCCTGCTGTATTGCGGGCGATATCAACGGCTAAGTCTGCTTGCGAGCGATGGATCACGCCGAGCAAGAAGACTTCACCATTTTCAGTGATGACTTTAATGCGAGTCATATCCAAATCTTTCTCGTTTAGCATGCGGCCCTTCACTTTGGTGGTGATCCAAGTGTCGTTGCTGCGTGTGGTGAAAGAAGTTGGGTTGCCAATGCGGATCTGATTGTGGATCTTGCCGCCTAGCTTAAGATCTTGTACGACCTTGATGGCTTTATCCCTTAACGTAGAGTTAGGGGCTTGGCCTATCATAAGCACATTGCCATTGACGGACACACCAGTGATATTAGTTTGTTTTTTAAGATCTTCTTGCTCTAGTAGCGCACTAGTGATCCTAAAATCGGTATTAGTATCATCAATCTGTGTCTTAACAGTACGCTCATCGTTGGCCATCATAGCGCCACTCACTGCGCCCACCATAACGGCACCGGCGCAGCCTTGTAGCAGCAAGCAAACCATTAACAGCGGGGCAGCGTGTCTCATTGCTGCTCGTCCTGCGGGAAGAGTGTGCGGTCAATGTTGTCACACAGGCAGTGGATCACCAGTAAGTGCACTTCTTGGATACGTGCGGTGACGTTTGAAGGCACGCGGATTTCCACATCGCCCACACTCAACAGGCCTGCCATAGCGCCGCCATCTTTACCCGTTAGTGCAACGATCGTCATGTCACGGCTTAATGCGGCTTCCATGGCTTTAATCACGTTACCTGAGTTACCGCTGGTGGAGATCGCCAGCAGAATGTCGCCCGGTTGACCTAAGGCAAAAATCTGTTTTGAGAAAATCTCATCGTAGCTATAGTCGTTGGCGATAGCTGTGATGGTTGAAGTGTCAGTAGACAGGGCGATGGCCGGTAAGGGTGGACGTTCAATCTCGTAGCGGTTTAGCAGTTCGGCTGAGAAATGTTGTGCATCGCCAGCACTGCCGCCGTTACCGCAAGCAAGGATTTTATTGCCACCCAAAAGACAGTGCACCATCATCTCGGCCGCTTTGGCGATTGATTCTGGCAGTGCTTCGGCTGCATCGATTTTTGTCTGGATAGATTCAGTAAAGCTGTCTTTAATGCGTTCTAACATGGATAAATCCTTTCAGGATAAAGTGTTGCTATCATGCCATATTTCCACAAGCGTGTTGAGGCACAGACGTTAAAAATAATTTGTGTTGCCACTCTCGCACTATTGGCGCTTAAAAGGCATCGACGAGCCAATGAATTTGATCGGCTTCCATGGCGATGACATCGAAACGACAGGGCACATCGAGTCTATTGAGTTGCAAATAATGGTTGGCCGCTTTGCGAATCCGCGTTATTTGCGCCGCGCTTAAAGCCTGTAATGCGCCGCCATATTGGGTTGCCGAGCGATACTTCACTTCAACAAATACCCAATGGCTTTTATGGCGCATGATCAAATCAATTTCCCCAAACGGATAGCGGACATTACGTTCGACAAAAGTTAACCCTTGCTGTTCAAGGTAACGTTGTGCGTGCGCTTCTGCCTGCTGTCCGAGTGTCATAGCTGGCGGAAGCTGCCTCTTTGGTAGCGTCCCCAGCTTAATTGGCGGTTTACTATGCCATCTGGGCTAACCGATAAAGCGCCGCTGCGGCCATTGAATTGGTAACCCGTAAATGAGCGCATTTGTGCTAAACGTCCGATCAAGTCCATCGCATCATAACCCATAACAAACAAACGTTTCTGACTGTTATTCCAGCCCGAAAATAGTGTGTTAACCATTAGGTTTTCTTCGCCGTTTTGCATCAGCCAAGGGGCATCGCTGAGGGTGAGGTTATTTAAATCCTGCGCCGTTTGTGTGCTTTCGTTCTCAACTCGGCTGCGGCTTGAGGTATACAAGGGCACAGGTTGAGTGAACACGCTGAAGTTAACATCGATAAAGGCCTTGAGCAGAGTCAGATCCTGCGGCGTTGAAATCATATAAATGGCATCAATATCTTGGCGTGAGCGGAAGTCAGCCTGCACTGAGTTACCCAGCAGCTCCTTGATGCGTGCGATACGGGCTTGGCTATCACGAACGCCAAGGGCATCTTGCACTGTGGTTTTCATTTGGTCGCCGCCATCGTAGTAATAGACTTCGACGACGTTATCGCTCTTCTTTTTCCACGCTTGAATAAAGCTCTCGGCCATACGTTTGCCAAGGGCATCATTGCTGGCGAGCAGCAATGGCATAGTGACGCCATCTTGATATAAATGCTCGGCGGCATCGGCTGCTTCTTGGGCTGGCGATAGCGCAAAGTAGAATTTGTTTGGATCGGGTGTGAATTTATCCACTTGATTCAAAAAGAGTTGTGGTACAGGCGCAGCAGGAGCCGCTGCAACCGTATTGGCCGTTTTGTCTGGGTTGGCAGCATTGGCCACTGCATTAGTGGCGGCAGTATTTGCCGCATTCATCACTTGCAGTTGTTCGATTTCAGTCGGCAGTAATGGGCCAATAATAAACTCGGCTCCCGCCATCAGCGCCTGTTGATAGGCACTCGCCGCATCGTTGGCCGTATCGTAAAAATTCACTGCGACTTTATCGTTTTGCTTCGCCATATAGCTGGCTAATATGCCTTGGCGAATCGCATTGGCGGCGTTCGCTCTTGGGCCAGTCAGCGGCAACAGCACTGCAATGTTTTTCGGTGTAAAAGGCTTAGCGTTGAGGGCTCTGTCTAAATCGGCAGGCAACTTTGCCGCAGCTGGGTGATAAGGGTTCTGCTTTTGCCATTCACCTAAGTAGCGCACTAACTGGGTGGGATCGACGGCATAATGCTTAGCGATATAAGCCAGTTGTAACCAGCCTGCAAACACTGGACTTTTAGCATCTTGCGTAAACGTCTTTATGGTTTGTTCGTGCATCGGCTGCAGCACTTGCCAAATGGTGTTATTCACTTCGTTGGCTTGGGCGGGTGGCAAGTAAGTTGTCAGTAAACTCAACTCGCGTACTTGTTCAATTGGCTGTTTATTCAATTGATATAAATGCGCCTTGAACTGGTGATAAGCCGTCATCTGCCAGCTTGGCAGGCTCCAATTACTTGGATAATTTAAGGTTTTAAGGGCATCACTGTAGGTGGACGTGTGTTCAAGCACACGTGCAGTTAAGTATTTATGTTCGGCCAGTAATGTTGGGCTCTGAGTTAAGCTCGGCTGTATCGATTTAAGTAGCTTCTGCGCTGCGGCATAGTCATTGGCATTAATATAGGCATGGGCTGCTAGCAGCAGATTAGTATCGCGCTGCTGCGGATCTTTACTATTGGCCGCTTGCGCCAAATAGACATTTGCCGCCAAAGGTGCGGATGCTAATGAGGTAGCCAATGTGGCGGTTGTTCCAGTGGAATTGGGCGATGAAACACCACAACCCGCCAAGATTACCGATAAAATGGCCACGGAAACGAACTTAGTTGTATTCAGGCTTTTTAACACTGGGCTTCACTCTGGTAAGATGCGGCCTCTAGTTTAACCTTCTCTCGCGCTTGACGAAAGTCTTGGCACTGTCATTACAGAGGTATATATGGACCAAAGCGTCGCACTCTACATAGTTCCTACTCCCATAGGTAATTTGGGCGATATGAGCTCGCGGGCAATAGAGGTGCTGAATCAGGTTTCATTGATCGCCTGTGAAGACACTCGCCACAGCGGTAAGTTGTTGAGCCACTTCGGCATTACCACTAAAACGACGGCCTTGCATGACCACAACGAGCGTGCGCGTGCCCAGTGGATTGTGGATCAGCTTGCAGCGGGTCAGTCGATAGCATTAATTTCCGATGCGGGTACGCCGTTGATTTCCGATCCTGGTTACCACTTAGTCTCACATGTGCGCCAATCTGGGTTTAATGTGATCCCTTTGCCGGGCCCTTGCGCGGCGATTACTGCCTTAAGCGCCTCTGGTTTGCCATCGGACCGTTTTACTTTTGAAGGTTTTCTGCCCTCAAAAGAAAAAGCCCGCGCCGATAAGTTATTGGCACTGAAAGAAGATCCGCGCACGCTGATATTTTATGAATCACCACACCGCATCGAGCACAGTCTAACGACTATGGTCGAAGTGCTGGGCGGTGATCGCCATGTGGTGATGGCGCGCGAAGTGACGAAAACCTTCGAAACCTTTTTATCTGGCCCAGTTTCAGAAGTGCTCGCTAAAGTGAGTACTGACCCTAATCAGCAGAAGGGCGAAATCGTTCTTATGGTGCATGGCTACCATTTGAGTGATGACGAAGCGATTCCCACGGTCGCCATAAACACGCTCAAACTCTTATGTGAAGAATTGCCATTGAAGAAAGCCGCTGCAATTGCCGCGCAAATTCATGGACTTAAAAAGAATGCCTTGTATAAATACGGCCTAGAGTCTGATTTATAAGCGCTAAAACGGCCGCGAGCGGATTATCTGTGGTGCATCAGGGTGGCTTAGGCTATAATCCGCGCCGAGTTGGCCAGACAGTCGCCGCGTTCGTAAGAACGGGGAGGAAAGTCCGGGCTCCAAAGAGCGGGGTGCCAGGTAACGCCTGGGCGGTGTGAACCGACGACAAGTGCAACAGAGAGTAGACCGCCTGCCTGATTTATCAGGTCGGTAAGGGTGAAAGGGTGCGGTAAGAGCGCACCGTGCGGCTAGCAATAGTTCGTAGCAAGGTAAACTCCACCCGGAGCAAGACCAAATAGGGTTCCGTATGGCGTGGCTCGCGTTGGAACCGGGTAGGTCGCTTGAGCCTGTGAGCGATTGCAGGCCTAGATGAATGACTGTCCAAGACAGGACCCGGCTTATCGGCCAACTCACCTCATTCAATAGAAAGCCCGTTTGTCGTAATGACAAACGGGCTTTTTGTTTTTTAACTATTGCAGTTTTAAGTGACCGTTACTTTTTAAATTATTAAAAATCAAAGTGTTGAATTCCCCTTCCGTATCCAATCTATATCCTATTTAGTTCTCTGTTCTGTCGCTCTCTTTATCATCCTTCGCTGCAGGTAAAAATTACCCTATGTAGGTAACATCTACCGTTAACTGAGGGCAAGGATATAAATGATTTTAATCTAAGCTTTTGTTTTTATTTGTTTATATCAATTGGCTTAGCCATTGCATTGGTTTATATGCAAAGTGCAGCATTTTGTTGCATTGCACTCGGTTCATCAAGGAGTCTGCTAATGGCCAGTTCAAAAAGTGTAACAGAACAAACTAACAGTAAAGATAACGGCGCGTTAAATTCGCCAACCACAGCGAAAGCCAGCGAAGTGACGCATCATGCCGTTGACGCTGTGGCAGAGAAAGCCGCTGTTGCAGAGGATACTTTGCGTAAAACCGCCGCCAGCTCGCAGGAAACACTGGCGCACAAGCAAGAGGAAATCAAACAGCAACTGCAAAGCTCTTACAGTAAAACCCGTGAGCTGGCAGCGCAAAATCCTCTGGCCACCGCCGGGATAGCGTTTGCTGCTGGTGTAGTGTTGACGGCCTTGTTACGCCGTCGCTAAGGTGGGGTTATGCAAAACCGTGCACAGTCAGAGGCGCCAGAGCAAAGACCTGTCCAGCATGCTGAACCCACTGGGCAGCCAGCATCCGCTGCCCAGAATAAAGTGGTTGATCAGGCCATTGAGCAATTGGCTGAGATAGCGGCACTGAGCAGCTCGGTGAAGCAAGCCTATATCAATCAGTTAAATTTGGCAGGGAAAATCGCAACAGCAGAATGGCAGTTAACGGGTCGCAGCTTGATTGTTGCTGCGGCTTTGGTTGTCTGTTTTGGGACGGGTATTACCCTATTCTGGGGCAGTATCTTGTTGTTGCTGGGCTATTTGCTGTTTCAACTGAGCGGCTCGTTATTAGCCACTGTGAGCGCTTTGGTGGTGCTACAGTTTGTTTTATTGCTTTGGTGTTGGCGTAGTCTTGGCTATGTGTTGTCACAAACGGGCTTTTCGAAGACTTGGCAGCAATTACAGCTTTTGTTCTCGACTCGAGAGTCGGGACATCAAAAATAGGGGGCGCGAGTATGCTAATTCAACAGTTACTTAAAAAACAGCAGTTGCAGCTGACAGTGCTGACGGAACAAGGCCAGTTGCAGCATGATTTGTTACTGATGAGGAAACGACAATTAGCGCAAAGCAGTCGTGATTTTATAGGGTCGACACCAGGTTTAATCGTCAGTTTTAGCCTTGGCTGTCTGTTTCAGCTGCGCCACAACAGTACTGTAAAACTACTGCGTAGCACCTTTGGCCTGCGTTGGATTACCAAGCTCTAACTGCCCAGTTATTCTCTGGACGGTTAGCGTTTGGTTTTGTAGGACTAACCTGCATGACTTTGTAGATCAACATCTTATCAATGCGCTTTAACTCAGCACCCTACCTTATTCGCAATTCGTAAATCAGCCGCTAAAAACTGCGTTTCACTAGGAATCGCCATTCCCAACTGTTCACTGACTCGCCGCCCGTGTAAGGAATCGAAAAATCGATATGGGCGACGTTGCCATAGCTGGAGCGAGAGGAATAAATCCGTGCGCCTATGCCTATGCTGCCCAGTGGACCGCTGACTTCATTATTATCGGCAAATTGGCCGCCGGAAGCTTGACCCAAATCAGTAAAGACTGCCCAGCCCAATTCAGCCAATTGGTATAAGTTGATGTTAGGGTAATTACGTATCTCGGCGGTCAATAACCACTGATTGTCCCCTTGTTGGTATTCGTTTGGATAACCGCGCACGCCAGTTTCATCCCCCAGCCCTTTGGTCAGATCCAGATAAGTGTTCTGTGAAAGACTGGCCCATGCTTTGCCGTAGGCTGTCCACTTAGGATTGATTTGATAGAAGTATTCGGCTTGGACATCGATCTTGTAAGTGTCTTTTTGGGTTGTGCCGATTGTGCTAGTGCCGCCCATTTCTAGCAGCCACAGTTGGTCGTCAAACTTATAGCCGCCAGTACTTTGCCAATTCACGTGGTAACCGACAGGATTGTTGTCGCCTATATCGTTGGTTTCTATGCCGAGTTGCACATAGTGATGCCAGCCTAAGTTAAAGTCTTCGTTGTTGGTGATCAGGTGAACGTTATTCAGTACATGGAAATCATCTTGGATAAACTCGTAGGCGACCCAAGGATACATAAAGTCCCGGTCTTGAGGCAGCATCGAATTGGGGTAGAGATCTGAATTGGCAAACTCGTGTTTGTCTTGGGTAACACCGGTAATAAAGCGAGAAAGATGCTCACTGTTCTTATTAATTAACCAGCCATATTGCAGATTAAGGTAGTCGACTGTGTGTTCGAATTCATTTATCTCTTGCCCATTTTGCCTAAGGGTATCAATCCGGTTATCGTCTAAAAACTCCGCCGAATACATGGTATTGGTATCGAGAGAATAGAAAGGCTTGCTCACATAAACGTGCTTAGCTTGGCCGTCGCTATTGTCGTAAAACTCGGCGGCAACCGTGCCGTGCTCGATAATGCTCAGCGGAGCTTCGAACGCAAATTTGTAGCCATTACGGGATTCGTTGGACTGGTACTTGAGTCGAGTGCGGATACCTGTTCCGAGTAAGTTGTCTTCTTTAACACCAAAAGAATAACGAGTATCGCCACCTGAACTACTCAGGCTAGCAGTGGGTAATAATGACCAGTTATCCCAGGTTTCGACGACAACGGATTCCACCGTGGGATCGGTATCGGCGAGGGGATCTTTTTCGGCGACATAAATTTTGGCGTCGCGGATATAGGGCACAGCCCGTAATAGCCGTTGCGATTCGTCGAGGTCTTTCTGGGCGACAGTATCATTTTCGCCGAAGGTCAGTTTATCGAGCACCACATATTCTTTGGTGTTGATGTGTAAAGCGTTCGCCCAGCGGTGGATGAAAAAAGCATCGGGATCGGATTCATCAAAAATAGGATTGTTAACTACGACTATCTTGCTGACTTTTTTGGTTGCTTGAGCCTGTGTTGCGGGATCGGTGAGCTTAGTGTCTTCTGCTTGGGCAGCACTGATTAGGCTGCCAACACAACAAGGTAGGATGCATGCATACTGAATGAATTTCTGCATAAAAGGCCACTCCCATGAAATTGACGACTGCAGCGAAAACAACTTCACTCTGCAATTCACAATTTAATAACACATGGAAAGTGGAGGCTAGTCAAGAAAACATTTTAATAAGTTTCTGATTTTACTTAAGGTTAGCTTAAGATTGTCTTGAGGTAGCGGCTGGGCGTGGGTTCCAGCCGAATTCACAATTGTTACAATGTTCGCCTTGGCGGCACGGCGACGTTGGCAAAAATCAATCCCGCGATCAGCGACATAAAAATCAAAAAGATTTGCGAGCCAATATGGGATTGATTGAGCATGGTCTCACCTGAGATTAAGGCATTGAGTCCGATATAGGTTTTACTGCCGGGCACTAAGATCACTATGCCTTGCAACAGGGCGATGGAGGCGGGAGCTTTCATCCAGCGGGCGAAGAGGTTGGAGTAAATCCCGACAGCCAAGGCGCCAAAGAAAATGCCCACCGAATCACCAAAATAATGTCCGCCGAGCATGGCCGAGAAAAACGCCACAATTCCAGCTAATACGCCCCAAGGTGAATCTTGCATCCGTGCCTTGAAGATAAACACTAATGCCATAGATAAAATCGGCACCGCCGACCAAATTGCCCAGCGCGGCAAGCCTTCTGGCTCGATATGAATCGCTTCGCCAAACACGGCTTTACCAATCGCCATGCCGAGCACTGCACCAAAGTACAGTTTAAACAATTGCATAATCGCATCCATGATGCGCGCCGTGCCGGAAATCAAATCCCGCGCAGCGAGTTCGGCCAGACCTAAGGTTAAGGCTAAGCCGGGAATAAAAATAATGATCGAGGAGAGGATCACCACTGGGATATTAATGTTGGGATCGATGCGCGCTATGCCGCAGGCGGCGATAGCACAAAGAATGGTGGCGAAGGGTTCGAGCACTTCGGCCATGCGTGCCGAGCGTTCGGCACGGTATACCAAGCCATAGACAAATAAGCCTAATAACCCCGACCAAAATACATCGTTCCAACCTGTGCCCATTAACATGGCGAAGGCGGCGGCAGAAGTACCAAATGAAAAACAAGTTAACACTGGGCCATAGGGATTGGGTTTGTTGGCGATTTCTTCTAAGCGGTCTAAGGCCTCGGCCAAAGTGCGCTTGCCCGAAGTTAATTCATCGACTAATTCATCAGTGCGGGCGAGTGAACCTAAATCGAGTTCACCGGGCTTCACTCGAGCGGCATGGTTATATTCTTGATCTGTATCGTGTTGTAAAACGAAGGTCATCGAAGTTGGCGAGATAAGGAAGTAGCCTTCGATACCTAAGGTGCGCGCAACGGTTTGTAAGTGGGTTTCTAGGCGATAAGCGGGTGTGCCAAACTTATGCAATGCCTTGCCTAGCTTGATGATAAATCTGCGTTTTTCGATAAACTCGTCGTTATCCAATCGGGGTATTCACTGTATAAAAAGTTGTAGGGATTAACGCGCGCATATTAACCTATCTTGTCTATAAAAGGTTAACGGCTTTTAACCTTAATACAAATAAATTGCTGAATTTTTGCAGCTCGGGCTATAGTCAGCTTTTTGATAAGGGGAATAATAGGTATGTCTTTGATGGTAACGGGTCTTTACGCTAGCCTCACAGGGCTATTAATTGTCGCTTTGGCTTATCGAGTCGTGAAATTGAGGCGAGGTCAGAAAATCGGCCTAGGCGATGGGGGTAACAATGCGCTCGCCTTAGCGAATCGTGTCCATGTCAACCTGATCGAAAATGCGCCTATCGTATTGATTCTCATGCTGGTGGCCGAAGCCGGTGGCTTACCTGTATTTTATCTCCATTGCTTTGGGACTGTGTGGATAGTGGCGCGCCTACTCCATGCTATCGGCTTAACCCAAGGCCAAGGGGGTTATCATTTTGGGCGTTTCTGGGGCGTATTGCTCACTTGGCTAGTGATTATCAGTTTGGCGCTGGTGAATTTGCTGCATTTTGCCCAAGGTTTAGGAAAGGGTCTCTAGGCTGGTCGGTTTGGGCGGTCAATTCCGCCCCAAGCCATATCCATAGCGGATTTAGGGGTATTTGGCTTCAGGCTCAAATACCCCTGAAAAACGCCTTGATTGATGTTTTTTTAATCGCACTTATCCACCATTGCCTGCTATACTCCGCGTCCCTAAATTGGCGTAACTTATTTTCAGTGGCGCCTTTATTTGACATTACGTTTTCGGGTCACAATCGATGCAAGTTGAATCCACACTCTTTAGTCATCCCAAGTATTGGGCTACAGGCGATAGCACTGCGCCTTTCTTACCTATGTCCCGCAAGGAGATGGATAAGCTTGGCTGGGATAGCTGTGACATTATCATAGTCACAGGCGACGCTTATGTGGATCACCCAAGCTTTGGCATGGCGGTGATCGGCCGTATGTTAGAGGCCCAAGGTTACCGAGTCGGTATTATTTCCCAGCCCGATTGGTCGAGCAAAGACGCCTTTATGCAATTGGGCCGCCCGAACCTGTTTTTTGGCGTCACCGCCGGCAACATGGATTCGATGATCAACCGTTACACCGCTGACCGCCGTTTACGTTCTGACGATGCTTATACCGCGGGCGATATTGGCGGTAAGCGCCCAGATCGCGCCGTGACTGTGTACACTCAGCGTTGTAAAGAAGCCTTTAAAGATGTGCCTGTGATCATTGGCGGTATTGAAGCCAGTTTACGCCGCATCGCCCATTACGATTATTGGTCGGACAAAGTGCGTCGCAGTGTGATTTTCGATGCCAAGGCCGACATTCTTATGTATGGCAACGCCGAGCGTCCTTTAGTTGAAGTGGCTCGCCGCTTAGCTGCGGGTGAACCTATTAGCTCGTTGCACGATGTGCGCGGCACAGCGGTTATCCGTAAAGAGCCGCTGCCCGAATGGCGCGGTATGGACTCGCGCAAGATTGACCAACTGCACAAGATAGAGCCGCTGCCGAATCCTTACGGCGCCGATGATGTGGGTTGTGCTAACTTGTCTGGCCCGTCGGATGTGAAGATATTCGATAACGAAGCCCCTAAGCCAATTAGCGTTCAACCGCCTAAACCTAAGCCATGGGATAAAACCTATGTGCTGCTGCCAGCGTTTGAAAAAGTCTCTGAAGACAAATATTTATATGCCCATGCTTCACGGATTTTGCACCAAGAGCAAAACCCAGGTTGTGCCCGTGCGTTATTTCAACCCCATGGCGATCGCGCCGTTTGGGTGAATCCGCCCGCATGGCCGCTCAATACCGATGAGATGGATGCGGTATTCGATTTGCCCTATCAGCGCATTCCTCATCCTATCTATGGCAAGGAAAAAATCCCTGCCTATGACATGATCAAGACGTCTATCAACATCATGCGTGGCTGTTTTGGTGGTTGTTCTTTCTGCTCGATTACCGAGCATGAAGGCCGAATCATTCAGAGTCGTTCACAAGAATCGATTGTTAAAGAAATCAAAGATATTCAGGAAAAAGTGCCAGGCTTTACTGGGGTAATTTCAGATTTAGGCGGCCCTACCGCCAACATGTACCGTTTAGGTTGTACTAGCGAAAAGGCCGAAAAAACCTGTCGCCGTCTTTCTTGTGTGTTCCCATCGATTTGCGGCCACTTAGGCACAGATCATAAACACACTATCGACTTGTACCGCGCGGCGCGTGCTGTACCTGGCATCAAGAAAGTATTGATCGCCTCTGGCGTGCGTTACGACTTGGCGATCGAAGATCCGGCCTACGTTAAAGAGTTAGTGCAGCACCATGTGGGCGGCTACTTAAAAATCGCCCCTGAGCATACCGAAGAAGGTCCGCTCAGCAAGATGATGAAACCCGGCATGGGCGCCTACGATAAGTTTAAAGAATTGTTCGACAAGTTTTCTAAGGAAGCGGGCAAAGAGCAGTTCTTGATCCCTTACTTTATTTCGGCGCATCCGGGCACGACCGACGAAGACATGGTGAACTTAGCGCTGTGGTTGAAGGAGCGTAAGTTCAAGCTCGACCAAGTGCAGAACTTCTATCCGTCACCGATGGCGAATGCGACCACGATTTATCATACCGAGTTAAACTCGCTGAAAAACGTCAAGCACACCAGTGAAGTGGTATCAGTGCCGAAGAAAGGGCGCCAACGTCGTCTGCACAAAGCATTGCTGCGTTATCACGATCCTGCGGGGTGGCCATTGATCCGTGAAGGGTTAACTGCCATGGGGCGTGAAGACTTGATCGGCAATAGCCCACATCAATTAGTGCCGCCAGAAGGTCGAAATGAGCGCGGACCTAAGTGGATGAAAGATGCCAACCAAGGCCAAAAAGCCTTTACGCGCTTCTCGGGTAATCAGTTTGATGACCGCAAGGGCGATGGCAAATCTAAAGGTGCGGCTAAAGGCGGCGCGCAAGCTGGTGCTGAATCAAAACCGGCCGCAAAAGGTGGAAAACCTGCAGCGAATGCTGCTAAGCCAGCAGGAGCTAAACCAACTGGCTCTAAACCTAGCGGAGCTCATTCGAGCCGTCCTGGAGCGAAAGCGCCTTTCGGACAGTCTGGTTTTAAGGCGGGAGGTGCTCAAGCTAAAAGCGGTTCTCAGGCTAAAGGTGGAAGTCCATCAAAAAGTGGTGGTAAACCTGCAGGTAAGCCATCCCAAGGTCGCCAACAGGCTAAGTAATCACTTTTAGCTACCACAATAATATACAAAGGCCGCTCCAGACATAAGTTTGGAGCGGCCTAGCTAGCACGATCATCCCGCTATACTCTCCTTTTTTACAATCCTTTTTGATTTCGCCACAATTTTGCCAGTATGTTTGCCTTAGCTCAGTCTGAAATAAGTTAATGTATATACGGGCTAGCACTTGAGCTTTTTGTTATCAGCCCCTCATCATCTTTACCGATAAATGCTTACAATGAGCGGCGCCGCGATAAAAGAGTCCTAACTGGTATCGCAGGGCGAACTATTATAAAATCTCGTCTGATGCTTATGTCTACTATTTGTTTATATTCGATATTTTAGCTATACATCTCACCCATACCCGCGGCTTGTTAACTAACATTAGATACTATGAATAAAAAGCGTAGACCCACTCTTCAAGACGTTGCCGATCAAGTTGGGATCACCAAAATGACGGTGAGCCGCTATTTAAAAAATCCAACAAGGGTGGCGCAAAGCACTCAAGAAAAGATAGCTATCGCGCTAGAAACCTTAGGTTATATACCTAATCGCGCTCCGGAAATTTTGGCGCAAGCGACCAGCCGCGCCATTGGCGTGTTAGTGCCGTCGTTAACCAACCAAGTGTTTGCTGAAGTGCTGCGCGGTATCGAGAATGTTACCGGCAAACGAGGTTATCAAACCATGCTGGCTCACTACGGATATCAAGCTGAATTGGAAGAGGAGCGGGTGGCATCACTGCTTTCTTACAATATTGATGGCTTACTTTTATCCGAAAGTTACCACACGCCGCGTACCGTGCGAATGATTGAAACGGCCGGCATTCCGGTCATTGAAATGATGGATAGTGTGTCGCCTTCGATTCAACAGTGTGTGGGTTTCGATAACACAGCGGCTGCATACGAAATGGTTAAGGCCATGATTGCACAAGGCTATCGCCACATTGCTTACTTAGGTGCGCGCATGGATATTCGCACTCAGCTTAAGATGCGAGGCTACGAGTTAGCGATGCAGGAAGCCAAGCTCACACCTTTGACGATGACCACTAATGAGGCTTCATCGTTTTCCTTGGGGGCGTCGTTATTGCAACAAACCTTAGCGAAATATCCCTATGTGGATAGCTTTTTCTGCACTAACGATGATTTGGCTGCGGGGGTGATATTTGAGTGTCAAAGACAAGGCATCAAGATCCCAGAACAAATAGGCGTTGCAGGGTTTCATGGCCATGATATAGGGCAATCCATGACGCCAAAATTGGCGAGCATTATTACCCCAAGAAAGGAGATCGGTCGAATTGCTGCCACAGAGTTATTAGACAGGTTAAATGGCAAAGAGATAGCAGCATCGGTTATCGATCTGGGTTATCGCATTGATCTAGGGGAAACATTGTAGACTTCCCCTCGGTCTTTCGCTTAACGGCTAATGCTTGTCATCACTGGCTAGCGTTAAAGAAACGCAGAGATGATGACTGCGACTATGCCGCCCGTCGTGCCAATAATGGTTTCCATCACAGTCCAGGTTTGCAGCGTTTGTTTTTCTGATAATCCAAGAAAACGGTTAGCGAGCCAGAAGCCTGAGTCATTAACGTGCGAGAGCACAATCGAACCACCGCCAATGGCAATCGTAATTGCCGCTAATTGAGCACCATCTAAGTTTAGTGGTTCAAGTATCGGGATGATAAGGCCGCAAGCCGTTAACATAGCCACGGTTGCCGACCCTTGGATCACGCGCACTGAAGCCGACAAAATAAATGCCAGTATCACAATCGGTAATCCCGAACCTGCCAGCATATTCCCTAACGCATCGCCGACACCCGAATCAATCAGCACTTGCTTGAACACGCCGCCAGCACCGGTGACGAGAATAATGACCCCAGCAGGTTGAAGCGCACTGTTGCAGATTTCCATGATGCGGTCATTGGGAATATTACGTCTCACGCCCAGCACATAAAATGCGATTAAACAGGCAAGCAGAATGGCGGTGAAAGGATGACCTATCAAGGCGAGCCAATTATGCAGATCGGATTTTTCATCAATAAAGCGCGACACAACTGTCTTTAAACCGATAAGCAGCAGTGGAAAAATCACAATACTGATTGAGAGCGCGAATGAGGGGATAGGTCCACCTTCTCGTTCACCTTTTTCTTGCTGCTCGTGGGCTGGCAGCTCAACATGGACTTTTTGCGAGATGAGACTGGCAAAGAGTGGACCGCCTAGAATCATCGCAGGAATCGATGCCAGCAGACCGAAGACTATCATGTAGCCAAAGTCGGCATTGAGCTGGGAAGCGACCAAAATAGGCCCAGGTGCAGGGATAAGAAACGCCTGACAGGTGGCAATACCCGCGAGCAGCGAAATACCAATTTTAACGACGCTGCCACCCCCTTTACGAACTACGGCAAAGGCGATGCCAATCAGCAGCACTACAGCAACGTCGAAGAAGAGGGGTAATGCACAGATAAAGCCAGTAAAGGTCATCGCCCAGTGGGCTTTGTCGTTACCAAATTTATTCAGCAGTGTATGGGCTATCTGATCTAGTGCACCAGTCTCTTCCATGACCCGACCAAACATCGCCCCCAAAGCGACCACTACCGCAACAAAGCCCAGTGTTCCCCCCATACCTTGTTGAATAGTATTAGTGATATCGGCTGGGTTCATGCCAGAGAAAAGACCGGCAATGATCGACACCAGTATCAGTGATACCACTGCATGTAATCTCACTTTCATCACTAAGAACAGTAGCAGGGCGATTGAACCCAGCGCTGTCAGAATCAATGACATATCAGACATAAGAGGACTTTTCCTTGTTAGTTAAGTTGTCCACATTTTTGTAGGTTACCGGTAACATGTTACCCGTAATATGATAGAGTGGGAAGTGACTAAATTCGAGAATTGGCATGAGGTTAACAAAGTGACTGAGAGAAAAAAAGGCAATAGCTATGTGTTCATGGGCGTCTCTAGTTGTGGCAAATCTTCGATTGGTGCTGCGGTCGCAAAGGCGTTAGAGACGAAATTTATCGATGGTGATGATCTGCATCCTAGAGCCAATATTATCAAGATGAAATCTGGCTCACCGCTTAACGATAGCGATCGCGCTCCTTGGCTTGAGCGCATCAACGATGCTGTGTATAGCATTGAACAAAAAGGTGAACAGGGGGTGATTGTCTGCTCTGCGCTGCGTCGTCAGTATCGTGACTTAATCCGTCAGAACAACAGTAAGCTGGTGTTTATTCATCTATATGGTGATTTTGAATTAGTCAAAGAACGCATGTTTGCCAGAAAAGCCCACTTTATGCCGATTGAGCTACTCAAGAGTCAGTTCGATACGCTGGAAATGCCTGCGACCGATGAAGCTGACGTTATCCAAGTGAGCATAGATGGCACTTTCGAAGAGGTGGTGCAGCGCTGTATTCAGGCGATAAATGGCGAAGTATAGGCATAAGTCAGTTATTGGATCTTAACGCGAGGCTTTGCTGCTTTATCATGATGTTGCAGATTAGCCTTTAAAGCGAAGGGGTAGCTGAACGACAGTCGTCGGTATTAATAAGTGCCGCCGAAGGTCGAAGCAAATCTGGAGCTAGCCGCTCGAAATTGAAAAAAAACCACTCCAGAAACTGACTTGGAGTGGCGTAGAGATAATGGTAAGCCTGCGGTACCATCCAATGAGTGTTACGGCGAGCGTTTGTAGACGAAACGTGCGCCGCACCTCAGCCTCAAATAAGCTCACGCATATGAGCGATGACGCGAGCTGCCTGTCCTGCAAAACATGGTTAATTCAACATGTGATTAAAACAGCCACTGAACACTGTTATGTAAAATAGTCCCGCTATATATGACCAAGGAATGCTAAAGTTGAATGGGCGCTTTAGTCACCTTAGCTAAATTCCCTTGAGCCTTAAAAGAAGTAATTAATCCCGACTGCGAAGCTGTTGTCTTCCTGGGCCTCGAGCGCGGTATCATCCATATCACTGAAATCTAACTTCATTTCAGCAAACATCACAGTGTCGTTGCTATAGCGATAGTGCAGACCCAGCATGGCAAATTGGCGGGTCCAATTACCTTGGATGGGCGTAGTTGCATCTGTGTCTAAATCTAAATAACTGAGTACGACCATAGGCACAAAACCGTTGTCGAATTGATAGGCCGTCATCAACTCGGCACCAGTGGCGTCGTAGAGATCACCATTGACCAGTTCATTACTCTTACTTTGGTGAGCGTTAAAACCCACATAAAGACCGCTGGCTTCGCGTCCTTCGGCATAGTGGTAGTAGTCACCATACATGGCACCAATGCCGATGATTTCATTGGTTTCGTCGACTTGAGTATTGCCTAAGTGGCCTTCAAAATCACCGCGGTTAAAGCCTGCAAGCAGCTTGAATTTTTCGGTTGCTGAATAGGTGATACTGGCACCGTAACTGCTGTCGAAACTCAGCTCAGAGTTACTCATTTCGCTGCCGTCATCATTTTTTAAGCTGACATCGCCATTGGTTTTGGCGGCATATTGCAAGGCGATTTGCACGGGGCCGACACTATTGCGGTAAATAAAGGCGGAGTCGGCACGGCCAGTGCCGGTGAGGCCGCCATCGCCAAAGGTGTAAGCGCCAACGCTGTAGCCTGCGAAAACGTTGGGTAAATCTGTGGTGCCGGCGACATCGTAATAGGCGCCCCATTGTTTACCAAAGCTCAAACTCCCCCAGACATCGTGGGACATGCCGACATAACCTAAGCGGTTATAGAGAAAATCATCGGTCTTTTCGGCAGCGAGTTTGCCCCCTTGCATCACTAGGCCATCGTCGCTGGAGACCATATTGATCCCCCATTCTGTGGTGGCGAAGGCGGTCCAGCCGTTTCTCTCACTGCGCTCGAAGCTAAATCTTAAGCGTGATGAATCGTCGATAACCGAGGTGTCGTGGCTGTCATTCAAGGCGGCAAACCCCAACCAACCGGTTAAATCTAATGTGTTTTTTTGATCTTTATAGAGCTCAACCGCCTGACTGCTGGTGGCCGTTAATAGCATAGGTAACGCTAAGGCGAGACAAGTCTTATTCATAAATCCCCCGATAATGAGCAAGTATTCTCCAGGGGATCATAGGCTTGGCCTATGATCCCTGAGTAACCGTTCTTTTAGATGGTGTGATTAATCGTTTTCGATAATGCGCTAGCCGGATTTAGGCTGGACGCGTATCGGCAACGGGTGCTTTGTTTGAGATCACGCCGAAGATAGTCCAACCGAAGAAGGTGGCCATGGCGCCAAGCATTACTGCGGTTTCGCCTGAGCTATACAGGGCATAGAAGCTATATAAGGCACCGATCACGGCAATCACGTTGGCAATACGGGCTTTATTAACTGGTACTTTTTGCTGTCTTTGCATTATGCCAAGGGCGGCCATCGATAGGATGTAAGGCACAATGTTGGTGACGACGGCGAGGTTAACGAGTGCTTCGAACTGTTTGCTCAGTGATGGGCTAATAGTCATCAGAGATAAAACGGTTTGAATACAAACGATAATGGTCATACCCCAAATTGGCGCATCGGCTTTACTGACTTTAGAGAAGATTTTAGGGAAGAATCCTTCATCTGCAGAGGCTTTAAACACTTGGGCAATAGTGAACTGCCAACCTAGCAGCGAGCCAGTACAAGAGATAATGGCGCAGGCCATCACGATTTTACCGACCACAGGGTTAAACATCTGCGCGAAGGCTAAACCGAAGGGCGCGTTTGACATGGCAAGTTCGGCGTTTGGCACAATACCGGCAATGACGTTAGTAGAGACGATATAAATTACCGCCGCGCCTAAAGTACCGCCCATTACTGCGATAGGGACGTTTTTCTCTGGATTATCGACGGCTTCTGAGTTGGCACAGGCCGATTCTAAACCAAGGAATGCCCACAAAGTCATGGCGATAGAACCGCCTAACGCTTTGAAGAATGGCATATCATGCGGGTTCCATGCGCCTTTATAGAGGTCGATATCAAACCAGAACCAACCAATTAACGACACGCCAATCACGGGCAGAATAATCCCCCACACAGTCACGCTACTTACGCGACCTGTGATACGGGCACCACCGAAGTTAGCAATCGTTGCCAGCCAAAGTACGCCAATGGTTGCAAGACAAATGGCCATCGGGCTTAGGTTTACATCGAGCAGCACGGCGGCATAACCCACGGCTGAGATCGCAATGGCGACGTTGGCGATGAGCAGCGAAACGGCATAGGTGTAGTTAGCCATAAAGTTGCCTGAGCGGCCGAAGGCATATTCGGCATAACCGCCCATACCACCGGATTTCTTACTGAACATACCGCACTTGGCAAAAGCGTAGGCGAGGGCAGTTGAACCCGCCGCTGTGACTAACCAAGATAAAATCGAAATAGTACCGACTTGAGCTAATTGGGTTGGCAGCATAATAATGCCCGAACCCATCATGTTGACTATGGTGATAATAGTTAATTGGACGACGCCAATTTTATTTTCTGATTTACTCATACTAATAACCTAATGTAGGTGACTTATTATAGGGAGTATGAAATTGACTGCAGAGCGGGGTTAATAAACTCTGCAGTCAGTCTTCATTATTTATTTAGTACATAGCCCATTGCTTGAATTTTGCCGTCAGGAGTGTTTTCGAGATAAACACCTTGTAGTTCTGGCGAGAATCCAGGTAATAAGTTGATACCTTCTTCGAGAGCTTGGAAATAACGTTGAACAGAGCCACCCCATATTTCACCTGGTACCATACATAACACACCTGGTGGGTAAGGAAGTGCGCCTTCTGCGGCGATTCTTCCCTCAATTTTTGATAGTGGGACTAATTCGACTTTGCCACGAATAAACTCTAGGTTTGCTTCCTGTGGATCCATGACTTTGGTTGGGAAATGCGCTTTACGGAACATTTCTTTCTGCAGTTGTTTTACGTCATGACTGACATAAAGATTGTGCATTTCTTGGCAAAGTTGGCGGATGGTATAGTCTTGATAACGTGCTTTATTCGCGTTATAGACGTTAGGTAAAACTTCAGATAATGGCGCATCTTCATCGACTAATTTCTCGAATCGAGATATTTGTGAGACCAGATGTTGCATCTTGGCCATATCTTCCGCAGGCGTCATCAGGAATAAAATAGAATTTAAGTCGCACTTCTCAGGAATAATATTATTTTCCCGTAAGAAGTTAGCCAGAATAGTCGCTGGAATACCAAAGTCGGTATATTTACCGGTTTCTACATCTATGCCTGGTGTTGTTAATAGGAACTTACAAGGGTCAACGAAGTATTGGCCTTTGTCATAACCTTCGAATGAGTGCCATTTCTGACCGGGTTCGAATTCGAAGAAACGTAAGTCATCGGCCATTTGCTCAGTTTCATAGTCTTGCCATAGGCGGCCATCTATCATGGTTGGCACGAATGGCTTGATATATTTACACTTTTTCAACAGTAGCTTACGTGCTTCGATGCCGGCTTTTACCGCTTCGCGCCACAGGTAACGACCGCTTGCGCCTTCATGCATTTTCGCGTTCACATCTAGCGCCGCAAATAGAGGATAGAAGGGGCTGGTAGAAGCATGCATCATAAAGGCGTTGTTGAAGCGTTTATGGTTGCAATATCTATCTTGGCCTTTGATATGTTTATCTTTTTTATGGATTTGCGATGTTTGCGAGAAGCCCGCCTGCTGTTTATGCACCGACTGAGTCACGATAATGCCCGGATCTTCAGCGGTTAGTTCGAGCAAGAGTGGCGAGCAGTCATTCATCATAGGGATGAACTGTTCGTAACCGACCCAAGCTGAGTCAAACAAGACGTAATCACACAGATGACCAATTTTATCAATCACTTGGCGAGCATTGTAGATAGTGCCGTCATAGGTGCCGAGTTGGATTATCGCTAAACGGAAGGGGCGTTTTTCATCGGCTCTTTCTGGGGCGACTTCGCGAATTTGATCTCTTAAATAGGACTCTTGGAAGCAATGAGCGTCGATGCCACCAATAAATCCGAAGGGATTACGTGCGGTTTCTAAATAAACGGGTGTTGCACCAGCTTGGATTAACGCGCCATGGTGGTTTGATTTGTGGTTATTGCGGTCGAATAATACCAGGTCACCTTTAGCAAGCAGCGCATTGGTCGCCACTTTATTTGAAGATGAAGTCCCGTTAAGTACAAAGTAGGTTTTATCGGCATTAAAGACTTTGGCAGCATATTTCTGCGCTGCCAGTGGTGCGCCTTCATGGATCAATAAATCACCTAATTTGACGTCGGCATTACACATATCGGCGCGGAAAATCGTTTCGCCAAAAAAGTCGAAGAACTGACGACCCACAGGATGCTTACGGAAGAATTGTCCGCCTTGGTGACCTGGACAAGCAAAGGTGGAATTACCCATCTCAACGTACTTTTTCAGTGTGCCGAAGAAAGGAGGTAATAGCGCTTGCTCATATTTATCGACCGCAGTTTCAACCTGTTTTCCGTAGAAGTCAGTGTTATCGCCGCAGAGTTCAAATACCCCAGTAATAGATGAGCAAACATCGTCTGGGAAAGTTTCTTCGCAGCAAACTGAAACGAAAATCGGTAGTTTCAATCCGGTGTTTTTAATCTTTTCAACAATACCATTTCTAACATCATCAACAGAGACTACAGCCGCGCCCACATCGCAAAAATCTGTGGTTAATACATTGACGACTTCTCTGTCGATATCGAAACAAGATCTAACAGATAAGCTAGCGGCTACTTTTAATGATTTCATAGTTAATTTCCCTTTTACTTTTTAAAAAATAGATACAAGTGTGCCTATACCTAATTAAAAACATTAATGGCATAAAAATTAGATATAGCTATTCCGTGCGCAGGTTAGATGTGGTTATGCCAATGTCGCGAAATAAATAAAAGTTAAAATATATTTATTGGGCGTGCAAATAGCTTAGCCGCAGTAAAACTGCACTGATAAAAGAATGCTTTGATAGTGACGCAAGATAATAAACCAAAAAAAGACAGTACATTAAGTGTTTGCAAAAATTAGAGCAATAGCACTTTAGACCTGTTTGTTGGCCTACTACCTGCGCTGAGATTAGCGGAGGAAGATAAAGGAGTGATCGAAATAGTCACGTTGACTAGGCATCATGATATGCCGCGTGCGCCGGATATGCGCCATTATTTTAGATTTCCTCTTCATATACGACTCCATTATGACTTAGAGAAAATAGTTAGGTTTTTATTACGGAGTGAAGTTTATATGTGAGTTATAAATAAAATCATGACCTATGTCTTACTTTTTAATATTCAGTGCTTAAATTTAACTTATTTAATCGATATTAAACTGAGTCAATCATACTTAAGTATCTTTATCTAAATTATGAAAGTAAATATTGTCAGTGTTATTTAAATAATAATTTTTGCATAAAACATCTTATTCTTTTTCTCTAATTTTAATTAAAAGGCTGTAGTAATAAGCTTCTTGATTTATACCGCACGATGCACCTGCATGGTTATGCATAAATTCTCTTTACAAAATCACTTGCATGCTGAAAAATTGCAAAAATGACAGTTTTTTTCTCACATTTGAGCATTTTGGGCAGAAAGTTGCCGTTTTAGGGCAGATGTGATCTTTTGGATTGACGTAGATTAGTCAGGTCGAAACATCAATGGGAGATAGACATGAATAAATGGTGGCTAGGGGCGAGTTTAGTATTGGGCTTATTTGGACAGGCACATGCTATGACGTTAACGAGCAAAGATATGAGCGAGGGCAATAAACTCACATCGCAATTAGTATTTAATAGTTTCGGTTGCCAAGGTGAAAACATTTCGCCGCAACTGACTTGGACTGAAGTACCTGCGGGGACGAAAGCGTTTGCGGTGACGGCTTATGATCCTGATGCGCCAACGGGCAGCGGTTGGTGGCACTGGGCGGTATATAACTTACCCGTAGCGCAAACATCATTGGCGCAGGGCGCGGGTTCGCATGCCGATGCACTGCCCAAAGGCGCTATTGCTTTGAAGAACGACTTCGGCACCACTGACTTTGGTGGCGCTTGTCCGCCCGAAGGTCATGGCGTACACAGGTATGAATTCACTGTGTGGGCATTGCCCAGTGCATTAGATCTGCCAAAGGACGCTAGCCCTGCATTATTAGGCTTTATGCTCAGAGCACAAGCCTTAGGTAGCGCCAAGTTGACTGCGGTATATAACCGATAATCCATTGATAATTAGGCTGGTGTCATGATCCGTTTGTTTGAATATGATTCGAAGCAGGCACAGTCTTTATCTCAAGTACCTGTGCACCAGCCGTCGATTATTCGGGTTATCCATGGGGAAAAGTCTTTACTCTGGCAAGATGAATCCGTTTTGGTGGGCCAAGGTCAGTTACTGTTAATTCCGGCGGGTTCGCATATCAGCTTTGTGAATCGGCCTTTTCTTGGGCGCTATCGGGCAGTGCAGTTATTGCTTCCCCACGATTTACCCCAAGGCATTTTATCGAGCACGGCCGATTGGCGCGATCCTATGCCAGTCCAAAACGTATCGCGCGCGGTGGACTTAGCTTGGAATGCGTTATTACAGAGTTTGAGCTTGTCGCTGGCTGATTCTGTTCAGCTGCATTATCTGGCTGCGTTACTGCTCAGTTTGCCTGATAAACGCAGTGTGAACTGGTTGTATGGTCACACGCAACGCAGCGTGACTCAAGCGGCCTTGGCCTTGATGAGCGTGAGTCCTTCGGCTCCATGGCAGCAGGAGGAGATTGCCGACAAGTTACACATGAGCACGGCCAGCCTTAGGCGTAAATTGGCGTTAGAAGACACCAGTTTTAGGCAGTTGTTAGTCGAAGTCCGGCTGAGCCATGGTTTGGCCATGCTGCAAAACTCGGGCGAGCCATTACTACAAGTGGCCTTAGCCTGTGGTTATCAATCGGCGGAAAAGTTTTCCTTACGTTTTAAGCAACAATTTGGCCTGACCCCTGCGGCTTATCGTCGTACACTGTGAGGAGGAATAGATTGATACTCAAACAATCTCAAGCTGCAGGAGCGATATAATGGCGGATGAGCAATTTACCGACAGCGGATTTTGGAACAAGGTTAAACTCTTTAGCCGTCAGGCGGGCAGGGAAGTGATCGAGCGTGCCCTGTGGCTTTATTATGCGGCGCAGCAGCCGAATACGCCTAAATGGGCCAAGTCTGTCATCTTCGGTGCCTTGGCGTATTTTATTTCTCCCTTAGATGCGATCCCCGATCTCACATCTTTAGTGGGTTTTACCGATGACTTAGGTGCCCTTGCCGCAGCTTTGACTATGGTGACCTTATATATCGATGACGAAGTGAAATCCCTCGCGGCGGATAAACTGGCGCTCTGGTTTGGCGATAAACCGACGGAAACTAAGGTTTAAGCCTAATGGGCGCGACAAGACCTAAGTGATGCTAAATTGCGCTAAAAATATGATTTTATTAGGAGTCGTTGATTTGGTTTTTACTTAGATTTTCTGGGGTAAAAATATTTTTTTGCAAACGTTTCACTATTGCTTGATTGCGCTATATGCTAGCGCTGTTTTGTAAACCCCTTGTGTTTGTTTAGGCAGATAAATGAAAAATATTATGGTAGTGATCCTATGGTTTTTAGGTGTCTCTGCCGCTACCCCCGCGTTTGCCGATGAGGCCTCTCCGGAACAACTCGCCCGTCTTTACCTCGATTTTATGGCGCAGAATAGTCGCCAGAGCGAAGCTTTGTGGCCGGGTTTTCGCCTCGAAGATAAAGTGCACCTCTTTAGTTATGGCGGCAACGTCTGGCTGCGTCAGCCCGGTGGCGAAATCATTCAAGATAATAGTGTCTTAGAGTCAGTCAACCTGCAGTCTGGTTTGTCTGTTAATTTCGGTTTTCCGCAATATCAAGGTCAGCCAGGGGTACTAATCCAACTCGAAGCGCCGAACATCCAATTTACTGCCGACACTAAGCCCACGGATTTAGCCTTTTTAATCTGGGCTAGTAATGGCCTGCATGAAGCTTTCCATTTTTATGCGCAATCCGAATGGCGAGTATTAGAAGAGGGCAGGCGTTACGAGGGCGAAGTGTTTCCGCTCAGCCTCGATGCCCGTTATTACCGTTTACAGTTGTTTGATGCCTTAATGGCGGCGCTGGCACAACCCGAGCAGCAGTCATTACACTTGAGCCATGCGGCCTATTGGTTGCAGCAATGGCGTCAAATTGCGCCAAACGAGGATAGAGTCGGTTACATCAACGACCTCGTCGAAGGCAGCGCTAAGTATGTGGAATTGGCCGCTGGCGCACGTATCTTGAGCCAAAATCAAACCTTACTCGGTTATCAGCAAATACTGACCCAATATGTGCACGACTATTACCAGCAGCGGAAAATGTTGGGTGGTTGGACGGCTGAGGCGGAAAACATCGGTGCACTGGCGGGCATATTGTTGGATAGCACTCAAGACCCTTATGTGTGGAAAGAGTCTGTCATGTCGGGCATGTTACCGCTAGATTTACTGTTAAATCGCGTGAAACCAGTGCCGCCCTTAGAAAGAAAATACAATAAACAGAAGAAGCCGTTACAGGAAATGCTGGCGTATTATCCCGCCACTCAAGCGAAATTGTCGCAGCTATTATTGAATGCGCAGGACGTTAGAGTACCGTTATTGGTGATGCCGAGCGTCAGTGATAGCAGTAGTTTTATTGATGTGGGTGATGTGCGTTCTGGTTTTTATGTTGTGCCGTACCAAGATGAAATGACGCAAGCCTATCTAGGGATGAGCGCGCAATTTAGTAACTTGTCAGTGAGTGGCAGTCCATTACTCGATGTTCCTGTACAAAATTATTGTGAGGGCATTGAGGCTGCAACTCTGTTACCTTTGGCATTCCCCTTTCAGCGTGAGGGTCAGTATCTGGTATTCAATGAAGCAGAAGTCCATGGAACTATTAGGGTTTCTGCGAGTGTTGTTGATGGAAGAACCCTCTACTGTGCGATGAATTAATAATGAGAAAAAATCAGCTCGAATTTACCTACATGCGTGGCATTGCGATTATCTTTATCGTGCTTGGCCACAGTATTTACAACTCTGGAGAAGGTTTCCCGCTGCTGTTGGAAAACCTATTACGCGGTGGCACGGCTTTGTTCGTGTTTATCTCAGGGTACTTTTTCCATCGTATTTTTTATAAGGATTTCGACTACAGCAAGTTCATGAAGAACAAAGTACAGAACGTACTTTATCCTTTTTTAGTCGTGTCTCTGATCGGTTTATTCTGTTTGTGTTTGCGCTGGATTTTTATGGAGCACCAGTCGCTCGACAAACTCTTGCTGAGTATTTTTTACACCATACGTAACGGTTATATCCTGTATCCGCATTGGTATATTCCATTCATCATGGCGGTGTTTTTATTTTCGCCAATATTTTTGTGGTTTATCCGTTGCTCACAGCAGATGCGTTGGACGCTATTTGTACTGAGTTGTGTGGTGGCTATTCTGCTGCATAGACCCATAGGTAACGTCAATTTCATCCACTCAGTGGTGTATTTTATGCCTTTCTATTTGATTGGTATTTTATATTCGCAAGATGAACATATTGTGACGCGCTTTGGTTCTATCTTTACTGCCCTCGCGATGATTTTTTTAGTGGTGAGTTTAGTCGAGCAAACTTACATAGTGCAGCATATTGGTAACTACCATAAGGCTCCGTTTGAATATAACGGCATTGATTGGCAGTTTATTCAAAAACTCTGTTTATGTGTGTTAGTGCTGAATTTCTGCGAATGGTTGTCGGGGCGCAGTCGGTTGCCTTGGTTAGTGGAAGTGGCTGAGATGAGTTTTGCGATTTTCTTTATTCATCCGCTGTTCGACATGATGTTTAACGCCACTGCGACCTTAATGCGTTACCGTTTACCGCCGGGATCTTGGGTCACTAGCGTGCTCTTCTCCGCGGGGATTTTTATCTTCCTGATGATGGGCAGTATTATTACGGCTCGCTTTATCAAGAAGCGTCTCGGTAACCGTTCACGCACGTATATCGGCTGGTAATCACTTGGCTTATCATCACTAACACTAGGGGAAATTCAGTTTGAATTTATTTCCTAGTGTTAGGGTGTTTTTCATCTAAAAAAATGGAGAACATGATGAAGTCCAGAATTGCCCTACAGAGTCTCGCGCTCGCCTGTTTGTCTTCGATTGCCTTACCATCCATAGCGGCTCAAGCTGAGCCCTTATCCACTGAGACCCAGAATGCTTTCTTTGCGCAAATTGCCGCCCATTGTGGCCAAGCTTTTGCGGGCAAAGTGGTTTCGGGTGACACTGCGGACTCGGCCTTTAGCGGTAAGTCTTTAATTATGCACGTGCGCGAATGCAGCGACACTGAGCTTAAGATCCCGTTCCATGTCGGTGATGACCATTCACGTACTTGGGTGCTGACTAAAACGCAGCAAGGACTTAAGTTGAAACACGACCATCGCCATCAAGATGGCAGTGAAGATGCTGTGACTATGTATGGCGGCGATACCATGAATGACGGGACAGTGCTGAAACAATCGTTTCCCATTGATCGGGAATCTATCGATAACTTCGTTAAGAATGGGCTAACCCAGTCGATCACGAATGTGTGGCACATGGAAATTACGCCAACAACGTTTAGCTATCAACTCACGCGCGAAAACCGCGATTTCAAAGTCGATTTTGATCTCACTCAACCCGTCGTATTACCGCCAAAACCTTGGGGGCATGAGTAGTTTAGCTGGGCCTATAATTGGGCTGATGTTGCTATAATTTGATGTATTTCACTTTATTCTATGTATTTCATTTGTGATTTGCTTTCAGCAGAAACCTTTGCTGAAAGCATGCTTTGACATTCTCTATCCGGCTCCTTATCAGCATTGCGGAATTACTTATTATCGTATGAGTATCGACTCTGATACTATTTCTATCTAAACCTAGACATGAACTTATCAGTCCAAAACATGATAGAACTCGATTCTCCAACGCTAATCATCGCACAAGCTATTGTTCAATGGCTGCTTGCAATATTACTGATGGCTGAGAGGGGAATGGATAAAGGGACAAAGTACTGGGTTATTGCACTGTTTATCCACGGGATTGCTAACTTACTGCTGTTTTCTCGTCCTTATTTACCTCCCGTTATTGCGGTTATTTTTTATAATTTTTGCGTCACTACTGCGTTTTCATTCAGTTATCTGGCGTTTGCTCGCTTAGTGGGTAAACAAGCGCCGCTTTGGCTCGTTTTATTTCCCATATTCGTGATGATCCTGACTATGTCTATTTATATTGATGACATAGCCATGCGAGTTATTTTTGCAAGTATTATTACGGGTACTCAATTGATCTTAATGGCATTTATTTTAACGAGAGGCAATTGGTATGGAAGTGAAAAGCTAAAGGGCTGGTTGATGTATTCTACTGGCTTATTCGGGGTAGGCTTTATCGTAAGAGCCTTATTTTGTTATGTAAAACCTGAATTATTTATTCATTTAGTCGCCAAAAGTTCTTTTCAGAGTGGATTAGTGATTGCTGGAATGATTTATATCATTTTCAGCACGGTTGTCATTCTGTTAGTTAGATTGGATAGATTAAACAAAGAGTTATCCACATTAGCTTCGCAGGATAGTTTGACGGGTTTATTTAACCGAAGGGCTTTTATGCATAATGCGACGAGTATCATCGCCAGTGAAAACTTTCCCGTTAGTGTGCTTATGTTAGATCTTGATAATTTTAAGAAAATTAATGACGTACACGGACATAATGTCGGCGATACTGTGCTTAAGCTTTGTGCTGATGCTTTGCAAGATGGACTAAAGCAATATGGCATTATTGGCCGTTTCGGTGGCGAAGAGTTCGCCGCCATTTTACCCAGAGCAGATAGCGAACAAGCATTAGTTGTATCCGAAAAACTTCGATTAGCTATTGAAACAATTAATGTAAATCCAGATATACGGTTATCAATTAGTATTGGTGTGGCGACGTCTAGTAGTGTTTCGAGTATTGAGCCTTTGCTTATTCGGGCCGATAAGGCTTTGTATGAGGCTAAATCTAAAGGTCGCAATCAGGTAATTCATGCAGATCTGTTAGCACTTAATTAGTTTTTTATTCAATGGCTTATTTATCCTGTTATTTCATGTATTCAGCCTTTATACGACCAAGTCACTTGGGAACAAGCTAAAAGTGGTTTCAAATATTGTTTACTTCTATCTTAAATCATAACGTTATAAAAAAAACGGCGAGCACTGAGGCCCGCCGTTTGAGTTAACCGTTAATGGTTCGTATTAGTTAGCTTTAGGCTCGAAGCTAAAGGCTTGACCCGCAAGTGCTGCTTCAAACATCAAACCGCCTTTCGCTGCGGTAAATACCGCCATGCCGTTAATGTACGAGCCACTTGCCGAGCGATTGCCACCCGATTGGCCTGCGCCTGCTGAGTTGCCTGTGGTTCCAGCTTGAGCGCTCGCGCCCATGTTAATGGCAACCGCCGAGGCTTGGGCATCAAACTCGAAACTGCCGCTCGTGAAGGCTTCATAGGATTTAGCATCTTTAAAGAAGATGATTTCGCTGTAGGCTTGGCCACCTAATTGAAAACCGATGGATAATTGAGTCAGGCTCGAATCACCCATATAAACACCGCCTTGATAGACTCGGCCCTTGCCATAGGCTGCGCCAATGCCTATGCCGCCTTTGCCCACAGTCGGGAATAACGCATAGCCATAGGCTGTGTCGAAAAACTTACTGGTTTCTTTCGCTTTTTGGAAATTGACTACCGCCTGATCATAGCTTTCATCCGCATGTGCAGTGGGCGCCGCAAATAGGCTCACGATAAGGCATGTCGATGCCGCAATGGCAGTTAAAAATGATTTCATGGTAATGCCTCTTCAAGTCTTCAGTTGCTCCAGACTAGCCTTTATCGACACAAATGACAGCCCAAAGTGACTCCTGTGTCAGCTTAGGTTCAGTGTTCGGCTCAATGGTTGGAGTGATATTGATGGTGATTATTGGAGTGTGGTTTCGCCAATTAGTTCTTAGGTGGTGAAGAAGCTTGGGGTTTTTCTGTGTCGTCCTGCTGAATTTGATGTAAGAATTCATACTCCTCAGGGGGGAGCACGTTTTCAATCGCGATCGGGCGTGGCGGTGATTGGGGTTTAGCTAGGCGACCTTTTAGGTAGGCAGATCGGGTGATTTGTTTCAGGCCGTATACGGCCAACATATACATGCTCAGCAGTAAGGTGAGTCTTGGTAACGCATGGGATAGCAACGATAAGTTATCACCAAGATAGAAGGGCAAAATCACCACAAACACGCGGATCAACCAGTTCAACAACATGGCTAAAGTCAAACCTATCAGCCAACGAAACCGAATGGTACCGAGCGCCTCTTGGGTTAGTGTGGCATCGCTTTGATTGCGTTTATGCCGACGAAACAGCACCCACAGCGCGATAAAGTAACAACAGGTTTGTATTGATAGCAGTGCGGGCAGTATGGCGCCCCATTGGCTAATGCTAATTTCCTTCAGCATCTGGGTTACAGGCTGCCACTCCCCGTTTGGATGCGCGCTTAATCTTAGGGCGATATCTAAAATGGCGAAAACTAAGGTGAATGCCGACGGCCAGTAATGTTTTGAAAACCCTAGCGGTTTATGGGTTGGTACTAAGCTGCGTTTGCAATAGAGATAGAGCAAAGGCATGAGCAAAAAATAGATAGGGTTAATCAGGTTGAATAGAATATGGATCGGAATTGGACTGTTATCGCGGTTCAGCAAACCCGTTAGGAAGTACAGGGCGATGAGACTTAAGAAAGCGGCGAGGAGTTTTTGGTTACCGTCTGGGTGATAAAAGTAGCGAATATAAATAGCTAACGCGAGGCAATGTACGCCTCCGAATAACGACAACCACCAGTAAGCTTGAGCGAAAAAAGTATTAAAATCGTTCATATGCGATACCTCGAGCCCTGTTATATCAGGGAAATCGGCTCGGTAAAAGTATCGCTGTTAGTTTTTCTGCTGGCTTGCTATGCGCTGATGACGATTTGAAGCCGCCTCGGGCACTGTGCTGGGAACGGGAACGCGTTCCGCGAGTAAGTGTTTGATTGCACGAATGGGATGCGGTAACAGCATCCTAGGACCGGAGAAGATCATGATCTCTTTGACGATTTGTTTCTGCGCTGGTTTGTAGCAATGTACAGGGCATTTATTACAGGTGGGTTTGCTTTGTCCGTAGGGGCAGCGATCTAGGCGCGTTGCGGCATAATCCAATAACTCAATGCAATCTGCACATAGGCCTGTCGCGTCTTGGCCTTGGTGTTTCGCCTTGCAATAAATCGTTACCATAGCGGCAATGGTTTGGTGTTCGTACAGGAGTTTGCCCGTAAGCAGTGTGGCTGTGCCCATTGGAATACCTTAGCTTGTCACTCGGAAATCCCATCATAGGCAGTGAAATTGGCGCTGACAAAACGAAAGCGCCAATTTATGAAGGTGCGCACAAAATGGGGCTTTAAACAATCCCGCCCTCTTAGCATACGCACCTAAAAGTAAACCTTAGATATGCATCACTTTGTCGGCAGCCAGTGTCCAGCGAGTTAAATCTTGTAGCGTACCTATGCGCGCGCCTTCGATGATCATTTCCGCCGTGACGCCTCGCGCTTGAGCGCAGGTCTTACAAAGCAGGATAGGCACTTGCTGCGCTGAGAGGATCTCGAACATCTGTTGTAGGTTATAGCTTAAGTCGGGTGTGGTTTGATTTTTGAGTGCGCCAAACACGGCATCAGACATGAGAAAGAGTTTAAGATCGACGGCTTGTTCATCCTGATCCTTCAGTGTTAATGCGATGCGTAGGCTGTTAAATAGCTTTTCTGTCCCGTAGGGGCTAGCGTGGGCCACGATAAGAATACTTTGCATCAGGTTTTCCTTATATTTGTCGTAAACTGGGCGATTGGGGTGATAAGGCAACGCGGTTCCGTCAGTCTAGCGCAATTGGCTATAACTATTTGAGCGCAAGATCGTATAAAAAGGCATAAATACTTGATTTACACCGACACAATGGACTTTAATAGCGGTTAATCTCTGCTCAATTTTTAGCTAGACTCGGTTGCCATGGACACTGTCCTAATGGATTTTGGCAAACCAATTGACACGGCTTCTGACGAGAAGCGGCCATCAAAGGTGAACAAGAATGAAGATCATAGTCGTATTTATACTAATTGCTGTCGGGGTGTTTTTATTCCTTCGCGCGCAGCGATTGGCGAAAGAAGAACAAGAGGCGATGAAACCTAAGTCGACCACGGTAAAACCTGTTGTTCCTACCGAAGAGGTACCTATTTCCTCCGCTGCTGAACCCGAGCGCGTAGAGCCTGAGCCAGTTGAGCAGGCTGAGGACACTCGCGTGGTGGAAGTTGAGCCTATCATCGAAGTTGAAGCTGAATTAATGCCCCGTGAGACGAATGAGCCGGCGAACATTTCGGTGGAGCTAGACACAGATATCATCGAAGTCGATATTCCTGCGGCCCATAATGAAGAGGCGGTGATCATTTTAGGCACCACGCCAACAGATGAACAAGCTGACGTTAAGACTGAAGCTGAGCCTGCATCGAGCACGCGTTCAGAGGTCGGTGCGCCAGGGGCTTGGGCGAATGTAACCTTAGTTCGGGCCTTTGAAGAATATCAAGGGGCAACGTCAGCCAGTGCTCGCTATACCGCGCTGCAAAATATGGTCGCAGAGTGCTACAAGCAGCGTAAATCGGCGGATTATCTCAACTATGGCGCTCAGTTAGCTGAAGAATATGTCGCACTGTTCCAAGCGGCTAGCGCCGAGCAAGGCAAAGATACTGAGCTTAAATCTTCCGGTTTCTTGCATTTAGCCACCTTGCTAAATGATACCCAAGCGTTCGATGCCGCCATTGTCATTTGCCGTAAAGCATTAGAGCTTGGGCTGAGCGATGGCACTGTCACTGGCTTTGAGGGCCGGATAAATCGGATTGAGAAAGCACAGGCTAAAGCCGCCACGGCTTAACACTTTGGATGGGAGCGCTTAGCGGGTAAATCCTTAAACGAAAAGCGGTTATTTCCCTCGTCTAAGCAGTGTAGAATCCCTGCTAACTGAATGCGCAAAAGGCGAACTAAGGTTCGCTTTTTTTATGGGCTTGATAGGGGAAAAATGAAACTAAGCTATGCCTTACCGAATGTCTTATTCGGGCTTGGATTATTGCTACTCAGTGGCTGTACTAAAACCCCAGAATGGACCCTATTTTATTATCCCGATGTGAGTGCCATTCCGGTGACATCCTTGCAGGCTGAGGATATTAATGGCTACTACGACACCCTAGCGCAATGCCAGAGCAAGGCCCACGGCATGCAGCGTCTAAGCAGCTCTGGCGTAAGTGGCTTTGGCCTTGGGGTGTATCAATGTGGGCACCTATGTGAGTTCGACGATAAGTCGGTGCTGGTTTGCAAGACCATGAGCCAATAGGTGGACAAGATGAAGTTTAAACAGGATTTTTTTACACAGTTACCTGAGTTTTACTCGCAAGTGTACCCGCAAGGGATAACTAAGCCTGAATGGCTGGCATGGAGTGATGACGCCGCCCAATTGATTGGCTTGAGCCAACCCACAGATGAGTTGTTATTGGGCTTGTCTGGCAATGCCGCCGTCGATGGCGCGACTTACTATGCCCAAGTGTATAGCGGTCACCAATTTGGCGGTTATACGCCGCGCTTAGGGGATGGACGCTCGATCATTTTAGGTGAAGCGATTGGCCCAAATGGCGCATGGGATGTCGCCCTTAAAGGCGGCGGTCCGACGCCTTATTCGCGCCGTGGTGATGGCCGCGCTGTGATGCGCTCTGCCGTGCGTGAGTTTTTAGTCTCTGAGGCGCTGCATCATTTACATGTGCCGACGACCCGTGCCTTGGCGGTGATTGGCTCTGACCTACCCGTATGGCGCGAGAGCCAAGAAACCGCAGCCATTACTGTGCGTTTAGCCCGTAGCCATATTCGTTTCGGTCATTTCGAGTTTTTCTGCCACAGTGAACGCGGTCGTGCCGATAAGCTGATTCAATTACTCAACTTCACTATTACTCAGCATTATCCCCATTTGAGTTGTGATGCCGCAGGTTATAAAGCGTGGTTTTTGCAGGTAGTGCAAGATACCGCCAAGATGATTGCCCACTGGCAAGCGGTCGGTTTTGCCCATGGTGTGATGAACACAGACAATATGTCGATTCTGGGTGACAGTTTTGACTTCGGTCCCTTTGCGTTCCTCGATACATTCCAAGAGGATTTTATCTGTAATCATTCGGATCCCGAAGGTCGTTATGCCTTTGGACAGCAGCCGGGCGTTGGTTTGTGGAACTTGCAACGCTTAGCGCAGGCGCTCACACCTGTGATCCCATCCGATGACTTAATTGCCATTCTTAATCAATACCAAGAGGCGCTAGTGCAGCCTTATTTGCGCTTGATGCGGGCGAAATTAGGTCTCTCTGCAGTTGATGTCCCGTCGGTAGAGCAGGACAAACAGGATCTCGACCTCATAGGTCGATTCACTGTGCTGATGGAGAAAAATCAGCTTGATTACACTCAGACTTGGCGTCAATTAGGTAAGTTAGATCCGACCAGCAAACACAGTGCGCTGCGGGATGACTTTATCGATGTCAGCCAGTTTGATACTTGGTATCAAGCCTATCAACAGCGATTGGGCGCGGTGGCTGATATCCCTGCGTGGCAAACTGAGCGCAATAGTGTGAATCCCAAATATATTTTGCGTAACTATTTAGCCCAAGAGGCGATAATCGCGGTAGAAGAGGGTAATCTTGCGCCGCTGCATTTGCTGCAAAAAATCTTAACTCAGCCCTTTGCTGAACACGCAGAACATGAAGACTTGGCCAAGCGTCCACCGGACTGGGGCCAAGGTTTGATCATGTCATGTAGTAGTTAATTGGATAACAAGCATGAAATTACCAAGCACGCATTTAAAAGCTATTAGCTTAGATACCATAAGCTTAGATAGAAGCGCCTTAAGTTTAGCGGTTAGTGCGGATATCGATTTTGATCGTTTCGCCGACTTTGCCGAACCCTTAGCCGCGGCGCTCGATTGCACTGTGCGCGAGCGTCAGTGGGGCGCCGATAGGCATCAATGGTTATTAGAATTTGAAGGCAGCCAGTTATGGCTCAATTATGAGTTTTACGGCAACATTTGCTGGCTCTCGACCGAACGAGAAGCCGATTTTGAGGTGCTGGAATACTTAGCCACTTTGCTGCAACCTCACCTAAGAGTGAACTGAATATGAGTCAGAATATGACGCCACCAACCACGAGTTCTAGCGGCGCTGAGTTCCATTTTCAAGCCCTAACGCCGGATTTGATCTTAGATGCGATCGAAAGTTTGGGCGTGTACCCAGAAACGGGCCTGCTTGCGCTGAACAGTTACGAGAACCGCGTGTATCAGTTCCGTAGTGATGAAGGACTGCGTTATGTGGTGAAATTCTATCGCCCCGACCGTTGGAGCGACGCGCAGATCCAAGAGGAACATGATTATGCGCTCGCACTTGCGGCAGAAGATATCCCGATTGCCGTACCTGTGATCATCGAAGGTCATACGTTACACAAGTACCAAGGCTATCGATTTACCCTGTTTCCTTCCTTGGGTGGCCGCGCCTTTGAAGTCGATAATTTAGAACAGCTGGAATTAGTTGGCCGATTCATCGGTCGTATACATCAGTACGCGGCGCAAACTGTATTTGCTGAACGTGAACCGCTGAATCCGCAGATTTTAGGTGCCGAGCCGCTTGCGTGGTTAAAGCAATCTAATCTGGTGCCTAACAGCCTACGCTTACCGTTTTTTACCGTCGTTGAGCAAGTGTTGGCTAAGGCGAATGCGATTTGGGAGCGCCAAGATTTTGCGGCCATTCGTTTGCATGGCGATTTACACCCAGGCAATATTTTGTGGATGCCAGACGGTCCCGGATTCGTCGATTTAGACGATGCGCGTATGGGGCCAGCAATTCAAGATTTATGGATGATGTTAACGGGTGATAGAGCGCAGCAGTTGATGCAGCTTGAGATATTGCTCGAAGCCTATGAAGAGTTTTGTGAGTTTGATACCAGGCAGTTAGCCTTGATTGAACCGCTGCGGGCGCTGCGTATGGTGCACTACAACGCGTGGATTGGCCGTCGCTGGGACGATCCTGCTTTCCCGATGAACTTCCCTTGGTTTGGGGATGAAAAATATTGGGAACAGCAGATCTTGGCATTTAAGGAGCAACTTTTTGCCCTTGGCGAGCCACCACTGAGCCTAGTGCCTTATTAGTATTGAGCAAAATATGATGTCACTGACGTATCTTGTGACATTAGATTGAACTCTTAAGCTTGAGTTACACTCAAAAAATGGAATATGTTAGTCTCCAGCCAATTTATCAAAAATGATTTAAGGAATGTTCATGAAAAAAGTATTACTTATGGCCGCGGCTTTATTACTGGCGCCACTGGCTGTATCGGCTGTGGAATACCAAGAAGGTGTGCATTACACAGTGATTAACGATGGCCCAGCAACGGCTAAGCCAGAGATCACCGAGTTTTTCTCTTTCTATTGCCCACACTGCTTTAATTTCTCTAAAACGGTAGTGCCAAAAATTCTCGCCGAAAAGCCTGAAGGCGTAGCGTTTAACCAAGCACACGTTGATTTTATTGGTAAAGAAATGGGCGTTGAAATGTCACGCGCATTCGCAGTTGCGCATCAGTTAAACGTCGATGATAAAATGGATGCGGCGTTATTCTCTGCCATTCATGAGAAAAAAGAACACTTCACTAGCCTTGCCGATATTCGCGCTCTTTTCGTGGCTAATGGTGTCGATGGTAAAACCTTCGATGCGGCCGCTGAGTCTTTCATGGTGAAGGCGCAAATGGCGAAAATGAAGCGTGATACTGAAAACGCTAAGCTGACTGGCGTACCAGCTCTCGTCGTTAACGGTAAGTATCGTGTTGAAACCGGTGCGATTAAATCCTACGACGAACTGTTAGATATCGCTTTCTACTTAGCAAAAAAATAGTTCGGATGACCTTATCACACCGCTGTCATCTGAGCGGTTGATAATACTGCACGTACAGCGTTTTAAAGGGAGCCTTAAGGCTCCTTTTTTGTTGCGGCAAAGAACAACAGTAAGGTGAAACGAGCAGAGACAGCTGCTGTAAGGCATACGGTAGGCTGTTAGAGAGGTTAGTCGTTTGAACTCATTGAATAAAGACGAGGTAAAAAATGGGCAAAAAAAACCGTACTTCTTATAACGGAAAGTACGGACTTGAGCCAGAGGACTCATTTTTACCCTGAGTAACGCTGCTAATTTAACAGAGCGTCAAAAAATTGGCAAGTGACATTATTATGGCGCTTTGTTTTTTTGGTTTGCAGCATGGCATATTGGTAAGTTAACTAAATCAGATGATTAACAGTGTTGGGCAATCAAATATGAAAAAAAGCCTCCGAAAGATGAACTCAAGTGGTAAAGCTTCTGTCAAACAACTGTAATCAATAACAACAAGAATGCTTGTAGGTGGTCATATGAGAGTTTTTCCTGTCTACGCACCTAAGCTTATCGTTAAGCACGCGCGTATTTTTCTCACTGGTGTTATTTGGGTTAAAGACTTAGGACGATTGGAATTTGAGAAGGGGCGGTTTTTACTGCCAAGAAAAAGCCTGCCAAAAGTGAAGCAGGCTATTTTAGAATTGAACGAACTGATCGAAGCGCAGCATCATCAAACAAATGCTGTTTAGATTTCGCTGTTTAACAAGCCAACAAGGCCAGTCACTTTTTCGTTCCAAGAAGTGAGTTCTTCTTGTAGTTGCTGGTTTTGCGCATTCAATTGTTGATTGTGCTCACTTAGCGTAGACGCTTTTTGCTTCTCTTCTTCAAGCTCCATTTTTAGAAGCTCGATAGTTTCGAGTGCAGCCTGGATTTTGGTTTCCAGTTTGGACAGTAATTCAAGGCTCATCTGGAGAGTCCTATGGTTTCTGGATGGGACTGTGATTCTAGCAGTGCCTAGAACTTAAGGAATAGCGATTCTTGTCGTTTGGTCAAAAAACACCCTATTACTGGGTTCTAAATTAAGTTTTTTTGCATTTGTTATTAACTCGTTAGTATTCTTGGTTTTATTTTTTATCGGAATGGTCCATGTCGCCTAGTCTGCTCGCCATACTCCCGCTACTGTTGACCTTAACCTTAGCCCTGTTTTTACGCCGCACGCTGGTGGCGTTAGGCGTTGGTATCGTCTCTGGCGCCCTATTGATCGCCCAATTTGACCCGCTACAAACTGGGCGGTATTTGCTTGATATCGGTGTTAAACAATTTTATGCCCAAGGCGCGTGGCAAGCGTGGCACCTCAATGTGCTATTGGCCATGTTGCTGCTAGGTAGCATGACGCAGTTGTTAGCACGTGGCGGCGCCGTGGGTCAGTTTGGCGATTGGCTATATAGCCGTATCCGCACTGAGCGTCAGGCGCGTCTGGGAGTGGTTTTCCTCGGTTGGTTAGTGTTCATTGATGGGATTTTCAGTTGCCTTGCCGTCGGTCATGTTTGTCAGCCATTGAGCCAGCGTTATGGCATTCGCCATGAGCAGCTCGCTTATCTGGTCGATTCCAATGCCTCGCCCCTGTGCGCGCTATTGCCTTTCTCCAGTTGGGGCCCCTATGTGATGGCACTTATTGCGGGGATCAGCTTTTTGCCAGTGTCGCCGCTGGAAGCCTTTATAGATGTGGCCTTATTCAACTTTTACGCCATAGTGACCTTAGGTTTGTCCGTGCTTGTCGCTTGGTATGGCGTGGGTTTTCGCTCTTTTGTCGCCGCTACCGTGGTGGAATCTTCAAGTACAGTCGAGACCAAGGGTAATCCTTGGCTGCTCGCTATTCCTATGCTGACGCTGTTATTGGCTTCAGTGGGATTAACTTTGTGGTCGGGGGCTCAGCAGGTCTCTTCTTGGGATGTGTCGCTCTGGATGGCTAAGGCCGATATTGGCGCCTCTATGCGCGATGCTTGTTTGTTGGCGACCTTGGTCACTCTGATTATGCTGGGCTTGTCTGGGCGACGCTTAACGGCGTTAGTGGGGGATTTGAGCCACGGTGTGCGCATGATCGCCTTTGCCATTGCAATTTTGCTCTGCACTTGGATGATTGGCGCTGTTATCCAAGATCTTGGCGTGGCGAAATTGTTGGCCGCTTGGGCTAAATCTTATCTTTCTCCGCACTTGCTGGTGGCGGGCATGTTTTTACTCTGCGCGATAATGGCTTTTGCGACGGGTTCAAGCTGGGGCACATTTGCGATTATGATCCCGATTGGCGCTGAGATTGCCCATAATTTAGATCCTCATCTGTTATTGCCAGTATTGAGCGCTGTGATGGCGGGGTCAGTTTTTGGCGATCACTGCTCGCCCATTTCAGATACCAGCGTGCTCAGTGCGACCAGTTCAGGTTGCGCTCCCCATGACCATGTGGTGACTCAGTTGCCTTTCGCGTTAATCGCGGCGTGTTCGGCCTTGGTTGGATTCCAATTAGTGAATTTAGAAGTGGCGACGCCGTTAGTGTGGTTGGCCGTGGTGAGCTGTGGTCTCGGTTTATTTGCCTTGATGGCGCGCTTCTATTCGCCTTGGCCTAAGTTAGCGGCGCAGACATAACGCCTGTTTATCGTTAAAATGGCCTATTCGGTTTGAGTTAAACCAATTATTTAAATGTACTGATTTAAGAGATGATCAATATGAGCATTACCCGTTTAGACGTTGGCACCCGCATGAGCAGCATAGTCATTCACCAAGGTACTGTGTATCTGTGTGGTCAAGTGGCCAAGGATAAGTATCAAGATATCACTGAACAAACCGTCACTATGCTTGAAGAAGTCGATACCTTGTTGGCGCAGGCGGGGAGTGCGCGTGAGCATGTATTGTCAGCGACTATCTATCTGAAAGACATGGGTGATTACGATGCGATGAATGCCGTATGGGATGCTTGGGTGCCTAAAGGCCATGCGCCAGCCCGCGCTTGCGTGCAAGCTGCCATTGCTGAACCGGAATATTTGGTTGAAGTGTCTGTGATAGCGGCGGTCGCGGTTTAAGCGCGGAGCTATTTTTCGTCCAGTTTAGAATCCTGTCACCGAGTGTCATGACTCGGTGACGCTTTTCCGCAATACACCTCGCTATCTAAACCTGCATTGTTCATCACGTTCACTCTCTTCTAGCTAAATCTTTCAGCTTTAACCTAATAAGTATTCCATTAAATGTGCAGGCACAAGCGGTGGATGATCCACATATTGCATTGAGAGTGCCGCGGCGATCGCATCCATATTCTGTTGCGCTAAGCCCTGTTCGATAATGGCAAACGCCCAAGGAGCCTCGGTTTTGAGCTTTAGGTAATAAGGCGTGGCGACAAATTGTGCGAGTGAGTAAGCCGCGCCACCTAAACCATGCCCCCAACCCTCGCTGACCTGAAAGGGTCTATCAAGATGCGCCGTATCAAACTCAATCAGCTGGGGATATTGGCCATTATGCCCACCGGTCCAGTGACCGATTTAAACCGCTAAAATCATCTTTGCCATGTGTTGTTCTCGCTAACCTCGTTTAGTGACAATCAGTACCCTGCCAAATTCAGCATGCACATCGACAGGCGTGATAGCGACGATATGGTCGAGCCTAAGGGATTGTTTATTTTGTTGCTGCTGGATAACAAGCCACTCAGTTTTGTCGGCTCTGGTCTGCGTGGTGATGGCTTGACCTTGGCACTGCGTGCCATCAATCAACTCAATCTTGAGTTGATAACCGCGCAGGCAGGCAAGTTCGAGGTAATCGTAGTGCTCACAGGGGATCATCTTATAGTCAGACATAGGTTTATCTCATCGGGAGTTCGACCCCATTGTGGCAAAAATACTTGCCATTGGCATTATGTGTGACCCAATGCGGATTGTTTTATCTTGTATCTAAGGCAGTGTGAAAGGCTGAGCCAAGCATGTTAGCGAGTTTTTTATTGCTTAGACCTTTATACCCAAGCTACCTGAAGATACGAGTTTCAGAGCGCCTAGGGTGCTTCAATTCAAGGCGCATCAATGACAGAATGTCGGTCACCTTTTGAATTGATGCAACACGGAAGTGGAGTTCCCTAGGCGCTCCGTCCCGGCGGGTTTTAATGCACTTTATGCTGTGTTGGTTATTTTTAACTTAGCCCACTAGGTCCGCAAATAACCGCAATCGCCATGGATGGCGTGAATGCCATTTATGCAGGAGCAATAAAGGGCCTTGCCTAAAGTGCGTTACCATTCCGTTAACATCAGCCGCTGAATCCTGCATCTTCAGATTGTTTGGGTATAGATATGCGCGCCCCTCTTGACTTTATTCCTGTCGCTCCCTAGTCTGCTTGTTCAGTAATCAAGGTGGTATGCGATGGAAATAACTTACAATTTAAAACCTGCGTCCGAGCGCCGTACTGAGCAATTCAAGCCCGAGGGGAATGTGGGCTTTGGTAGCCTCAGAACCGATCATATGTTTTTGATGGATTATCATGATGGAGAATGGTGCGATCCGCGCATCGTTCCTTATGGTCCATTTGAAATGGCACCGGGTGCAATGGCGTTGCATTATGGCCAGTCGATCTTCGAAGGCGCGAAAGCCTTTATGCACGAAGATGGCGAGATTTATACTTTCCGCATTAATAAGAATGCCGAGCGGATGAATCGCTCCGCCGATATCGTCTGTATTCCTAATATCGATGAACAAGTGCAGATGGATGCGATCAATGCGTTGATCGATGTCGATCGCCTGTGGTTCCCGATGCAAGAAGGTGCGTGTCTGTATATTCGCCCCTTTATTTTTGCGACCGAAGACCGTCTCTCTGTTAGCCCAAGCACGCGTTATACCTTCTGTGTGGTATTAAGCCCAAGTGGTGCTTATTACGCAGCGGGCGTGAACAAAGGCATACGCTTATTGATCAGCAAAACTTTCCATCGCGCGGTATCGGGTGGCACTGGTGCCTCAAAAGCGGCGGGTAACTATGCGGCGTCGTTGCGTGCGGGTAAAGCCGCGGCAGCCTTTGGTGCATCGCAAGTGTTATATCTCGACTCGACCAATCAACAGATTGAAGAAGCGGGCGCGATGAACCATTTCCACATATTAAAAGATGGCACTGTGATCATTCCGACCTTCACCGATACCATTCTTAAGTCGATCACCTCGCAATCCATCATGGAATTGGGTGAGATGCTTGGTTGTGAAGTGCGCCAAGAGACTGTCATGCTTGATCAATTTATCGCCGATATCGAATCTGGTGAAATTATCGAAGCGGGTGGTTTCGGGACTGCGGCTGTGGTTTCAGCTGTGGGTTCCTACATTTTTGAAGATGGCCACATAGTCACTGTCGGTAATGGTGAAGTGGGCGAGCATGTTCAGCGCATCTACAAACTGTATACCGAAATCCAAAAGGGCCACATTCAAGGTCCTGAAGGCTGGGTTAAGCGTGTTGAACGTTTAGCAAAGTAAGGATGTTGTGGTGATGATTAAAGGCTCCTAGGAGCCTTTTTTATTGGCTATTTTTGACGATGACATTTGTAGGCTTCGCCTCAAATCAAACCAAATCAAATCGGCTGTGGCTTAGATTGATTCTTGAGTAAAGTTAAAAAATCCGCGGCACTTAAGGGTTTACTGAGTAAGAAACCTTGTACTTGATCGCAACCCTGCATCGCCAAGAAGTTGAGCTGTTCTTGGGTCTCTACGCCTTCGGCGACAACGTTCAGGTCTAAGCTGTGAGCGAGGGCAATAATGGCGCTGGTGATGGCCGCATCGTCAGGATCATTGGTGATGTCTCTGACGAACTCTCGATCGATTTTCAGCGTGTCTATCGGGAAGCGTTTGAGATAACTTAGGCTCGAATAACCCGTCCCAAAATCATCCACCGCTATGGTCAAGCCTAGGGCCTTTAGTTTAGATAGAATACTGACTGACTCCTGCGGATTGCCCATGATCATCGACTCTGTCAGTTCAAGCTCAAGGGATTGTGCCGGGAGACCTGAAACCGCTAAGGCAACTTCTATAGTGGAGATAATATCGGCCTTAAGTTGGCGAGCCGATAGGTTAACGGCGACAGTGATACCGTTGAATCCTAAGCTGTTCCATTCGGCTAATTGCTGGCAAGCTTGATTGATCACCCAATGGCCAATTTGGGTGATGATGCCGGTTTCTTCCGCCAGCGGAATAAACTCGACGGGGGAAATGGGGCCAAGTTCAGTGTGATGCCAACGTAAAAGCGCTTCTATCCCAGTCAGCGAGCCATCTTTTAAACAGAACTTAGGCTGATAAACTAAGCTCAACTCGTTGCGCTGAATCGCCTCTTTTAACCCACTTTCGAGTTGCACATGGCGAGTGGCAATTTCATTTAACTTAGAAGTATAAAACTGGAAGTTATTTCTACCTGAGGATTTCGCGTGGTACATGGCTGTATCGGCAAATTTAATCAGCGAGTCGGCATTATCAGCATCATTTGGATAGAGACTGATGCCGATGGAGGTCGAAATGGTTAGCGTTTTATCGTCCAATAAGAAGGGCGTTTGGAATGCTCTGAGTACTTTCTCTGAGATCAAAGTGGCGGCTTTGGTTTTCGCCACCCCTTCTAAAATAATGGTAAATTCATCACCACCTAGGCGTGCGACCGTATCGCCATCACGCACCGCATTTTGCAGTCTTCTGGCTACCGCTTTGAGCAGTAAATCGCCGACATGGTGCCCCATGGAGTCGTTGATATGTTTAAAGCGGTCGAGATCTAAAAACAGTAAGGCGACGATATTGTTCGCCCTATGCGCTTGGGTTATCGCGTGATTGAGCCTGTCTTGGAATAAGGTTCGGTTTGGCAGGCCCGTTAAGGTGTCGAAACTGGCGAGGAAACGCAGATCTTCTTCGGCTTTTTTCCGCTGTGTGATGTCGGTAAATACGGCGACGAAGTGACTGGTTTCACCTTTAATATCGATAACTTGGTTGATCTCAAGCCAGACTAAAATCGCCTGCCGTTGTTTATTGCGGATCCACAGCTCCCCGACCCAATGTTTATGGCGCAGTAGCTGTTGTTCAATGGTATTGAACAATTCTCGCTGTTGGCGCCCAAAGGCTAAATGAATGAAATGCCTGTCGGTGATTTGGCGCTCTGTGTAGCCAGTAATGGCACAAAATGCGGGATTAACCGAGCGAATGCGATAATCTAGGCCCGCCACGACAACCGCTTCATTCATACTGTTGAGCACTTGCGAGGACAATACCAGCTCGTTCTCAATCAGTTTACGAGAGGTGATATTACGGTTAGTCCCTGTCATGCGGATTGGGTTATCTAAGCTATCTTTTTCAACCACTTTGCCACGGTCTAAAATCCACACCCAATTACCCGGTGAGCGTTCGACACGGTACTCAGCTTCGAAGAAAGGCGAGCGGCCTTGAAGGTGCTCGTTTAGCTCAAGTTTGAATCTCTCTCTGTCTTCAGAGTGCATGCTCTCATGGGCAATATTGCTGCTGTTCCAATGGGGAATCGAAGAGTCCATATTGGTACGATAGACTTGGTTTTCGGCTATGTTCCAGTCCCACATGCCATCGCCAGACGCCCAAAGTGCCAGCTTTAGCCGCTCTTCTGAGGCGCGGATACTGGTTTCAAATTCACGTTGCTGTTGGCGTTTGTTCCTACGCCAGATAATGGCCCAAGCCAGCAGTCCTAAAGTGAGTAAGAAATAGAGGATATAGGCGAATTGAGTGCGATAGAAGGGGGCTTGCACATTCAGATCGACAAGCAGCGCATAGGCACCTTCTGAGTTATATTGCAGCCCATGACGAACATGTAATCGGTAATGGCCAGGATTGATGTTAGTAAAGGTGATTTCATTGCCTGTGGGTAGCTCATGCCATCTGTTATCAAACCCTTCGAGATAATAGCTGAAACGGTTTTTACCCGTGTAGCTGAAATCCAATGAGGTCACCTCAAAACTGACTAGCTGATCGCTATAGTCCATCACTATGCTAGGGGGGCGGCTTAAATCGAGAATCGTGTGGCCTTTTCCCGCAATGCTATAGCCAGTGAGCGCGACTTTGACATCTGGTCGTTGATCTGGAATCGACTGGGGATTGAAACGATTGATGCCGTTAATACCGCCAAACCAGAGATCGCCATCGCTGTCCTGAAGTTTTACACCGCCGTTAAACTCCAGTGCCTGCAAACCTTCTTGTTCGTTGAATATGATGATGCGATTGGTTTTAGGGTTAAGTTTACCTATGCCGGCATTGCTGCTAAACCAAATGTTATGTTCTTGGTCCTCAAGTAAGGCGTAGATGGTATCGCTTGGTAATCCCTGCTCGCGGGTGTAATGAGTAAAGCCTGCATCGGCACCTTGGGAAGATAACTTACTGATCCCGCCATGGGTGGCGAACCATACCTCACCCGCCTGAGTCACCAAAATATCGCGGACACGGTTGTTGATTAAGCTTTTCTTATTAGAGGATTGATGGAAGTAAGATTTACCTATCCCCGTTTTCATATCCAGTTTCAGCAGGCCATTGAGTGTGCCTATCCAAAGCGTATCTTTGTGTGCTCTTAGGATTAAAAGCTGGTTTTGTGCCGGATAGAAATTATCAATATGTGCCAATGAGATAAAAGTAAACTCATCGGTATCTATAGCTTTGCGATAGATGGCATGGGTCGTTGCTACCCAGAGATGACCTTGATCATCAATGTCTAGATTGCGAATATAATTGGCTTCAGAGCCTTGGTCCGTACTTGTAGTGACCTTGAGTAATTGGAAATCGCCCTCTGGCGACAGCCGACCGAGTCCATAGTTAGTGGCAAACCAGAGCACGCCAGCTTTGTCTTGATCAATATCTCGCAGGATGAGGTTTAAATTGCGTTGATGCATTCCTAAGGCGTTCGCAAATAGCTCCGTATAATGCTCATATTTTCCATCGGCTAATATGCGCTTAAGCCCTGCGCCTTCAGTGCCTATCCAAAGGGCATTATCTTTGCTGCGGAATAAGGTGCGAATATTGTTGCTCTGTTGCGACAGCTCCGTGGTGTATTCGAAAATATGCTGAAAATACTGGCGACGGGTATTAATTTTATCTAATCCCGAATAACTGGCGCCTAGCCATAAGTTGCCAAAGGGATCTTGTAGTAAACTCAGTATGTTATTTTCACTGATACTGTTAGTGCGCTTAGGATCGTATCTATGGTAGGTCGCTGTGAATAAATTATCATTTTTCTCGAGTTGAATGAGACCCGCTTCAGGCCCGACGACCCAAAAGTCACCCTGTTCGGTTTGGATAAAATCCTTAATGTAAGGCACGTTATCGTCAGTCTGCCAAAGGATTTCGCCCTGCTGCGAGGCCAAGTTGTAGTGCCATAGTTGTCCACCAAGGGCTAAAGTGATCGAGTAGGCCGAGTTCGCCCGAATTTGATAGGTGGTGACATTTTGCGGCACGTTTAAGCGAGTGATGGTATTCGCACTGACGGCAAAGGTGCCGCTATCTTGGGTACCTGCCAGCAGGTACGTGTTTTCAACATTGGCTAAGCTAGTGATATAGGGCTCGACGCTGTTACCTAAACTGACCTGGGTAATGCGTTTGGTTTTGGTCGATAGGGAAAATAGTCCTGCTTTAGTACCAATCCAGAGTGTATTACCCACTATGCTGAGTTTGGTGGTGCGGGGATCGGTCAGACCTTGTTCTTGGCCAAAGTGCTCAAAGGTCCCAGTGCTCAAATCGAGTCGATTGACCCCTTGGCTGAACGTGGAAACCCAAATGTAGCCTTCTGAATCTTGAATAATGTCAGAGACATAACTTTCAGAAATACTGCTAGGATCGTTGGGAGAGTGGGTGAAAATGGTGAAGTTATGACCGTTGTAGGCATGCAAACCATCTTGAGTTCCAATCCACAACATGCCAGCACTGTCCATAAACAGGCTGGTAATCGTATTCTGGTTGAGACCATCTTCACTGCGAATATGTTCAAATTTAAGCTGCGTGAAAGCGGCGCTCAATGGTTGCGCTAATCCATTGCACGAGATCCCCCACAAACTTAGGATACAAAGCGCGCCTAGCACTAGCTTGTGGATTAGTTGACTCAAATTTTCCCCTACCAAAAAACGGACCCATCCTGATTAGGTTTCTATTTAGTTTAGTTCTTAGCCTAGACCTTAAATGCCATTTTGTTGTAAAAACTTTAGCTTAAATTGCTGACTTGGTTTAAAAACAACCAAAATCGATGGGCGCGATTCTGTCATCGATAACGCGATAGTTCAAATATGCTGTTTTAGTGTCTTTGTGCTGGTTATGACGAGCTTTTTTTCCAGTGTTTAAGCTTAAGAATCTTAGCACTGTTTAAGATTGGCCAACATATGATGCTGCGACAAATGCAGCGAAAACCAGTGCGCAGAGTCACTAAAATCATGAGGGCGAATAGAAAAAGACCTTGCCGGAAGGGGGAGAAGCAAGGTCTTTGGTTGAACTGTTTTAGCGTTTAGATGGCAGGGGTAAACTTGCATTGACTCAGTTACGTCAATAGCCGAGGTCAAGATCCAAATACGCTTGTGTATTTATGATCCGTTCACGCTCTGCAAACGACACCATCTGCTCGGCAATACTGCCACTGTCACCTTGCTCGAGAATGGTGCGTAAGGTGTGCTGACAAGCATGGATAGTCGCTCGCTGTAAGTCTGAGGGAATAATGATGAACTTGTATCCCAATGCTTGCAGTCTGTCCTTCGACACCAGCGGTGTTTTACCACTGTGGAACATATTGATGAGCTTAGGCTGCTTGATATGCTTAGCGATCAATTCAATTTGCTCAACGGTTTCTGGCGCTTCGACAAAAATCACGTCGGCACCCGCTGCTAAATACGCATGTGATCGTTCCATTGCAGCGTCGAATCCTTCAACGGCGATCGCATCAGTGCGGGCAATTAAGGTAAAATCTGGGTCAGTTTGGCTATCCTTGGCAACACGGATTTTGTGCACCATTTCTTGGGTACTCACCAAAGATTTATCATTCAGATGGCCGCAGCGCTTTGGAAAGGTTTGATCTTCCAAGTGCAATGCTGCGACACCTGCTCGCTCAAAGGCTTTCACTGTACGGCTCACGTTGATGGCATTACCAAACCCAGTATCTGCATCCGCTATGATGGGCACTTGGGTCACTTCGACCATTTGCTCGAGTCGATGCAACACTTCGCTAAAGCTCAGCATGCCTATATCGGGGAAACCACAACTTCTCGCAATCGCGCCGCCACTGGCATAAATCAGCTTAAACCCCGCCTGTTCGGCTAAACGTGCGGTCATGCCATCGTAAACGCCTGGGGCGACGTGAATATCGCTACCACTGAGCATTTGTCGTAATGCCGTTGTTTTTTTCATTTGAATCGTCTTCCTTGTGTGCCTTTAGCGATTGAACCTAAAACCAGATAAACGATTAGAAACACTCGCTCGGCACTCGCACAAAACCTTCCATTAGCACGCGGGCGCTGCGGCTCATAATGGCTTTAACGACTGTCCATTCGCCGTCAACCATTGACGCCTCAGCCCCAACACGCAGCGTGCCTGAGGGATGACCAAAACGCACTGCATCTATTTTGTCCTTAATGTCTCCACCAGCGGCTAAGTTAACTAAGGTGCCGGGGATTGCTGCTGCTGTGCCAATTGCCACTGCTGCTGTGCCCATCATGGCGTGGTGCAGTTTGCCCATCGACAGTGCGCGCACGAGCAAGTCGATATCATCGGTATTGACGGGTTTGCCGCTCGATGACACATAGGCTTTGGGTTTAGCAACAAAGGCGACCTTGGGCGTATGTTGGCGTGTAATGGCCTCATCTATATGCGAAATCAAGCCCATACGCACAGCGCCATAGGCGCGAATGGTTTCAAATTTAGCCAGTGTCGCCGTGTCGCTATTAATATCATCCTGCAGCTCAGTGCCTGTGTAGCCTAAGTCCTCTGCATTGATAAAAATGGTGGGAATGCCAGCGTTAATCATAGTGGCCTTAAAGCTGCCAATACCCGGCACTTCTAGTACATCAACAACATTGCCGGTCGGGAACATGCTGCCACTCCCTCCGTTAGAATTGGCATCTTCGTCCGCAGCCGGATTCATAAATTCGATTTGCACTTCGGCCGCGGGAAAGGTCACACCATCGAGCTCAAAATCACCGGTTTCTTGCACTTCACCTTGGGTGATGGGTACATGGGCGATAATGGTTTTGCCTATGTTGGCTTGCCAAATACGCACAGTGCAGATGCCATTGTGTGGAATGCGGGCCGTATCAATTAAGCCATTGCTGATGGCAAAGGCGCCGACGGCGGCGGTTAAGTTGCCGCAGTTGCCGCTCCAATCGACAAAGGGTTTGTCGATGGCCACTTGGCCGAACAGGTAATCGACATCGTGATCGGTTTGAGTGCTAGGGGAGAGGATCACAGTTTTACTGGTGCTTGAGGTGGCTGCACCCATGCCATCAATTTGTTTGCCGTAGGGATCTGGGCTGCCAATCACTCGCAGCAGTAGCGCATCACGAGCAGGGCCAGCAACTCGTGCGGCTTTAGGCAAATCCTGCAGCCGGAAAAACACGCCTTTACTGGTGCCGCCGCGCATATAGGTCGCAGCAACTTTGATTTGCGGCGCGTGGGGTGTTGAAGCATTCATAGATTGACTCCAAAAGGACTCCCAATGGAATCCAAATGAGCGCCAGTAACTTAATTGGGGAAGTTATTGGCGCTCGGTTTAGCTAGCTTATCTTTAGCTGATATTCGTGTTTTACTTGAGCCGAGCCTTGATTCAAGACTCGACTCAAACAAGATTCGATTTAAGCCTGATTCGATTCGAGAAAGTCCTGCGCGAAGCGTTGCAATACGCCGCCCGCCTCGTAGATCGAGACTTCTTCGGCGGTATCGAGACGACAGGTTACTGGAACTTCGATGCGCTCACCGTTTTTACGGGTGATGACGACGGTCAAATCTGCTCGTGGCGCTGGCGTGCCGAGGACATCGAACACTTCGGTGCCGTCGATGGCGTAGGTGGCGCGATTGTCGCCGGCTTTAAATTCCAGCGGCAACACGCCCATACCCACTAAGTTAGTGCGATGAATGCGCTCGAAACCTTCGGCAACAATGGCCTCAACCCCAGCTAAACGCACGCCTTTGGCTGCCCAGTCGCGGGACGAACCTTGGCCGTAGTCTGCACCCGCTATGATGATCAGCGGCTGCTTACGTTCCATATAGGTTTCAATCGCTTCCCACATGCGGGTCACTTGGCCTTCGGGCTCGATACGCGTTAGTGAACCTTGTTGTACTTTACCGTCAACGATTGCCATCTCGTTTTTGAGCTTGGGATTGGCAAAGGTCGCGCGCTGGGCGGTTAAGTGATCGCCTCTGTGGGTGGCGTAGGAGTTAAAGTCTTCCTCCGGCAAGCCCATTTTGTGCAGGTATTCGCCTGCGGCGCTGTCGAGCATAATGGCGTTCGACGGTGATAAATGGTCTGTGGTGATGTTGTCACCCAGTACCGCTAGTGGTCGCATGCCTTTTAGCGTGCGCTCTCCGGCCAATGCGCCTTCCCAATAAGGTGGGCGACGAATATAAGTAGATTGCGGACGCCAATCGTACAGCGGACTAATTTGCTCGCCGTAATCGACGGCTAAATCGAACATAGGCTCGTACACTTTGCGGAACTGCTCAGGTTTAACACTGGTCGCAATCACGGCATCGATTTCTTCATCCGATGGCCAAATGTCGATAAGTTTGACTGGTTTACCATCATGATCTAATCCCAGCACATCCTTTTCGATATCGAAACGTATAGTGCCGGCAATTGCGTAGGCGACCACTAATGGCGGCGATGCTAAGAAGGCTTGTTTAGCATAGGGATGAATACGGCCATCGAAGTTGCGGTTACCCGATAACACTGCGGTGGCGTACAAGTCGCGGTCGATCACTTCTTTTTGAATCACAGGATCCAGCGCGCCGCTCATGCCGTTACATGTCGTGCAGGCAAAACCAACAATGCCAAAACCGAGCTGTTCAAGCTCTGGTAATAGCTTGGCTTCTTCTAAATATAATTGCACCGCTTTAGAGCCGGGTGCCAGTGAGGTTTTGACCCAAGGTTTGCGGCTTAAGCCTTTAGCGTTGGCGTTGCGGGCAATCAGACCAGCAGCAATCACGTTGCGTGGGTTACTGGTGTTAGTACAGCTGGTAATCGCCGCGATAATCACTGCGCCATCGGGCATTAAGCCGGGCTCGTTTTCAACTACGCCGCTAATTCCGCGCTCAGCCAATTCTGATGTTGGCACCCGTGCATGTGGGTTTGATGGTCCTGCAATGGTGCGCACCACCGAGGATAAATCAAAACGCAGTACCCGTGGATAGTGCACTTCAGTCAAGCTGTCGGCCCACAAACCTGCGGTTTTAGCATAGGTTTCAACCAGTTTTACTTGCTCGGCTTCGCGGCCCGTTAAGGTCAAATAATCAAGGGTTTGCTGGTCGATGTAGAACATGGCTGCGGTGGCGCCAAATTCAGGCGTCATGTTTGAAATCGTGGCTCGATCGCCGAGTGTCAGCGCCGCTGCGCCTTCACCGAAGAACTCTAAGTAAGAGGAGACGACTTTTTGTGCGCGTAAAAATTCGGTCAAGGCTAATACTATGTCAGTGGCCGTAATGCCAGGCTGCGGTCTGCCTGTGAGCTCGACACCGATAATGTCCGGCAGACGCATATAAGATGCGCGTCCCAGCATCACGCTTTCGGCTTCTAGCCCGCCGACACCAATGGCGATAACGCCCAGAGCATCAACGTGCGGCGTGTGGCTGTCGGTGCCAACTAGAGTATCGGGGAAGGCCACGCCATTGCGAGCATGCACCACAGGCGACATACGCTCTAAGTTAATTTGGTGCATGATGCCGTTACCCTGAGGGATAACATCAATGTTTTTAAAGGCTTTTTGCGTCCAATCAATAAAGTGGAATCTGTCTTCGTTGCGTCTGTCTTCGATAGCGCGGTTTTTGGCAAAGGCGTCTTTATCAAAACCACCAAACTCAACGGCGAGCGAGTGATCCACAATGAGTTGTGTTGGTACAACAGGGTTCACTTTAGCGGGATCGCCACCTTTAGCGGCAATCGCATCACGCAGGCCTGCAAGGTCAACTAAGGCAGTTTGCCCCAAAATGTCGTGGCAAACTACGCGGGCAGGAAACCAAGGGAAATCCAGTTCTTGCTTAGATTCGATAATTTGTTTCAGCGAGGCGGTTAAGTCCGCAGGTGTGCAGCGACGGACTAAGTTTTCCGCGAGTACGCGCGATGTATAAGGTAGCTTGGCGTACGCGCCAGGAGCGATCGCTTCTATGGCTTCGCGGGTGTCGAAATAATCGAGTTTGGTGCCGGGTAAGGGCTTGCGATATTGGGTATTCATAGCAGTGTTCATAACATCATCCATTTCGGAAAATGAAGTTGGCGCGAGACAGTCTATTCACAGACATTTCTTTAACAGAAGTCTCGCGCCAAGAGTCGTTAGCTTGGCTTAACGGTTGGCAATGGGGACGACTTTGCGTGGTGCAACGCCCACATAATCGGCACTTGGGCGGATGATGCGGTTGTTAGAGCGTTGCTCCATCACGTGCGCCGCCCAGCCCGTTACCCGTGAACACACGAAGATTGGCGTGAACAACTTAGTCGGAATGTCCATGTAGTGGTACGCGCTGGCGTGGAAAAAATCTGCATTACAGAAGAGTTTTTTCTGTTCCCACATCAGGGCTTCACAGGCAACCGATACGCGGTATAGACGGTCGTCACCGTTGGCGGCAGCCAGTTTTTCTGACCATTCTTTGATGATGGCATTACGTGGATCGCTGTCGCGGTAAATTGCGTGACCGAAGCCCATGATCTTATCTTTACGCTCCAGTTTACCCATTAAAATGTCGCGCGCATCGGCTTCATCTTTCATGTCTTGAATGAGTTCCATCGCTGCTTCGTTCGCGCCGCCATGCAGCGGGCCGCGCAGTGAACCAATCGCACCTGTTACGCACGAATGCATGTCTGACAGAGTTGAAGCACAGACGCGAGCGGTAAAGGTTGATGCGTTAAATTCATGTTCTGCATAAAGAATTAATGATACGTCCATCACTTTTGCATGCAGTGCCGACGGCGCTTTACCATGTAATAAATGCAGGAAGTGCGCGCCAATTTGATCGTCATCGGTTTCAGTGTCGATACGCACGCCATCGTGACTAAAGCGATACCAGTAACAGATGATCGATGGGAATGCAGCCAATAGGCGGTCGGTGATTTCACTCTGATCGGCAAAGCTGTGTTCGGCTTCTAAGTTGCCTAGCATAGAGCAGCCAGTACGCATCACATCCATAGGATGAGTTTCAGCAGGAATGCGTTCTAATACTTCTTTTAAGGCTTGTGGTAGACCGCGAAGGCCTTTGAGTTTGGTTTTGTAGGCATCAAGCTGGGCTTGAGTGGGCAACTCGCCGTAAAGAATGAGATAGGCGACTTCTTCGAAGGTGGCATTTTCACCGAGATCTTTCACATCATAACCGCGGTACGTGAGGCCGCTGCCTGACACGCCCACTGTGCTCAATGCCGTTTCGCCTGCGCTCTGGCCACGTAATCCTGCACCGCTTAGTTTTTTAGCTTCTGACATAATCCTTCCCTTCCGTTAACTCTGTGTGGTTATTGCTGGTGGATGAATGCACTCATTTTTGAGTGTTCATTCGCCGACATTTATTGGTTAAGGCTGCACTTTTTATGTAACTTGTTTAACGTTAAATCTGCTTTAACGCCAAACCCTGTAGGGGTGCAGCTTTTCGGTGACGCCTTGCTGCTTGGGGCAAAGCGTCTGGGTTTCAGTAACAACATGAGCTTGCGCTTCTACTGACAATCCATGGTCTTGTGTATTTTGCTTTCTCGCTTGCTTAGTTATTTATCTTGGCTAAACAGTTGATCTAACTTGTCTTCAAAGGCGTGGTAGCCCAAGTACTTATACAAGTCTTTACGGGTCTGCATAGTGTCGAGCACGTTGCGTTGATGACCATCATTCATCAGCGCTTGCATGACGTTCAGTGCCGCTTGGTTGGCTGCACGGAAAGTACCGAGTGGATAGAGCACCATATCGGCGCCCGCCTCGGCGAGTTCTTCTTTATTGAACAATTGGGTTTGGCCAAATTCAGTCATGTTGGCCAAAATCGGCGCTTTGACTTGCGCTTTAAAGTGGCGATATTGGTCTAGCTCAGTTAAAGCTTCGGCGAAGATCATGTCGGCACCGGCGGCGATATAGGCTTGCGCGCGTTCGATACCTGCTTCTAAGCCTTCAACGGCAACCGCATCGGTACGCGCCATGATCACAAAGTTAGGATCGGTACGGGCATCGACGGCCGCTTTAATGCGATCGACCATTTCTTCAATGCTCACGACCGCTTTGTTAGGTCTGTGGCCGCAACGCTTTTGCGACACTTGGTCTTCCATGTGCACAGCGGCGACGCCGACTTTTTCGAATTCTTTGATGGTGCGAGCAATGTTGAATGCGCCGCCCCAGCCTGTATCGATATCGACCAGTAAAGGCACTTGTGTTGCAGAGGTGATTCGGCCAGCATCGATCAGCACGTCGTTCATTGAGGTCATGCCCAAGTCAGGCAAACCGTATGAAGCATTGGCAACGCCAGCGCCCGAAAGATACAAGGCTTGGAAGCCAGTTTGCTCTGCCATCAAGGCAAAATAGGCATTGGTGGTGCCAACGATTTGTAACGGTTTAGCCTTAGCAAGAGCTTGGCGAAAACGTAATCCTGCGCTTTGGGTCATGGTCTTGTCCTTATCCTTTTCCATTTATGGGAAGTGGGCATATTGAGCCGTATAAACTTAGCTGATGTTGGCTAAGGTTTCTTTTGCGGCTGCATTGGCTTGCAATTCAATTAAGCGTAATTCGGTATTTTTACGCCCCTGCTCGATATGGCGACGCATCAGCAAACTGGCCAACTCACCATCGCGCTGGGCAATGGCTTCTACTATGCGTCTGTGTTCGGCAATCGCTTTAACGGGGCGATTTTTATTGGTGCATTGGTAGCGGTACATGCGCAGCAGGTGATACAGGCCGCCGACTAAGGTTTCCTGCAGATGCTTGTTACCGCTGGCTTGAATAATTTGGTAGTGAAAATCGACATCGCCTTCCTCTTGGAAGTAGGTATCACCCTTAGCGAGCGCCGCTTCCTGCATGGCGAGCAAATCTTCTAACTTGGCTAATTGTTCTGGAGTGATACGACTGGCGGCGAGTTCGCAGGCCATGCCTTCAAGTACGCTACGCAGTTGATATAAATCGTTAAGTTCGCTAACTGTCAGCTGTGCTACGCGGGCGCCAACATGGGGTGCGCGCACTACTAAGCGTTGTCTTTCTAAGGTTTGCAGGGCTTCGCGGGTCGGGCCGCGGCTGATACCGTATTTTTCGGCCAGCGCTTGCTCGTTAATTTTACTGCCCGCAGGCAGTTCGCCCTTGATGATGCTGGTTTGGATCTGCACCAAAATTTGATCGGCGAGTGTGGTCGACGTTTTATCTGCCGAGGTCGATTTGACCTTATGCAGGTGGGAAACATGTGTGTCATCAGAAACGAACGTCGTGTCTTGCTTCAACATAGAGCGCATCACTATTAATAGGATTGTCGACAATGGGTAAAAAATAGCCCTCTCTTAGTGGATTGTCAACAATGTGTTTACTTAGACGTAAGTCTACATCCTAATTGATTTTTATTTATTACTCTGATTTTTATAGTTTTATTTTAATTTGTTCGTTTTTAATATTTTAGCTTATGAATTTTTAAATATTAAATTGTCAACAATTAAGTGGTTTTTGCCGTCCGTTCTTGTTGCAGGTGTTGATGGCTTTGGGGGAAATCGTCCAAAAGCATTTGGCATGTTTGTCCTTCGCGTTATGCTATGGGCGGAATGAGACATTTGGGCATGACAGTGGAAAAAGTGTTAGTGAGCAGTTGTTTACTCGGGCAAGCGGTGCGCTACGACGGTGGTCATAACTTGATGGAGAGCGAACTTGTGCAGACGTGGCTCGAGCAAGGGCGGATTGTGGCGATTTGTCCCGAATGTGCAGGCGGTTTGCCGACACCCAGACCGCCTGCTGAGCGGGTTGGGCAGCGTATCTTAACCGCTCAGGGTGAGGATGTGACCCACGCTTTTAGTCTGGGAGCCGATCTCGCCCTAAAGCTGGCGCAGCAAGAAGGGATTAAAGTGGCGATCCTAAAAGCCCGCAGTCCATCCTGTGGTAATAAGCAGATCTACGATGGTCAATTTGCGAAGCAATTAATCGCGGGACAGGGATTAACGGCTGAAAAACTCAGCGCAGCAGGGATAACCGTATTCAATGAATTTGAGTTATCCGCTGCAGCGGCATGGGTTGCAGAACTAGAGCAAAGTAAGAAAAGAACTGAGCAGATCTAGCTCGCTTGAGTGTGATTGGTGCTGTCGGCGCTATCCGCGACATTTTGATTCGTTTGCAGTAAGGCATCGATTTGTTGATCTTTTTCCGCCCACACTTGGTTTAACCAGCGTTGGAACTCGACGCGATATTCAGACTCAGAGAAATAACGCGTTGGATCGACTTGAGGTACGGGCAACGCTCTTATCCTAACAATGATCTTAGTGACTTTACCGTTCATTACCCAAAACAGAATATCGTCAGGTGCATCGGGATAGACAATAGTCATATCCAGCAGGCTCGTAAATTGCTCACCCATGGCCGATAAAGTAAAGGCGATACCGCCTGCTTTAGGACGCAACAAATGCTGATAAGGTGAGTTTTGGCGCTGATGTTTATCTTTAGTGAAACGACTGCCTTCAACATAGTTAATGATCGAGGTGGGCATATTTTTAAACTTTTCGCAGGCGCGGCGTGTGGTCGCTAAATCTTTGCCCTTAAGCTTCGGATTCTTCTTGAGTTTTGCCGGGCTAGTCCTGTTCATGAAAGGCATATCCAGCGCCCAACAACCCAGTCCCATAATCGGCACATAGGCGAGTTCTCTTTTGAGGAAGAACTTCAGCATAGGAATATGGTTACGTAACACATAGGTTTGCGCGGCAATGTCGAATCCACTGAGGTGGTTGCTGATCAGCAAGTACCAGCTGTTTTTATCGAGTCCTTCGAGCCCTTCGACATCCCACTCAATTTTAGCGATCAAATACAAGATGCCACCGTTGCAGCAGGCCCACGCCCACATAAAACGATTCATAACCGCAGTCACCGCATTACGTGCACTTTGCGCTGGCATCACGAGTTTTACGACTCCGCCTATGCTGATAAGCGAGCCCCAAACGGCGGTATTAATGATCAGCAAGCTTAAGCTCAGCATAAACAACACTGGCCCGGGCAGGAAATTCAACATAGTGGCGTTACCTTTATTCTTTATTCGCTTGGCTAGCGAGTTGGCTTAACACTTGATCCTTAGTGAGCCAGAGTTGATTCAGTTGTTCTTGGAAGCCAATTTTAAAATCGCGGTCATTCATATAATCGCCGCGCATCGCAGGATCAATATCAGAAACCTTGATGTGTACTTTAACGCTTGGCAACTTACCTGTCAGGTAGTCCCAATAGCTTGGCACTGAGTCTGGGTAGTAAATGGAGACATCGACTAGCTTGTGGATCTGTTCACCCATGGCCGATAGCGCGAAGGCCATGCCGCCCGCTTTGGGTTTTAACAAATGTTGGAACTGTGAGTTCTGCTTTTGATGTTTAGCCTTGCTGAAGCGCGTGCCTTCGACAAAGTTCATCACACTTACCGGTTTAGCCTTGAACTTAGCACAGGCTTTACGAGTAATTTCAATGTCTTTGCCCTTTAGCTTAGGATTTTTACGCAACTGTGCCGTGCTGTAACGGCGCATAAAAGGAAAATCGAGCGCCCACCAAGCTAAGCCTAAAATCGGCACAAAAATCAGTTCTTGCTTGAGGAAAAACTTCAAGAAAGGGATTTTTCGGTTAAAAACCCGCTGCAGGATCAGGATATCCACCCAAGACTGGTGATTGGCAATCACCATATACCACTCTTTAGTGGAAAAGTCGGTGTCACCACTCAGTTCTATCTTAACCGGATGCAAGCAGCGCTCAATCACACCATTGACGCTGATCCAAGCGCTGGCACAAAAGTCGAGCACATGGCTAGTTGCAGTCCTTAATGGACTGATAGGTATCAGTTTTATAAAACTGATCAACACGATTGGGATAGTCCAAAAGACGGTATTTATAACGTAGCCTAAAAATGCGATACAGCCTTTTATCTGTGAAAACAGCGTTCCCATCCGAGCCCCCTGACAAAAATTGGAGGCCTATGTTACTCGGTGTCGGCGTTTGGCTCAATCTTAGGCACTGCTGGTCGGTGCATTTGTTAACATTTGTTCCCGCGAAAACTCAATATTGCTGGGATAAGCGGGCGAGTAATCTATCCATAGCGCGATAACCCAGTGCTTGGGCAATATGGCGGCGTTCTGTGTTAGGCACTTGTTCCAGATCGGCAATCGTGCGCGCGACTCTTTGTATACGATGAAAGCTGCGAACCGAGAGGCCAAGCTTTACCACGCTTTGTTCCAAAAACACTAAATCAGCGTCACTGATCCCGCTAAAGCGTTTCAATTGTTTCCCTGTGAGTTCGCTATTGAGCACGCCAGCGCGGCCGAGTTGCAGCTCACGCGCTCGTTTCACTCGCTTGGCGATATCTTGGCTGGTTTCTGTTTGCGGCGCGGTTTGAGTCAAGGTGCCGGCGGGGAGTTTGGGCACTTCAATGGTTAAATCGAAACGGTCGAGAAATGGGCCCGAAAGCCGTGAAAGATAACGTTGAATCTGTTCGGGGCTCGATCTGTGTTGGCTATCAATATCACCGCTCGGGCTGGGATTCATCGCCGCAATTAGTTGGAAGCGACTCAAAAATGTCAGCTTAGCGGCTGCGCGGGAAATCACCACTTCGCCGGTTTCCATCGGCTCGCGCAGGCAATCTAAGACTTTACGCGGAAATTCAGCCACTTCATCTAAAAACAGCACGCCACGGTGGGCGAGGGAAATTTCACCGGGTTTTGGGATACTGCCGCCACCCACGAGGGATATCGATGAACTTGTGTGGTGTGGCGAGCGAAAGGGTCGCTGCAAAAAATGCTGCGGCTTAATGTCGAGTCCGGCAACGGAATGAATCGCTGCCACTTCTAAAGCTTCCTCATAATTAAGCGCGGGCAAAAGCGCCATCATTCGGCTGGCAAGCATGGTTTTGCCCGTACCTGGCGGGCCAAGCATCAGGAGGTTATGGTTTCCCGCCGCGGCAATTTCGAGTGCTTGCTTGGCCTGATATTGGCCAATCACATCGCTCAGGCAAGTATGGGACTCAGGCGTCTCTTGGCTTATCCATTCTAATTGCGGCGCCAGCGTCGGTAGTTGGTTTTGCCCCTGTAAATAAGCGGCTAAGCTCTGAAGGTGCGAGCCAAACAACACATTAGGATAGCCGACTAGCTCGGCATCGTGGCGATTATCCAGCGGCAATATCAAGGTATGGTCTTGGCGCTTAGCGGCGATAATCGCCGGTAATAATCCTTGGCAATAACGTATGTGCCCAGACAGTGCCAGCTCACCGACAAACTCAAGATTTTTTAAGCTATTAGCTGGGATTTGTTCCGAGGCGGCTAGTATGCCCACGGCTATGGGTAAATCGTAGCGACCACCTTGTTTAGGTAAATCTGCTGGCGCGAGGTTAACGGTTATCCGCCGCATCGGAAACTCGAATCCTGCATTGATCAGTGCGCTGCGCACCCGCTCGCGGGCTTCTTTCACCGACGCTTCGGGTAATCCCACTAGATTAAATGCCGGTAAGCCGTTACTGAGATGCACTTCAACTGTGACTTGGGGAGCTTCGACCCCACAACTGGCTCGGGTATTGACGCAGGCAATCGCCATAAACAAATCCTTTTGTGGTCATTTCGCGCAGAATTTGAGTGTAGCAGTAATTGGGATTATGGCTTCGCCATCTATGGGGATTGCCGTTTGGTTATACGCGAAACGGCGCGGTACTTTGAAGTACGTTTTACGTTCAGGTTTAGTTTTTGATTAGAGTCAAAGTCGTGGGTTGAATACCCACGACCTTGATTCACCTCGGCCGTTAGGCCGCATTAACGCCTAGAGTGAACTCGTATACCTTGTGACTTTTAATGACGAACCAACAACTTCCCCTTTTAAAACGTTTAAGTCCCTGTCATTTTCTACGTGGTTAGGCCGTAAGACTGACCCATAAGATAGTCTGCAATGACTCATAAATATTCTGCTACGGATCCACGCGATTTCCTTATACAGACTGGGTGTCTGAATAAATAGTCAGCATATAAAGTATACTTTGTATCATTTTGTGGTTTAATCGAAACATCTGCTGCTGGTTTTAGCAACATTTTGGGCGGCGATGCGGTAACAAGGTTGTGAATCGATAATAATAAAGTGACCTCTTGTGAAGGATGACATTTGAGGGAACATGGTCGAGGAGAACTCGCCTATGCGTTCGTGGATGTTAGCGTGTGTGTTTATCTGTACTGCGGGTTTTGGTGGGGCGGCTTGGGCAAAACTCGATGTTGTATTTTTTAATCCGGGGGCTGTCGATGACAGTTTTTGGGGGGACGTCGACCAATTGATGTTGGAGGCATCGACGACACTCAATATTAAGCTCGAAATCATTCATTCCGATCGCAATCATTTCAAGATGATCACCCAACTCGATGAGTTGTTAGCTTCCGCAAAGGTACTGCCCAATTACGTTATTCTGGTTAATGAAAAACAATCCGCGATAAAAATGCTGCAAGCGCTTTCCCCCTTTCCTATCTACGTGCAATTGATTTTAAATGATATTTCCATCGGTGAGCGTGATGCGCTACTGCAAGATCCCCATTGGCAAGAATATCTGTTACCCGCCATTATTCCCGATAATTACGCCATTGGTTCGGCGACCGCTAAGGGCTTAATGGACGACTTAGAGGGAAAGCCAGCTAAAATTCTGTTGATTTCTGGCGATAAATCGACGCCTGCTTCAGTGCTACGTACCCAAGGTGCCAGTGATTATTTCTTTATGCAGGCCAATGCCACTCTGACTCAAACGGTTTATGGCCAGTGGAGCGACGCTGTGGCTTATGGTCAAGCGTTAACCCTACTGAATCGTTATCCCGATCTGAATGTTATTTGGACCGCCAGTGATCGTATGGCGATTGGAGTGCTTAAAGCATTGAAGGAAAAAGGCTTAGTCTCGGGTAGGGATGTATTTGTCAGTACGATCAATACGTCCCCCGAGATTTTACAGCTTTGTCGCCAACACTCGGTGAGCATTATTGGTGGCGGGCACTTTATGGCTGGCGCGTTAGCTTTGGTCGAGTTGAAATATTATCAGCAGCATAAGCACTATATTCCCTATGACAATGTCACCTTGTTCGGCGTTTTACTGCCTGATTCGGCATTTTATCAAATGTTAGTTGCTCGGGATTGGCCACAGATTTTCCAGTCTCAGATTTTGAATAAGTTGCCCTTCAAGGCGTAATAACGGGTGTACATGAAGCATCGAAATCATTCTATTAGTCATAAGATGACGCTGACCATTATCGGGGTGAGCTCATTTTTTGCTGTGTTAACTATGCTGGTGCAGTTGATTTGGAACTATCAGGATAGTATCGACAATGCCACGTCGGATATCCGCGAATATTCAGAATCTATTCTGCCGAGCGTGGCGAAGTCGCTGTGGGACGTCGACCGCAGCCTGCTATCTGATTTGCTCTCTGGTTTAGGAATGATGCCGTTAGTGTCGAGCGTGCATTTAGACAGTATCGACGGCGTCACTATGCAGCTGGGTAAACCGCTGTTAACCGACGACGAGTCGCAAACCCTGTTTCATTATCCTGTGACTTATCAAGATCAGCTGATCGCAACCTTAACCGTAGGCTTAGACACCAACCAGCTTTACTACGAGCTGTGGCGACAGTTGATTTTTATTGTGCTCGGCAATGGCTTAAAGACCCTACTGATGATCTATTTGATCTTGACCTTAGTGCGACTCATGGTGACGGATAGATTGTCAGCATTGGAAGACTTTACTAATAAAATCAATCTAAAATCCCTAAAGAAGTTATCTGTGCCCGAGACGATGACCGCCAGTCCTGATGAGATTGCCCATGTGGCATTGTCGCTTAAGGCCATGTATCAAAGGATACGCAACGACCTCGCTATCAATAAACGCCATCAACGTGCGTTACAGCAACAGCAGCATTTATTGTCGGACTTAGTGAAAGAGCGGACCAAAGAACTGGATTGGCAGTCGCAGTCGAATCAATTACTGGCAGAGATTTCGTTGCAATTTTTAAGCATAGACACCTGCAATGTGGATAAAACCTTAACTGAGGTGTGCCACAAAATCGGTCAGTTGTTTGATGTTGAACGAGTGAGTATTCTCGAATTTAATCAACAGCATGCCTATTACCGCAGCTTTTGGACCAGCGAGTTACATGCTAACAAGGTCCAAGGGATTTCGGTGGACAACATTACTCAGCTTGCTAAAAAATTCGAAACTGAATCGACCTTAGTGATTGAGGATCTTGAGGCGTTAAAGGCATTGTCACCGCAGGAATATGAAGTGATGAAATCCGTGGGCATTTGCTCTATTGCTGCCTTTGCGATTAAAAATGCCGGAGAGTTATTGGGATTACTCTCGCTGTCGACGGTGTCGCGGCCCTTGAATTGGAACGCCCAGAAAAAGAATATGCTGACTCAGTTTGCCTCCGCATTGAACGAGTTACTGCTGCGCGAGCAAAAAGAGCAGCAGATGATAGTGCTGCAACAAGCGCTGGTTTCTGCCAATACTCAATTGAAAGAAATGGCCGAAACCGATGAGTTAACGGGTTTAGCCAATAGACGCCCCTTCACCGAAAGATTAGAAACCGTACTACAGGCGGATACTCCTGCGGGACTGTTTATGTTGGACGTCGATTATTTCAAATCCTACAACGACACTTACGGTCATCTCGAAGGCGATGTAGTGCTTAAGCGTGTGGCAGATGCCTTAGCGCAGTGCGATATCCTGCCGCACAATGCTTTGTTGGCGCGCATCGGTGGCGAAGAGTTTGCCTTAGTTGTTGAGCATGTCACGCCTGCACAGTTAACGGCCATTGCCACGCAGCTGTGTTATCTCGTCGAGCAACTCAATATACCCCATCAAGCATCGCCGTTGGCTGTGGTGACCATCAGTATTGGCAGCGTGTTTTTACCATTAGATAAGGTCTCGGGGCTTAAGATGGCCGACGTGTTACGCCGCGCCGATGTTTGCCTCTATCGCGCTAAGGATAAAGGTCGCAATAGAGTTGAGGTTGAAGTGATTTAATGGCTAGGGTCGAGGCAGGCTTGTGCCTATCGTAGTCTTTCGCGGTTGGGCACAAGCTGAGTTTTGCTCCATCAATAGCTTATCTCTGCGCTTTGTGATTGATTATCAAGCAGTCAAACTGCCCTGTATCCATGCCTAAGTTTATACCTAAGTTATGCCTAATTCATCACCATTAAGCCATTACCACTCAGCCATCTCTACTCAGTTATCCTCTCTCGCTTATATATAAATCCGGTAACATTTAGGCCCTGTCAGCTGAGTTTCGTTATGTCACAGACAGCCTCTAATCGTGCTAACTAACTGATAACATTTATATGAAACTGTGCTGTAGATCCGCCGTTAAGATAAAAATTATCTCAAGGTGAGGTAATATTAGGCGGCAGATGAGATATAATCTGTCGCCCATAGTCGATTTAGTGATGCACTCTGAGTGACATCCATGCTGCCATTCTGGACGTATTTCTCGTAACGCAACTAAGCGAAAGCCACGACTGCCTAGTCAATTCCATTGGCTTAAATGTACGTTCTAGCAGCTCAATATCAAAGCCGCCGCACTTAGTTATCTTAATGATGTCGAGTCGAATAAAATAATTAAATGCTGGATATTCAGTCTCTTCGACACAAAACGTCACTTAAATGATGCAAGCGCATTTGCGCTATTCGCTGGCTGCGAGAGTCGAGTCACGCCTAAGCCGTGAATTTGCAGATATACTGAGAACAGCCTAAAGCGAGCAATTTAAGCGCTTTTTTATCTTAGGGTAGCAAGTGGCTGGCGCAGCCGCGTGAACGGTTTTTAGACCAAGCAAGACAAAGCAAACTGCGCCCAAATAAAATGAATTCAGCTGACACGCGAGCAATAAAGCGCGGGTTGGTCCTAGTTAGTCCAGTGTTAAATGAAAGGTGTTACATGAGTCTCTTTGATAACGTGATGATTATATTGTGCCTAATCGGCGCGAGTTGTTTCTTCTCTATGTCAGAAATTGCACTTGCCGCTTCACGTAAAATCCGTTTACGTCAGTTGGCCGATGAGGGCGATGCCCGTGCAGAAAAAGTGCTGCAGTTACAAGCCGTTCCCGGCAGTTTTTTTACTGTAGTACAAATCGGTCTTAATGCCGTTGCCATCATGGGCGGTATCGTCGGTGAGTCGGCATTTCGGCCTTATTTCTATGAATTACTGTCGCCTTTGCTGACCGATCCTTGGTTGAGCCAAATGAGCTTTGTTTTATCCTTTATTGTCGTCACCAGTGCCTTTATTCTGGTGGCCGATTTGATGCCAAAACGCATTGCCATGGCGATGCCTGAGCCCGTCGCTTTGGCCGTTGTTGGGCCTATGTCTTTCTGTATCGTGCTACTGCGTCCATTAGTGTGGTTTTTCAATGGTATGGCGAGCGGCATCTTTAAACTGCTGCAAATCCCAACCGTGCGTAACGATGCCATCACCTCTGACGACATTTATGCCGTGATGAATGCGGGCGCCGAAGCAGGGGTGTTAGATCGCGGTGATCAACAGATGATGGAAAATGTGTTTGAAATGCAAACCGTTTCTGTGACTTCTGCCATGACGGCCCGTGAAAGCTTAGTGTACTTTTTACTGCAAGATAGCGAAGAAGATATCAAGCGTAAGATTTCTGAAGATCCCCATACCAAGTTCCTCGTCTGCGATGGTCAGTTAGATATGATCAAAGGTTTTGTGGATGCAAAAGAGCTGCTGATCCGAGTGATTAACGGTGAGAATATTACCTTAAAAGGCAGTAACTTAGTCCACACTTCGCTGATTATTCCTGATACTTTGAGCCTATCTGAGGCAATGGAATACTTTAAGAATAGCCGCGCCGATTTTGCCGTGGTCATGAACGAATATGCGTTAGTGGTCGGGATTGTCACGACCAACGATTTGCAGCGCGCGGTAATGGGTGCTTGGTCATTGCATGAGAGCGAAGAGCAGATCATCGCCCGTGATAGCAACTCTTGGTTAGTCGATGGGGTAACACCTATTACAGACGTAATGCGCGCCTTCGGCATCGAAGAATTCCCGCATAATCAGAACTACGAAACCATTGCCGGTTTTATGATGTATATGCTGCGTAAAATCCCTAAGCGTACCGATTTCGTGAACTATGCGGGCTATAAATTTGAGGTGGTCGATATCGATTCTTACAAGGTCGATCAGCTATTGGTTACGCGCATCGATCCTATCGATAAGCTCAACTCACCGGATGTGTAATCCCGTTATCTGGTGACGATTAAGCTATTCTCGATTAAGTTATTTTCGATTCAGCGACTCTCAATATAAGTGACTCTCTTGGGCTAAGTGTTTGCCTTGGAGAGTCGTTTTACTGTTAGCGCTCCTAGTGCCCCATCAATACCCGCCACGTAAAAACCGTTTTTGTATTCACTCTTGTCGCATAAATTTCTTTTGTATTAACTCGTACCGCTTAAATCACATCCAAAAATGCATTAACGATGGGATCGTCGAGCCGTTTTACTTTGCAGCAGCACCCTAACTCGAACGGTGGAATCGCAACCGGCGACGAGAGCAGTTGAATGCGATCCCGCACTGGGCTGTTATTGATTACCACTTCTGGGCTTATGCTCACGCCGCAGCCTAACGCCACCATAGAGGCGATCGCTTCTTGGCCTGACACTTGGGCGTAAATATTAGGGCTAATGCCCATTTGTTTGAACCAGTTATCGGCGCGGCGACGTCCGGGCCCGTGGTCGGGAATGATAAAGGGCACGCTCGACCAATCGATGGGCGTTTGGGAAATCTGCTGCTGCACCGCGCAACGTATGGTTGGGGCGATAATCGACAGCGGCACATCGTCGATTTTGGCAAAGTGTAAGCTGCTGGGAAACGGATCGGGCAGGGCGGCGATGGCGATATCGGCGCGATTCTGTTGCACTTCGGCCAGCGCGTTCGCCGCATCTCCCGTGGTTAAGGCGATTTCGACGAAGGGATGTTCTTGGCGGAATAAATCCAATAAACCTGGTAAATGGCTATAGGCGGCGGTGACCGAGCAATACAGATTCAATCGACCGCGCAGTACGTCCTGCTTGAGATCGATACTGTGCTTGAGTGTGCTCCAATGGTTCAAGGTCTGCTCGGCGAACCGCTTAAACTCGTGTCCCGCGTGGGTTAAGGTCACGCTGCGATTATCCCGCTCTAACAGCTTAGCATTCACTTCTTCTTCTAATCTTTGCAGGGCTCGGCTTAAGGTCGATGGGCTCACATGCATCTGTTCCGCTGTCTTGGCGAAGTGCAAACTGTCACATAAGTGCAGGTACAATTTGAGGGTACGAATATCCATGATCTTATCCTGTTTAGTCTGAGCTTGAGCCTTGGCTTGAGTGACGGCGTGATTGGGTGCCGCATATTGGCGCCGATGTTACTGCTCATGATTACAGTTGACGTTGCGCAGAATGCAATATGAAGTTTCGAATATATCATTTTAAGCAATGATAAGCATGGGTTATAGTGATTTCAATCACAACCAAGCCGTAACATTATGTTAGTTTGGTTGCGTCCAAAATTTCTGACTTATAGGTGGTATATCAGATGGCTAACTATTTTAACTCTCTGAATTTACGTCAACAATTAGCACAGCTTGGCCAATGTCGTTTCATGGACCGTTCTGAGTTTAGCGACGGCTGTAACTATATCAAAGATTGGAATATTGTTATTTTAGGTTGTGGTGCTCAAGGTCTTAACCAAGGCTTGAACATGCGTGATTCGGGTCTGAATATCTCTTTTGCCCTGCGTCCTGAAGCGATTGAACAGAAACGTGCCTCATGGCAAAAAGCGACTGACAACGGTTTCCGTGTCGGTACCTTTGAAGAATTAATACCCGCGGCGGATCTGGTACTTAACCTGACGCCGGACAAACAGCATTCCAACGTGGTTAACGCGGTTATGCCACTGATGAAGCAAGGTTCTACCTTGTCTTACTCACACGGCTTCAACATCGTTGAAGAGGGCATGCAAGTTCGTCCCGATATCACTGTGGTGATGGTTGCGCCTAAGTGCCCGGGCACTGAAGTGCGTGAAGAATACAAACGTGGTTTTGGTGTGCCAACCCTTATTGCGGTACACCCAGAAAACGATCCAGACGGTGACGGCTTAGAGATTGCTAAAGCCTACGCTAGCGCAACGGGTGGAGACAGAGCCGGTGTTTTACTGTCGTCTTTTATCGCCGAAGTGAAGTCAGATCTAATGGGCGAGCAGACCATTCTGTGCGGTATGTTGCAGACGGGTGCCATCTTAGGTTACGAGAAAATGATCGCCGATGGTGTTGAACCAGGCTACGCGGCCAAGCTTATCCAGCAAGGTTGGGAAACGGTCACTGAAGCGTTGAAACACGGCGGCATCACTAACATGATGGACCGTTTGTCTAATCCAGCCAAGATTAAAGCATTTGAAATTGCAGAAGATTTAAAAGAAATCCTCCAGCCATTATTTGAAAAGCACATGGATGACATCATCAGCGGCGAATTTTCTCGCACTATGATGGAAGACTGGGCGAACGAAGATGCGAACTTACTGCGTTGGAGAGCGGAAACTGGCGAAACAGGTTTCGAAAATGCACCCGTATCGAGCGAGCATATCGACGAACAAACCTATTTCGACAAAGGTATTTTCCTTGTCGCTATGATCAAAGCGGGTGTGGAACTGGCGTTCGATACCATGGTGTCTGCGGGTATCGTGGAAGAGTCGGCTTATTACGAGTCACTGCATGAAACTCCACTTATCGCCAACACTATTGCCCGTAAGCGTTTGTATGAGATGAACGTGGTGATTTCAGACACGGCCGAATACGGTTGCTACCTGTTCAATCACGCCGCCGTACCTATGCTGCGCGACTACGTTAATGCCATGTCATCTGAGTATTTAGGTGCTGGCCTGAAAGACAGCGCAACCGGTGTCGACAACCTAACGCTCATCGCAGTTAACGAAGCGATTCGTGAAACGGCTGTGGAATATGTTGGCGCTGAACTTCGCGGTTACATGACTGATATGAAGAGCATTGTTGAGGCTTAATTGATAGTTAATTAAGCCCAACATTGGGGGAGAGGGTTGAGACTCAAAGGACTTGGGTCTCAGCTCAGTTCCCAAGCAACCTCAGATACTGAAACGCGCATCTTGAGCTTGCTTAGTGATGAATCAGCTTAGTGATGAATCTGCTTAGTGAGAAACAAATTTTTTCCTGTTCAGTGGGCTGTCGAGCGGGCAAAAACGACATAGTTAGTGAGTTAATAGTTAGTGAGTGAATCTTCAGTGAGCGTTCGCGAGTTAATGCGCGTTCAGTGAATGAATCCTGCGGTAGGTGAATCGCGCCGACTGAGGATCAACAGTTAACGTTTTACTTTGTTGTTTTGCATTGTCTCGGCAGGGAAGCTGAATTTTTTTTGACAAAAGATATTTTTTATTGTGTTTGGCTGTCGCTTTATGGTAAAGCTAATAGCTCGCGGTAGGGCAAAGTCCAAAGCGAAACTAACTTTCATGCAATATCCCAATTTTAGAAACACCGATTAGGAATCCATATTGATGTTTAACCAAGCTGCCAAGCTCATTCTCGTGATTATTACCGTCGTGATTATTAAATCACAGCGGGGGCGGCGCATGGCAAACTGATAGACCTAAAAGGTTAGAAGTTTCGAAAGAACCCCCCGCTCCGAAAGGACCGGGGGGTTCTTCGTTTCAGGGCCTAGAGCAAGGTCCTAAGCTTCGAAAGAGTAAAAAATTAGCGTCGATTTTCGGCAATTCAGGACTAACGTAGCGAGAGAGAATATGGAACCAGGGCAGATGATCAGAGGCGCAGACGCGGTAATCAAAGTGTTAGCAGCACATGGAGTCACCACAGTGTTTGGTTACCCAGGTGGTGCCATTATGCCAATATACGATGCCCTCTATGGAAGCCCTGTCGAACATCTGCTCAGCCGTCACGAACAAGGCGCCGCCTTTGCCGCCGTAGGATACGCAAGAGCCAGCGGTAAAACTGGCGTGTGCTTTGCGACTTCAGGCCCAGGCGCGACTAACCTGATCACTTCCTTAGCCGATGCCCTGTTAGATTCTGTGCCTATGGTGGCCATCACAGGCCAAGTCTCTACCGCCGTAATCGGCACCGACGCCTTTCAAGAAATCGACGTACTGGGCATGTCACTGAGCTGCACTAAGCACAGTTTTATGGTGACAGACGTCAACGAACTGATCCCAACCTTGTATCAAGCTTTTGAGATCGCCGCATCCGGTCGCCCTGGCCCTGTGCTGGTCGATATCCCGAAGGATATCCAAATCGCCCAATTGGAATATCGCACCCCTTTGCTGGCCGTGATGAACGAACCCCAAGCCGAGATGAGTGATATCGACGCCGCCCGTGCGCTGTTGGCAGAGGCTAAACAGCCTATGTTGTATGTCGGCGGCGGTGTAGGCATGGCGGGCGCGGTCGATCAACTGCGTGAGTTTATCAAAGTGACGGGCATACCTTCGGTCGCGACCTTGAAAGGGCTGGGCAGTATCGCCCACGGCACGCCCGGTTACTTAGGCATGTTAGGCATGCATGGCGGCAAGGCCGCTAACTTAGCGGTACAGGATTGCGATTTGCTGATCGTGGTGGGTGCTCGTTTCGACGACAGGGTAACAGGCCGTTTAGCGAGCTTTGCCGACAAGGCCAAAGTGATCCATTTAGATATCGACGCCGCCGAACTGGGCAAATTGCGTATGCCTGAGGTGGCAATCGCCGGCGACTTACGCCAAATCTTACCTGCCTTAGCCATGTCGATGAACATCACCCCTTGGCAGGCCGAGGTGGAGCATTTATCCCGTAAGCACCAATGGGATTATCAACACCCCGGCAGTTTGATCTACGCCCCAGCGTTGCTGCGCCGTTTAGCCAATAAGTTACCCGAAGACAGCGTAGTGTGCTGCGATGTGGGTCAGCACCAAATGTGGGTGGCCCAGCATATGTGGTTCCGCCGCCCAGAAGATCATCTGTCCAGCGCGGGCTTAGGCACTATGGGCTTTGGCTTACCCGCCGCGATTGGTGCGCAAGTGGCCCGTCCCGATGCCACTGTGGTGACAGTATCTGGCGATGGTTCTTTTATGATGAATGTGCAGGAACTGACCACCATCAAACGCCGCAAGCTGCCAGTGAAAATCGTGCTGGTTGATAACCAAAAGCTTGGCATGGTGAAACAGTGGCAACAGCTATTCTTTGAAGAACGCTACAGCGAAACGGATTTATCCGATAACCCAGATTTTGTTTTATTGGCCTCCGCCTTTGATATCCCCGGCCGCACGATTTTCTCTTCCGACGAAGTGGAAGAAGCCTTAACAGAAATGTTAGCGGCTAAGGGCCCGTATTTATTACACGTTGCAATCGACGATGCTTTTAACGTTTGGCCACTGGTGCCCCCAGGCGCATCAAACAGCGATATGATGGACGAAATGGAGAAACAAACATGATCCACTCTCTGGAATTAACGGTTCAACAACGCCCCGAAGTGCTTGAGCGTGTTTTGCGCGTGACTCGCCACCGTGGCTTTACGATTACCCAAATGCAGATGCGCATGAATGACGATGCGAGTCTATCACTGGATATGGAGGTCGATAGCGAACGTGCCATCGAACTGCTAAGTAATCAGCTGAATAAACTGATTGATGTGACTCAATGTAAGGTATTGTTACCGCTGAGCTTGCAACAAACGGCGAATGCTTAAGGCCTTGCTTGGGTTCATTTTAGTCCCTGATGTTGAGTGACTATGAGTGCCAGATATTGAGACGAATGCGGTAAGTGCAGCATTCGCCATGTGAATTAAGAATACGATTTTCGATTTGAGATAAAGGATACAGTCAATGCCAAAGTTACGATCAGCTACCAGTACCGAAGGCCGCAATATGGCGGGTGCACGTGCGTTATGGCGCGCCACAGGGGTGAAAGACAATGATTTTGGTAAGCCAATTATCGCTATTGCTAACTCCTTTACTCAGTTTGTACCGGGCCACGTGCATTTAAAAGATATGGGTTCACTCGTTGCGAGCGCCATCGAGGAAGCGGGCGGTATCGCCAAAGAATTCAATACCATTGCCGTCGATGACGGTATCGCCATGGGCCACGGCGGCATGCTTTACAGTCTGCCATCGCGTGAGCTTATCGCCGACAGTGTGGAATATATGGTTAACGCCCACTGCGCCGATGCCTTAGTGTGTATCTCCAACTGCGACAAGATCACTCCCGGTATGTTGATGGCGGCGCTGCGCCTTAATATTCCCGTCGTGTTTGTCTCTGGCGGACCGATGGAAGCGGGTAAAACTAAGCTGTCGGATAAACTCATCAAGCTCGACTTAGTCGATGCCATGATTGCGGGCGCCGACTCGAACGTGAGCGATGAAGACAGTGCCAAAATTGAGCGTAGTGCTTGCCCAACCTGTGGCTCTTGCTCTGGCATGTTTACCGCCAACTCAATGAACTGTTTAACCGAAGCTCTAGGATTATCGCTACCGGGTAACGGCTCTATGCTGGCAACCCACGCCGATCGTCGTGAGCTGTTTTTAGAAGCGGGTCGCCGCGTGATGGCGCTGGCAAAACGTTATTATCATCAAGATGATGAATCGGCATTGCCACGCAATATCGCGAACTTTAAAGCCTTCGAAAATGCCATGACCTTAGATATCGCCATGGGCGGCTCATCTAATACCGTTTTGCATTTATTGGCTGCCGCGCAGGAAGCTGATGTTGACTTTACCATGGCGGATATTGACCGTATGTCGCGCCTAGTGCCGCACCTTTGTAAGGTCGCGCCCTCGACGCCTAAATACCATATGGAAGATGTGCACCGCGCGGGTGGTGTGATGGGGATTTTAGGCGAGCTCGACAGAGCCGGATTACTGCATACCGATGTGTTCCATGTGGCGGCTGACAATGATGGTACTTTTGCTGGTGGCGCTGAGGGCGGCGGTACCTTGAAGTCGGTATTGGCGAAATACGATGTGATGCAAACCCAAGATGAAAAAGTAAAACACTTCTTTATGGCGGGGCCTGCGGGGATTCCGACCACTAAAGCCTTTAGCCAAGATTGTCGCTGGCCGTCACTGGATAACGACAGACAAGAAGGTTGTATCCGTAGCCGCGAGTTTGCTTTCAGCCAAGAGGGCGGGCTTGCCGTATTGTCGGGCAACGTGGCCGAGAACGGCTGTATCGTTAAAACGGCGGGCGTGGATGAATCGAATCTGACCTTTGTTGGCTCGGCGCGAGTCTATGAAAGCCAAGATGACGCAGTGGCGGGTATCTTAGGCGGCGAAGTGGTGGCGGGTGATGTGGTTGTTATCCGTTACGAAGGCCCGAAAGGCGGCCCGGGTATGCAAGAAATGTTATACCCAACCAGTTACTTAAAATCACGTGGCTTAGGCAAAGCCTGTGCGCTGATCACCGACGGTCGTTTCTCCGGCGGCACTTCAGGCTTATCGATTGGCCACGTTTCACCCGAAGCGGCAGCGGGCGGCACAATCGCCTTGATTGAAAATGGCGATCGCATCGAAATTGATATTCCAAAGCGCAGCATCAAGCTGGCAGTAAGCGATGTTGAACTCAATGCTCGCCGCGAAAAAATGCACAGTCTTGGCCCAATGGCGTGGAAACCTATCGGTCGCCAACGTTATGTATCACTCGCGCTTAAGGCCTACGCCATGCTCGCTACCAGTGCCGACAAGGGCGCAGTGCGCGATCGCAGTAAACTGGAGGACTAATATGTTGCCACTTGCATCGCAAGCTCGGACGGATTTAGCACATTTTCAATTGGCACAAAGCTATCTGCAAAAAATCCTGTTGTCATCTGTGTATGACATAGCGAAAGTGACGCCGCTTTCAAGCATGAACAAGTTATCGGCGCGTTTAGGTTGTCAGGTATTTTTGAAGCGCGAAGATATGCAGCCAGTGCACTCCTTCAAGTTACGCGGTGCCTATAACCGTATCGCCCAGCTGACGAAAGAAGAATGTCAGCGCGGCGTGGTGTGCGCTTCGGCAGGCAATCATGCTCAGGGTGTGGCGATGTCGGCGGCGAGTCGCGGCGTGGATGCTGTAATTGTGATGCCTGAGACAACGCCCGATATTAAAGTCGATGCGGTGCGCCGTTTAGGTGGCAACGTGGTATTGCACGGCCAAGCCTTCGATCAAGCCAATGGCTATGCGATGGCGCTGGCCAAGGAAGAGGGCCGAGTTTATATCGCGCCCTTCGACGATGAAGCGGTGATCGCAGGCCAAGGCACTATCGCCCAAGAGATGTTGCAGCAGCAGCGCGATCTCGAAGTGGTATTTGTGCCCGTGGGCGGCGGCGGTTTAATCGCGGGTATTGCTGCCTATTACAAGGCGGTGATGCCGCAGGTGAAAATTGTCGGCGTCGAGCCTGAAGATGCCGCCTGTTTAAAGGCAGCGATGGAAGCGGGCGAGCCTGTGACACTGGCACAAGTCGGTTTATTTGCCGACGGTGTGGCGGTGAAGCGTATTGGCACTGAGCCATTTCGAGTCGCCAAACGGTATGTCGATGAAGTGGTCACTGTGACCTCGGATGAAATCTGCGCTGCGGTGAAAGATATCTTCGAAGATACCCGTGCGATTGCTGAACCCGCTGGGGCTTTGTCCTTGGCTGGGCTTAAAAAATATGTCAGCGCTAATGCGAGTGGCGACAGCGGTAAAGGCGAAAAAGTTGCTGCGATTTTGAGTGGCGCGAATGTGAATTTCCACAGTCTGCGTTATGTGTCGGAACGCTGCGAACTTGGTGAGCAAAAAGAAGCAGTTCTGGCGGTGAAAGTCCCTGAACGTCCGGGAAGTTTCTTAAAATTCTGTGAGTTACTCGATAAGCGGGTGATGACAGAGTTTAACTATCGTTTTAGTAGTCGCGATCTAGCCGTGGTGTTTGCTGGCATTCGCTTAAGCCGAGGCCAAGGCGAGCTTGAACAAATCATCGCTACCTTAGAGGCTAACGATTTTGAAGTGCAGGATTTATCCGGCGATGAAACCGCGAAATTGCATGTGCGCTATATGGTCGGCGGCCATCCACCTGAGCCTTTAGAAGAGCGTTTGTTTAGCTTCGAATTCCCTGAACATCCCGGTGCGCTGCTGAAGTTTTTAACTACCTTGCAGAGCAAATGGAACATTAGTCTGTTCCATTATCGCAACCACGGCGCGGCCTTTGGCCGAGTGCTGGCTGGGTTTGAAGTGCCCGCGAGTGATGCCTTGCCGTTCCAACAGTTTTTAACTGAGTTGGGTTTCGTCTATCAAGAGGAAACCCAAAGTCCTGCCTATCAGCTGTTTTTAAATGCGGGTAACGGCAACAAAGTCTTATAGGGTTTGCGGTGATGCACATAGCTTAGATCGACGCGATGACATGTTAGGCAAAGTTAGGCTAAAGGAGGGGCGCACATGCGCCCTTTTTTGTGGTAGTTTTGTAGACTTAATACTCTAGCCGCCGATTAATACGTCACAGTTAAGTTACTGACTTAACCCGCTAACGATTAACTGGCAGTTTCTTAAAACAGAACGGCTAACGAATAACAACGAGACCTCGACCTGCACGCATTAAGGAGACATGATGTTACCAGCACCGCGTTTTACCGCTTTTAATCCTCCTCGCCGTATTTTAATGGGCCCAGGCCCGTCGGATGTTTATCCTGAAGTGCTTGCGGCGCAGTCCAGACCGACAATTGGCCACTTAGATCCGCTATTTGTGGGCATGATGGATGAGCTTAAGAGCCTGATCCAATATGCTTTCCAAACTAAAAACGAAATGACCATGGCGGTCTCTGCGCCGGGCAGTGCGGGCATGGAAACCTGTTTCGTTAACTTAGTCGAGCCGGGTGAGAAGGTGATTGTCTGTCGTAACGGTGTGTTTGGTGAGCGTATGCGCCAAAACGTCGAGCGTGTGGGCGCCATTGCAGTGCTGGTGGACAATGAGTGGGGTGCCCCTGTCGACCCTGCTGCGGTTGAAGTGGCGCTGAAAGCCAATCCCGATGCCAAATTTTTAGCCTTTGTGCACGCAGAAACCTCTACTGGTGCTTTGTCCGATGCCAAAACCTTGTGTGCATTAGCCAAACAATACGGCTGCTTATCAATCGTCGATGCCGTGACTTCCCTTGGTGGCGTCGAGTTAAGAGTCGATGAATGGGGCATTGATGCTATTTATTCTGGCAGTCAAAAGTGCCTTTCCTGTGTACCGGGTTTATCACCTGTGTCTTTCTCGCCTGCTGCCGTCGAAAAACTCAAGAATCGTAAAACCCCAGTGCAAAGTTGGTTCCTCGATCAAAGTCTAGTGATGGCCTATTGGACCAGCGCGGGCGGCAAGCGCAGTTATCATCACACTGCGCCAGTGAACGCGCTTTATGCACTGCATGAATCCCTACGTATTTTGGCGGCCGAAGGCTTAGAGAATGCGTGGCAACGCCATCACGAAATGCATTTAGTGCTGCGTGCTGGGCTGGAAAAGTTAGGGCTTAATTTTGTGGTTGCCGAAGATTATCGCCTACCGCAGCTGAATACGGTTTATATCCCCGCTGGTGTCGATGATGCCGCAGTGCGGACTCGTTTACTGAAGGATTACAACCTCGAAATCGGTGCAGGCCTTGGCGCCCTTGCGGGTAAAGCATGGCGCATCGGTCTGATGGGCTTTGGTGCCCGCCGTGAGAATGTTTCTTTATGCCTCAAGGCATTAGAAGAAGTGTTGAACTAATATGCCAAGATTACGCCTTGCCCTTTGCGGCCTAATGATCGCTTTACTCAGTGCCTGCTCGGTGAACAATACCAGCAATGCGTCCTGCGATTTTGTGCGCGGAACCAACAATAATCAAAGTATGCGTGAGGCGAGCGGCCACGATACGGGCAGCGCCGATGAGCGACAAAAAGATGTCAGTATTGGCTTCTTAAGTGTCATCTTCGGCGGCATCAGCCGAGCACTTTCTTCCGATAAGTCATCGGATGGAAAATGCGTGTAACGCTGTGAGTGTTAGTTGTCTTTGAAATATTGAAAATCCCCGCAATGCGGGGATTTTTACTTTTCTGCTGGTTGCACTTAGTTGATATTTTCTGAAATCACCCAGAATAATGTTCAATGGGCTCTAGAGGATTTTCGGTTTTAAAGTTGTATTTTATTAAACACATTTGCGGCCTTACGGCCGAGAAAGTCGTGGGGCTTCACCCCACACCCGACCAAGAGGGGATCAACAGCAATCCCCTCTTGGATCTCCCTTGCCGTCCCTAGCGAAGTTACATGCATTAGATACTGGCCTTGGTCTTATGGATAAATGGCTATCGCTTCCGAAGGCAACGTCCCTGTACCTACGGAAGCTAGCCGGACATCCATGTCCGGACTCACGCAATTTATTCCAACGCCCCGCGGCAACTTCGCAGGGAAATCGTATCCTGCGGCATTCGTGGTCAAATTAGGTAAAAACTACCGGATACCAACAATGTGGATTTATCGGCTTGCTAAAGTATTCTTACGAACTAATTCCGAAACTTCACTAATAACGTTCCTTGAGCGACTTTCCCCATCTAAAATACCGGTCAACATGTCCGCTTTAAAACACAAGGTATCAGCATCAGTGAAAGACTTTGACCTTTTGGGTCTCTTCTTATTAAGTTCAATTGCCTTTTTAAAACTAGCACTTCTTTGGTAGCTATTTAGCATCTTCTTAATAATTGGCATCGCTAGACGAGAAGGTTTCATAAGATAAGCAGCATCCCCGTGAATATAGGGATAAAGAGAATCTACACCACCGCTACGCTCAACAAACTCATTTACTAAGCCTTTAGCACCAATAATTTCTGGGGGTGTCATTACAAAAACTTCTTCTCTTAAAAATGCCAAATCAATCGAAGTCTCTTCAGCAGACTGTTGAGCCCATAAGACTGAATTGCACCACTGTGTATATTCAAGTAATGGCTCAAAACTATTGTATGGAGGAATAAATCGACTATTGGCAATATCAGCCCCTATTCCAGTCGATTTGAATTCACTGACTTCATTATTAAAGTCAGTATCGTTAGGCTGACAACCCGTTAACAACAAAAGCAAAATAACCCCAGCGCTTCTCATAATCATTTCCCTATAATGACACACTGCCATGTCCTCTAATGTTAACTATATTAGTTGTTCTATTATGTTAGAAAAAACAAAGAACAGGCATACATTTATCTAATAACATTGTATCGAATCGCATATTTCAAAAAATATGCCTATTGAGATGTTACTTAGATCTTGGCATTGGACCTCGGGTAGTTCTGGCGAACAGAATGCACGGAAGTTAACGGGATTAAGCACTGGCATGTAAGTGACCGTTCGTGACAGGGATGTCACGGTCGAGCTCACAGGGATGTGCTTGCTGCGTGTCACTGGAATGACAGTGCTTAGTCACTTCTCACGTCACATAGTCTAATGGTCATATCTTTTGACGCATTCTTAGTTGAGTCATGTTGAATAATCAGGGATGAAGCCCCACGATTTTGATTTAGAAGAACAAACGAAGTTTGTAAGCTTAGGCCCCTCTTTTGATAGTTGACATATAATGTCATCCCGCTATGATGCCGATACCACAGGTTATACAAACAAAGATCTTATAAATGAAAAAGTTATTAATTATGTTTGCGATGATTTTTGCGGTTAGCTTGGTTGCTAGTCCAGTCGCAGAAGCAAAAAAATTCGGCGGTAGTAAATCTATTGGCAAGAGTCACCAAACGGCTCCGGCTCAACCAGCGGCGGCCAATACACCGACTACGGCACCAGCGGGAGCGCCGGGCAAGAAAGGTATGATGGGCGGCATGTTAGGCGGTTTATTAGCAGGTGGCTTATTGGCTGCGCTGTTTATGGGCGGTGGTTTTGAAAATATTCAAATTATGGATATTTTGATAATCGGTTTGCTGGCATTCGTACTATTCAAAATCGTCCGTACTGTGATGGCCTCAAAAGCGGGGACGCAGCAAAGACCAGCCTACGCGGGTGCTGGCCAACCCAATCCGAATATGCAGCGCCAACAGACTGAACAAACAGGTTTTGCCACCAATGCAAACAGCGGCAGCAATGGTTTTGGCCAAGCGACAAGCGCAGTTCCCTTCGATTTGCCTGCCGGTTTTGATTTACCCAGCTTTTTGGAAGGTGCTCGTAGTCACTACAAAACCTTGCAATTGGCGTGGAATGAAAACGACTTAAGCAAAATCCAAGAGTATGTTTCTATTGATCTTTACAATGAACTCAGCAACCAACGTCGCGAGTTAGTTGGCGATCAGCACACTGAAGTGATGTTTTTGGATGCAGAACTTGTCCGCGCCACACACAATGCAAATCTTGCGGAAGTGAGCGTTAAATTTACTGGCCGCTATCGTGATACCGTTGAAGGCGTAGAAGAGGACATTAAGGAAATCTGGCATTTAGAGCGTAACGTAACGCAAGCCAATTCACCTTGGTTGATCGTTGGTATCGAACAGTAATCTGCCCATCTTCAAAAGCAGCCTTAATCTGTTAATTGCTAAATAAAAAATCCCCGCACTCAGCGGGGATTTTGCTTTTTAAAGGGTTACACAAATTGCCTGATAGCGATCGCGATGATCAGGACTGGGCACACATACTTCACGTATCTTGGCCAAATGCGCCAGAAGAGTCCTGTGGTATCGACACCCTCTTGTCCACGAATCGCCTTGAGTAATTGTGTTTGGCGCCAAATCCAACCTAAGTAAATCGCGATACCAAGGGCGACCAGCGGCTGGGCGATTTGGGTGGTGAGCATAATAGTGAAGCTAAATAACGTCTCAAAAAATACCGCCAGCAATAGAGATAATGAGGTCAGTAATAGGCCGATGATCAAGGTGGCGCGCTGGCGACTGAGCACGAATTTTTGCATCACATAACTAGTCGGGACTTCGGCGATGGAAATGGCTGAAGTCAGGCCGGCGATGATCAGCAGAATAAAGAACACCACGCTGATGATGAGGTTGGCGGTGTCTCCTAAGGTCGAAAATAACGCGGGTAAAACAGTAAACACCAGCGCATCTGAATCGAGTAATTTGCCCTCGGCGTTAAAAATCTCCACGCCATTGTGCTGGGCCACATACATGGCTGGGATGATTAAAAAGGCGGCGAGAAAGGCGATGCCGCTATCGGTAAAGGCAACCCAGACGGTCAGCTTGGCGATATTCTCTTTTTGGCTCAAATAGCTGCCATAAACCATCATGGCACCTGTGCCTATGGTGAGGGAGAAGAAGGTTTGTCCGAGCGCGCTGATCAAGGTATCTGGCGCCAGTGCCTTAGCAAAGTTAGGCGTTAATAGTGCGGTAATGCCTTCGCTCGCACCATTAAGGGTGAAAATATACGCCACGCCCGCGATCAGCATGATCAACAATAACGGCATCAAGCGTTTCGACCATTTTTCTATGCCTTCTTGCACGCCTTGCAGCAATACTAGAAACACGAGTGTGCTGAAGATCAGCGTGAACACGAGATTGCGCGACAGCGAGAAATCCACTAACCAAGCGGCGGTATCGTTCGAACCAAAGGCTGTGGCAATCGGGGCGATGGCGTAGCTGACAAACCAGCCAGAAAGAATGCTGTAGAAGGTATAAATCAATCCCGCGGTGACGATGGAAATCAAACCTATCGCCTTGCCTAAATTGCGAGTTAGGGTGTTGAAGCCGAGTTTGCCCATGGCATCGGCGGGGTTGGTTTGTCCGTGGCGACCTATCATGAGTTCAGCCATGAGCATGGGAATGCCTAGGATAAAAATCAGTACTAGGTAAACCAGTAAAAAGGCACCGCCGCCATGGGTGGCCGCTTGGGTAGGGAATCCCCAGATGTTACCTACACCAACGGCGCTACCGGCTGCCGCCATGATAAAACCTAAGCGTGAGCTGAAGTGGTTAGTCGAACTTGTATTGGCCGATTGCATTATGCCTCCCGTAAAAAGAAGGCGTATCTTAGGCGGATAAATAAGAAGTTCAACGCAATTTTAGTGCGTTATAATGATGTTAATCGGCAATTTATATTCCAAATTTACTGATATTTTGGTGTTGTGTTTCGCCAGAAGACTTTATGCGAGACTATATTGCGAGTAGCGATGACTCGCGGCCTCACTTTAGCGAATAATTGCGATGATAAAAATGCAATGAATTGTGATCTTATGGTCAAAAAATACCGTATGGCAGAAGCTTAGTGGGTATTTTGATGCTATGACTTTACTTAAGCCACAATTGTGACTGGATAAGTCTGAGTCATGTCGCAGCACTTTGTGTTTGAACGCCGTATCTTTTACATAGCCTATGGTTGAATGGTGATATGGCTTAAGGGAATGGCCGTGTGGTCCTTGACCTTTTTCAACACAAAGCTGGAATGCACACCTGCGATATGCACATTCGTCGTGAGTTTATCTAACAGGAAAGTGCGAAAGTGCGCCATATCTTGTACTAACACTTTAAGTTGGTAGTCGGCTTCAGAACCTGTGATCAGCGCGCATTCTTGGACTTCTTCGTAGGCCAGTACATTGGCTTCAAATTGATTGAGGATTGCTGGCGTGTGTTTTTCCATCCGCACATGGATATACGCAGTCAAATGCAGGTTGAATTTATCCGCCGACAGACGCGTTGCATAATCGGCAATATAACCCGCTTCTTCTAAGGCTTTAACACGGCGCGAGCAAGGGGACGGCGACAGGCCGACTTTATTGGCCAGTTCGAGGTTGGACAATCTGCCGTGGGTTTGCAGTAAACGCAAAATGGTTAAATCGAGTTGATCGAGTTTGTATGGGGGAGTTTCTGTCATCGAAAGCTTAGGGTTGGCTGGGTCTGCCCCTAGTTTGCCAGTCTTAGCCAAGTTTGCCAAAAATCTTGAGTCAATCAGGATTTAAAAGTTGGGAGAGTGATCACCCTTACTGACTGTGGGTGAGGGGCGCGCTGTCTGGATCTCCCACCATTTACCGCTATAGTTATAATACTAATAAGAGTGAGACACTGTATGCGCTTGAGTTTGCTGTTAATCTGCCTATTAATCTTACCGACGTATGCATTTTCTGCCTCGATAACCATTGGTAGTGCGTTAAATCGCCCACCCTATATTATCGAAGATGCCGAATCGGGACTTGAGATTGATATTATTAAGGCTGCCTTTAAGGAAATGGGCCAGCCAGTTAACTTTAAATTTTACTCTCGTAAGCGCCAAGTCTTATATTTCAACAAAGACAGATTAGATGCCGTGATGACCATGAATCCCGCAAATGGTGTAGATGGCTATTGGTCTAATGATTATGTCGACTATACCAATGTGGCGATTAGCTTGGCTGCGCAACACCTTGAAATAAAAAGTATTGCCGATCTAAAAAACTACAGTATTGCGGCCTTTGAAAATGCTCGCCTATTGCTCGGTGCTGAATTTAATGCCGTAGCGCAACAGACGATTTATCGCGAAGTTGATACTCAATTAAGCCAGAATCGTATGTTGTACTTAGGTCGGATTAATACCGTGATTGCCGACCGTTATATCTTCACTCAATTGAATCGGTTTGTTGAACCCAATATCGACACCCAGCAAGCATTGAGCTATCACTTTATTTTCCCGCCGACATCCTATCGCATGGTATTCCACAACTCAGTGGCGCGGGATACTTTTAATCAAGGGCTGGCAAAAATTAAGGCCAATGGGATTTATCAGGCCTTAGTGGTCAAATACTTAGGCAGTGCTTAGCAAGGCCTAAGTATTTGAGTGGAAGGCTGAATCGAGATGATCAACTACAGAGGTTAGCGTTCTGGCTCGTTCACGAGCGCTTGTGTGAGTGGGCGTATTTTACTGACTAAGAACACGCTCAAGCTGCTGATGAAGGCGGCTAAAAAGGTTGAAAACAGCACATCTTGTGGCCAGTGCATCCCTAACAGCATGCGGCTTAATCCCATCAAAAATCCCCAACCTAATAATACCAATGCAACGCTAGGTAAGCCTGCGAGCAGCAGATAGTAACTGGCGGTGAGCACCAGTGTCACAGCAAAAATGGTATGCCCAGAAGGGAATGAGTAGCCAATTTCATCTTCCCAATGCTGGTGAATGCGCGAGTCGAGTCTCATCTCAGGTTCAGTCGTTTTTAAGCCATCTAGCGCAGTGGATATTGTCTCGGAGCGCCCCTGTTTATCCAATTGATAAAAGGCATCGAGTGAAAGCTGCTCGTTCGTAGGCAGTGCTTGCTTAGCCAAAAAGACCAGATTAGGTCTGGACTCTTTGAAATAGGATTTGAGCGTATGGCTCACACTTAAGCTGATGACTTGGCTGAGACTAATGGCTAAAAACAAACTCATAAAGAGGGCTTTAGGCATAAGACGATAGGCGATAGCCAGCACAAACAACACAGTGGCCACGCCATAGGGCGCTGTGCCCGTCATGGTAATCCAATATAAGGTTCGGGCTAAGTGAGAGTGCAGATCGATCAGTGGAAACAACTGATTTTGGGTCAGTAACAGTAAGCTTGGAATGCTTGCCAGCAATAACCAGGCTAAACCTAAACGGCGGAAAAGATAGGCGCTATGGGTCAAAATATAAGCCTCTTGATAAACGCCATAGGCTACAACGCGGCAATGGCTTTGCCAATAAAAAAATCCCGACAGCAAAAAGTGGCGCTGTCGGGGGTCTTCAAGGGTGGATCGGTTGGGCGCTGTTACGCCGTGTTCTTGGGTTGATGCCTTGTGACAAACATCAAAATCAGTAGGACAACTAACAGTAATCCTGTGCCCATCAGCAGGGCGTAATCTTCAAGTTGCAGTATCGAGTACAGCACGGCATATAAACTCACCAGCATAATGCCTACTATCGCACCGCGCTTGATGCTTGCAGTAGCACTGCCCACGTAGGCGGATACCGACAACACGGGAATACAGGCGGCAATTAAATAGGCATGCAAGAAGGCTAAATGCTCAGACAGCGACAGCAGTAGCAAATAGAACAAGGCCATGGCGCTGCCGACTAACACATATTGAATCGTGCTGAGGCTGGTTTTTTGCCCAAGCTCAAAAATGAACAACATGATAAAAGTCAGTACGATAAACAGCAGGCCGTATTTCACTGAGCGTTCAATCTTGCCGTAGTGAGTCACGGGCTCGAACAGAATCGCATTGGCCGATACTTCGGTCAGGCTCGATTGATTACTCTTAATGAACTCCTGAGGATAGTTACGGGTTAAGTGACTGATATTCCAGCTTGCCGTAAAGCCCTGCGCGTTAATATCACGCTCTGCGGGTAATAATCCCTTGAAGCTCGGGTGTGGCCAGTCGGCGTGAATGTTAATTAAGGTTTGCTCACCCAGTGGCAGGGCGCTGATGGACTGAGAACCGCGCAGTGTCATCGCAAAGTCCACGCTAAAGTCACTGGCTTCGGCGACTTGTACGCCTTGGTTGAAGCCCTTTTCTAGACCGCCGGTGCTGCCTAATCCGGTGCCCGACATCAGTGAGCCTGAAAGCGTGACCGCATCACCCGTTAATTCAAGTTTATCCACTTTATCAATGGCTTGATTTGATGAAACACCAAAGGCGAGGCGCGCATTTTTATTGTCAAAGGCAATGAGGTTAGGGATTTCATAATGACTTAAACTGAAATCTGCCTTGCCTTGCAAAGTAGCGTTGTAGACTAAGGATTGATAAATCCCGCGAGTACGAAAGTCATGCTTAAGATCTAAATCGAGCTTGAGTTTTTTTGGCAGTATGACCAATTCATCTTGATAGGTACGCTTCACTTGATGGCGATTTTTGCCATCGGCGCTGACTTCTTCCTGCATCACAAAATAGCTATAGGGAATCACAAGCACAGGCCCAGAGAGGGTTTGCTGCTCGCCCCATGAACGGCCAATTTCATCGACAACACTGTGGTACAAGGCTTCGCGATCTGAGGTCATATCCATGATGATCCCTAATGGGATCATAGCTAAGATCGACAGTATGCCTATGGTTAACGCTTTCAATAGGGTGGTGTTTTTGGCGAGTGGTGTCCCTTTGCTGTGTGAGGACTGTGCCTGTGGCGATTCCATGTCTATTCCTTGATCTCGATTGAATTTTTTTAGCAGTGCGCGTACGACTAAGTAGGCTGCACCACCAAATAATGCCAAAGTGAATAGGGCGATGACGCCCACGATAATGTTGAACATGTGATTTCATTCCCTATGAAATACAGTACTGAGCCTTAAGTTTTTATGCCATGTTTCGCCAAGAAGGCTAAGCATTAACGGCAAGTATTAAAACAGATTTCCCCACAAGAGTTGCGGGCAAGTTGCTGATCAATAGTGGCAAAATTATGGCAGTGGCTGTTAATTAAAATATTAAGCGATACATGAGTTACTCAAAAGCATGGCGCTTTAGCCAAACTTGGGGTGTTTTGACTCATAGTCATCTTCTTTTCGAATATGCTGAAGCAGTGCTTCGAAGCTTTGCTTAAAGACGTCAAGTTCGGCGGAATAGACTATGGCATGGTGGGAAAACCAGTGGTGTTTTTCACGCTCACGGTTACTGTAATCGGGCCAAATACGCAGCTCATACTCATCACCTATGACGACAATGACATAGGCGATGGCGCCATTGCTAAAGATGATGCATTGGGGCAGATAAACCAGCTCTTCGCCTTTGAATAACTCATACTCTATCGCTTCGGTGCGCCAGCTCACTATCGGTAGCGGCGCTTTGATAGAGCAACCAATCGACTGATGTTGATTGAACAGTACGGCGTTAATGTCATCCATTGAAAAGGGCTGGTGATCGCCATTTTTAGCCGCAAGAGAATACAAGATATTCATCAAAAATGGCAGCTTAGCGCCATTGCCCGTTTTGCGGCCGCAGAGTTGTGCTTGGCGATAGTAGATATTCATCATCAATCCTTAATGAGGCGTCAGTACGTGGTTAGCGCGACCTTGAGTCGTGAAACTAACAGGCCTGTAAAGCGATAGCCGTTAAGTTATAAATGGCTTATGTTATCCGAAGAGCGCGCTGCGTGAGCTAGTTTGCGGTGTATTTTAGGGGCTCATTTGAAAGATACAAACTACATCAGCATTTTTTAGAATCTTAGTTTTGTCTGTTGGGCTTAGTGTTTGCAGGTTTTACCTTAGGAAACGAGATGTCTAATCCCTTTTCACCCCGCGAATGGCTGCAATTAACGATGCAGCAGCAAGGATTATTGCAGCCACAGACTTCGGTGGCTGAGACTATCTCGCGCCTCAGTTATGTGCAAATCGACTCGATTAATGTGGTTGAACGGGCGCATCACCATGTATTGCATAGCCGTATGCCTGGATACCAGCCGAAGATGCTTGATTCGGCTTTGGTTAAAGGTGAGATTTTTGAATATTGGTCCCATGCGGCGGCTTATTTACCGATTGCCGATTACCGGTTTAGTTTGCAACGTAAACAACAGTTGCAAAATGGCGGTAAGCATTGGTTTGAACCCGATGATAAAGTGATGCAGGAAGTGCGGGCGAGAATCCTTGCAGAAGGGCCGCTCAAGGCCAGTGATTTTGAACACAGTGAAGGTAAAAATGGTGCCTGGTGGGATTGGAAACCTGCGAAAAAAGCCCTAGAGCAGCTCTTTATGCGTGGTGAGTTGATGGTAGTGCGGCGGGAAAAATTCCAGAAGGTTTACGATCTCACTGCGCGGGTGTTACCCCAAGGTATTAATACTGAAGCACCAACAGAGGCTGAGTTTATCCGTTATCTGATTGATCGTTATCTCTATGCCCATGCCTTTGGTACTGCGGCGCAAATAGCTTATCTACGCAAAGGCTTAAAATCAGCAGTAGCCCAAGAGCTGGCAGAGATGCTGTCACAGGGGGGATTAGCGAGTTTAAGGCGGCGGGGCAAAGCTACTTTTACCACCCTGCATTACAGCTCCATGCGCCATTACCCAATAAAGTCTGGCTGCTAAATCCCTTCGATAATTTATTAATCCAACGGCAACGGCTAAAGCAATGGTTTGATTTTGATTATCAAATTGAAGTCTATGTGCCCGCCGAAAAGCGTCGGTATGGTTATTATTCTTTAGCGATTCTGTGGCGCGATACTTTTGTCGGCCGCGTGGATGTGAAAGCCGATCGCCAAACGGGCATCTTGTTATTGCAGCAATTGACCTTAGAAGCGGGCGTGATGGTGAATGGCCTAGATGAGGATTTCTGTGCTGCCTTTGATATCGCCGTCAGTGAATATGCCCGCTTTAACGGTTGCGATCGCTGGAAGTTAGTTAAAGCAAATCATAAAGGCCTTAAGCAGAAGTATGCTCGCCAACAAAAGTGTTAGTCATCAGTCGCTTTAATTGGAATGTCCATAAAGCGAAAGCAACCATAGAGTAAAATAAGATACAGCAGTGGCAAGGCTGCGGTGACTAAGGGTGACGAGGCTGTGCTATCGCTAGCGATGCGATAGCAGGGAATATATACGGCGGGATAAACTAAGCTGCCCCACAGAAAACACTGATTCATCAATCGAGTGATAAAAGCGGGTTTGATACTTGATTGACTGGCCAGTCCCATCAAACTGGCGAGGAGCACTCCGGGATAAGTGAGTAGCGGCAGGCCACCGAGCAGGAGTAATATCCAGCGTATTAGGCTCTCAAAAGTCGTCAATTCCACTGCGGTTTCCATCACGCTTATCGTCTTCCCTCTGTTGACGCTTTGCCTCAATCAATCACTCAGGTTTGCTGGTCTATTTTGCGGGTCTATATTGAGCTGCGATCCCGTTGCATCTTGAGCCAGAATCCCTGTTGGCAAAGGTTACTGAAGGATTTCTGCTGCGGTGAAATAACGATTCCGCTCGATGCTATCACCCGATAGTTTATCCAATAGTCTTCGCAAACACTGTCCGATGCCGCCTCAATCATGAGTTGATCTTGTTCGGTTTGCTGGCAGATCACCACGCCATTATCGAAGTGATACAGCGTTTCTATTTCATGAATAGTGAGGTCATCATCTTGATAGCTATGGCTTTTACTCGAATGGCTCAATATCGATACTAAGCTTGGATATCCATGAATTGCAAGAATATAGCTGGCGAGTTGCTGCATTATTTCCCCAAGTGACGCACTGCTCGAAGCGTTAAAAACAAAAAAGCACAGCTGCGCTTTCGCTCACCGTGCTTTATTCAATATGCGTAACGTAAGTTAGCCCGCAGCGTTGAGCTTTTTTTCTAACTCATTGACTTGAGCTTGCAGCGCTTCTAACTTTTCGCGGGTTTTCAGTAGCACATGTTGCTGCACATCAAATTCTTCACGGGAAACCATATCCAACTTGAGTAATTGATTTTGCAGAACTTGTTTGCTGCGCTCTTCAAATTCACCGGCAAATTGCTTCAGACCGCTGGGCAAACTTTCGCTCAGCTGTTTCGCCATTTCTTCGATTTTCTTTGGATTGATCATAATCTTGTCCGCCTCTTCACTGAATAGCTCGATTGTAACTCAGTGCGTTAGGTTTCAAAAGTAAAGCTAACGCGCAATGGCTTTAGTGAGTCGTTGTTGAGGCTTATATCACGGCCAAGCATGTCTATTGGGTTGAGTTCTGCTCAGCCCAAGCGGGGATTTGTTAGCCTTAAAACCGCCGATTCTGCTATGATCCCATCCCTTTCTGTCGACTTGTTTGGATATTGCGCAAAGATGAAACTCAATCCCGCCCAAAACGATGCTGTTCATTATGTTTCAGGCCCTTGCCTAGTATTGGCGGGTGCGGGCAGTGGTAAGACGCGCGTAATTATCAATAAAATCGCTTACTTGGTCGAAAAATGCGGCTATAAGGCGCGCAATATTGCGGCGGTGACCTTCACCAACAAGGCTGCCCGTGAGATGAAAGAGCGGGTCGCTCAGTCCATGGGACGCAAAGAGGCCAGAGGCCTGTGGATTTCAACCTTCCACACCTTAGGGCTTGAAATCATTAAACGTGAGCATAAGGTCTTAGGCTTAAAGCCGGGATTTTCGCTGTTTGATGATCAAGATACCTTGGCACTGCTCAAAGAGTTAACCCAAGACGAATTAGACGAAGATAAAGATTTACTCAAAGCGCTCGCCAGTACGATTTCAAACTGGAAGGGCGGTTTAGTTATTCCCGAGCATGCGCGTAAAATCGCTAAAGATGAGCAGCAGCATTTATTTGCCATGTTGTATCAGCGTTATGCCCAGCACATGAAAGCCTATAACGCCTTAGATTTTGACGATTTAATCCTGATGCCAACCTTATTGTTGCGGCATCATGAAGAAGTGCGTACCCGCTGGCAAACCAAGATCCAATACTTGCTGGTGGATGAATATCAAGATACCAATACCAGCCAATATGAAATGGTAAAGCTGTTAGTGGGTGATCGGGCGCGCTTTACCGTAGTGGGTGACGACGATCAGTCCATCTATTCATGGCGCGGTGCTAAACCACAAAACTTAGTGTTATTGGGTACGGATTTTCCGCAGCTTAAGTTAATTAAACTCGAGCAAAACTACCGTTCTAGCCAAAGGATCCTGCGGGCTGCCAACATTCTTATCGCGAACAATCCCCATGTTTACGATAAAGCGCTCTTTAGTGAGCTTGCCTATGGGGAGCCGCTGCGGGTGCTATTTGCCGCCAACGAGGAGCAAGAGGCAGAACGTGTGGTCGCGGAAATAGTGCGACACAAGTTTGTTGGCCGTACTCAGTTTGGCGACTATGCGATTCTGTATCGCGGCAACCATCAATCGCGGTTACTCGAGCGCGCGCTGATGACGAACCGTATTCCTTACAAATTGAGTGGTGGCACGTCATTCTTCGCCCGTGCTGAAATCAAAGACATCATGGGCTATCTAAAGCTGGTGGTGAATCCCGATGATGATAATGCTTTCCTGCGCATCGTTAACTTGCCTAAACGTGGCATAGGCCCATCGACTTTAGAGCGCTTAGGTAATTTCGCTAATGAGAAGCATATTTCTATGTTTGCGGCGATTTTTGAGCCTGAACTCAATCATCATTTGCCGCCGGCGGCCATGTCATCCCTGTATCAATTTGGTCGTTTCATTGTCGAGACCGGGGATCATGCAGAGCGTGGTGAACCTGTCGAGGCTGTGAAGCATTTGATCCGTAAGATCAATTATGAAGATTATCTATACGAAACCAGCACGAGTGCCAAAGCCGCTGAAATGCGGATGAAGAATATCTCTGAGCTATACCGTTGGGTAACTGAGATGCTCGCGGGTGATGAATTAGATGAGCCAATGACCTTGCCTGAGGTTGTGACTCGACTGACGCTCAGAGACATGATGGAGCGCAATAGTGAGGATGAAGGCGGCGATCAGGTGCAGTTGATGACCTTGCATGCTTCTAAGGGCTTAGAGTTCCCGTTTGTGTTTATGGTGGGAGTGGAGGAGCGGATCTTGCCCCATCAAACCAGCATAGATGAAGACAATGTCGATGAAGAGCGTCGCTTAGCCTACGTGGGTATCACTCGGGCTCAACGTGAACTGTGGTTTACCCTCTGCCGTGAAAGGCGTCAATTTGGTGAAACCATGCGTTGTGAGCCGAGCCGTTTCTTGCTTGAGTTACCTCAAGATGATGTGGTGTGGGAAAATCGTAAACCACAGCAAACTGAGCAGGAGCGGATGCAGACTGGGCGAGCCAACATTTCTAGCTTAAGGGATATGTTTAAAAAATAGCGAGTTGTTTCACTTAATGTTTTTTAAATTAATTACTTATATTTTATCTAGGCATATTCGAGCTGAACACATATCTGTGGTTGGGTGTCACTTAAGGTAAAAGTGTTGGCTAAAGCAGCCCCCTGACCCAGCTGATAACCCAGTTCACTGAAGATACGTTTTTGTTCAGGGCAATCAATGCCATCTACAAAGGTTTGCAGTTCTAAGGTTGATGCCGTTTTTTGATAAGCGGACATTAATTTAAGCTGCTGTTCAGCGTGTATCTGTTTAGTGAGATTGGCGTCGAGCTTTAAGCCTTTAATCGGCAAAAACAATAAGCTATTTAATGCACTATAGCCGCTACCGTAATGGCTGATACCGAGTTTTACCCCGAGTTTCTGCAACAATTCAAAGCCATTGATATGATTTTCAGTCTCCTGCACTAGGGCTTTTTCATTAAAGAATAACCACAAATGGCTCAGGTTTAACTGAGTTTGCTTGAGGGTGTTTTTCAAACTGCGCAGTACATGCTTATGCTTGAGATGTTGGCTCGAAAGCATCACATGTAATTCAATAGATTCATCATGTTGCTTGATAAGTTCAGCATAAGTGCGATCAATGATGCTGATCGTATATTTATCGAGTTCAACGGTAAGATGGGATTGTTCGGCAAGCGCACTGAGTTGTTCTTGTTGTAAAAGTCCACGTAGTGGGTGCTGCCAAAACAGGCGACTTTCTAATGCATGTACTTGACCAGTGTTAAAATCGACGACAGGTAAATAACTGAGTTCGATTTCGGCAAGGTGTAATGCCTGTCTAAATTCATTTTCTAACTCGACATCCTGTATAGCTTGATGTTGGGCGTTATCATCAAAAATAACATAGCAGCCCTTACCGTTGGCTTTCGCTTGATACATGGCTGTATCCGCGTTACGCAACATAGATTCACTGGTATCGACTTTATGTTTACCACTGATGGTGATACCGATACTGGCGCCAGAGTTAAATTCCATCGTGCCGAGTCGATAGGGCTGGGATATTTTTTGGATCACTCTTTCTGATACGTCCCTAGCGTCGTTGATGTTGTTAATACTATCGAGCAAGATCACGAACTCATCGCCCCCCAGGCGCGCTAACGTGTCGTTATCACGAATGCAGGACTTGAGGCGGCTTGCGGTCTCGATTAAGAATTTATCGCCTTCTAAGTGCCCCATAGTGTCGTTAATCTGTTTGAAGCGGTCGAGATCGATAAAGAGCAGGGCAAACTGTTCTAAGCTATGGCGACGGACGTGCTTAATGGCTTGAGATAAGCGTTCCATAAACATAGCGCGGTTAGGCAAGCCTGTGAGCGCATCATGTTTAGCGTCGTGAACTAACTTAGCTTCCATACTGCGGCGTTGTTGAATTTCTTTTTCAAGGTTTTGATTGAGTTCGGCTAACGCTTTAGTGCGGTCGATGACTTTTTCTTCTAACTCTTCATAACTGCGTTGCAAGGACTCTGCGGACAGTTTTTTCTCAATAGCAGAACCAATGTGTTGCGAGACAAATGTCAGTAATTCTAAGTCTTTGACTTGGTAATTTTGCGTCATGCTAAAACTGTAAATCGTCAAGGCACCACGTACTTGATCATGGATAAAGAGGGGGATGCCAATCCATTGATGCATAGTTTGAGTGTGGTTTAACGCTGGCGCTTGGGAATACAATTCGCCAGAGGCAATTAACGCATTGATACTATTTTGATCTAACAGTAGTGGGCGCTTATGTTTGAGTACATATTCGGTTAAGCCATCCTGTAGTGGCCGAGTTCCTGGATGCTTATTGGCTAATTGCGAGACATAAAAGGGGAACGTGAGATGAGTTTCTGTGTCATCCAAAAGCGCGATATAGCAATTGTTGGCGGGAATGAGGTGTCGAATGACATTATGCAATTGGGCATAAAAGTCTGGGTTGTCGGCACTGGAACTGGCTAGTTCGGCAATCTCAAACAGTGATTTTTGTAAGCGCTCAGCTCTGCGTCTTTCATAGACTTCTAGTTTTAATTTGTCGTAGGCTTGGCTGAGTTCTCTGGTTCTTTGCTGGATGGCTTGTTCTAATTGCTCCTGATGCTTGAGCCGTTCCATTACTCCTGAGATATGGTGACAAATGAAGGTCATTAACTCGAGTTCGATTTCACCATAACTGACATTCGTGTCGTATGTTTGCACGACTAATACGCCGGTCACTATGTCATCGTGTTTGATGGGCACGCCAAGCCATAAATGGCAGGGAGAACCTAAGTTAACGATTTCCTCTGCGGCAATCAGTTCATTGACTTTGTCATCATCACATAACAAAGCCTTACCAGTTCTGAGAACGTAGCCCGTTAATCCCTGCTGTAGTAATGTTGATAAGGATTGTTCAGGATAAAGCTCCGCAGGATGCGCATCTTTCTCATCGGCGAAAAAAGGGATAGCAAGCTCGCCAGTGCTGACATCGAGGGTTGAAATAAAAAAATTATCAGCGGGAATGAGTTGTTTTAGGTGGCTATGCACGCCGACATAGAATTCTTCGAGTGAAGAAGCATGGGTCGCAATATTGGAAATTTCGAGTAATGCGTTTTGAATGATCTCGGCATGCTTGTACTTATGCGCTAATTGTTTTAAGCGAATAATTTTTTTGCGTAAGCGTTCAGCTTCATTTATGCGAGGCTGGCCAGTTTCATCTTCATCCTTAAACATGATACTCACTAGTTAAATATAGGGTTGCTTTTACCAATCTCTATAATTAGCATGAAATACTGTAACATCCAAGTCATATTTTGGCTGCATTTTGCTTTAAAAGTCAGCTAATGTGATAAAACTTGAGCAGTCAGTAAAAAAAGTGCAAAACAGCTATAGACTCAAAGGGGATTTGACCCTAGTATATGCGGCGCTAACCAAGGCGAGCGCCCATAGCTCAGCTGGATAGAGCGCACCCCTCCGGAGGGTGAGGCCGAAGGTTCGAATCCTTTTGGGCGCACCAATTCCGAACAGAGTTGTGAGCTTTTAGGTTAGCAAAATAAGTGAAAGTCAGTGGTGATTGTAGCTCAGTTGGTAGAGTCCCGGATTGTGATTCCGGTTGTCGTGGGTTCGAGCCCCATCAGTCACCCCATTTCGTTTGCTTTGATATAAAGATTGATATTCTCGGTGATTAGCGCAGCCCGGTAGCGCATCTGGTTTGGGACCAGAGGGTCAGAGGTTCGAATCCTCTATCACCGACCAAATTCTTCGCATAGCTAGCGAACTTAATGTAAGTTAAGTAAATAGTGAACAGTTTACGGTGATTAGCGCAGCCCGGTAGCGCATCTGGTTTGGGACCAGAGGGTCAGAGGTTCGAATCCTCTATCACCGACCAAATAAGTAAAAAAGCCTCAGCATTCTTAATGAATTCACTGGGGCTTTTTTGCATCTACGGTTTGCTTGTCTTGATTGGCATTAGAAGCCTTATTGCCAGAAAGCAGAGGTCGAATCCTCACTCTATCAAAGCATCGACCAAATAAATAAAAAAGCCTCAGCATTCTTAATGAATACACTGGGGCTTTTTTGCATCTGCGGTTTGCTTGTCTTGATTGGCATTAGAAGCCTTATTGCCAGAAAGCAGAGGTCGAATCCTCACTCTTTCAGCGCATCGACCAAATAAGTAAAAAAGCCTCAGTATTCTAATGAATGCACTGGGGCTTTTTTGCATCTGCGGTTTGCTGTTTGTATCTTGGCATTAGAAGCCTTATTGCCAGAAAGCAGGGGGGGCGAATCCTCGCGCTTTCAACGTATCGACCAAATTCAACGCATCGAACAAATAAGCAGAAACACCTCAGCATTCTTAATCATTATGCAGGGGCTTTTTGGCATTTGTGCAATGTAGCTTCATACAGAAATTGTTTATGCGCTTGCTTAAACTCTTTGTAGACAATACAGATGTGCAACGGTATCGATATAGCCATTCTGTCGTTAGAAAAGTAAAAAGCTCCTTACGGAGCTTTTTGTTTTTAATTTCACTTCTTAATTCGGCTTAATCAAGACTCACCGGAGGGGCGATAAAGCCTTGATAGGCATCTGTTCTAAGCTCGTTAAAGCGCTCTAGCTGAGCTTTTTCTTGAATACCCGTCACTATGACTTGAATATCTAATCCTTTCGCTACGTTGATTAGCGCGCGGCAGAGCTCACTATTATGGTGTGTCTCATCATAGTAGGCGAAGGATTGATCGAGTTTCACATAACTCGGTCTTAATTCCTGTAGATAAGACATAGAGCCAAACTGACGGCCAAAGTGGTCAATGCCGAACTTAGCGCCATTATCACGAATAATGTTACATAAGTGCTGACACGAATTAAGATCGCTATAGACGCCCGCCTCAGGAATTTCGAAGCAGATCCGCTCAATAAATGTAGCATTACGTAAGAAGTGATTGAGCCACTCATGGAACTGAGGATCGTTAATACTTTGGTGGGTTAAATTAATCGCGAGCGGTTCATAGCTACGCTCTAGCAGTTTCTGCTCGTAGACGGTTTCAATCAAACATTTATCGAGCAAGGCACCGAGTGATAAGAGCTCGATATAAGGCATAAATTGCCCTGCATGGGCGAGTTGATCGCCGAGCTCTAATTGGCAATATAATTCCCGCTGCGCTATACCATCCCCATCGCAAAACTGGATAGGCTGCCATCTAAACTTAAACTTCTTATTACTGATGGCATGGCTAAGGTTATCCCGCCACTGTTCACGGGTGAATAGTTGCTGCTCTGTGGTTTCAAACCAATGGAATGTTTTATTTTCTTGTAACGCTTTTTGAAGGGCGTTGTCGGCTTGGGCCAAAATATCCGACACATTCATTTGCCCAATACGCTCCGCAATACCAATCGCAAAGTCTTCATTAGGCTTACAGCCCGCCTTCGACATTTCTTGGTTGATGGTGCGGATAAGTGTTTGTAAATATTTGCTTATTTGATCGTGTTCAACATCAGTCACTAAAAATGCAAATTCATAGGCGGCAATGCGGCCTATAACAGACGGTGTTATTTCGTTTAACTGCAGCTGAAACTTTTCTGCCAAGATCCGTATGGTTTCATCTCGAACTTGGTAGCCATATTTGCTGTGCACTTCTTCGAGCCAGTCGAGTTTAGCCAGGAATAACGCGCCGCTGCTAGGTTCACTCAACCAACCATTTAAACGGCTCACCACATATTGGCGGTTAGGCAGGCCTGACGCAGGATCGACAAGATTCTTCTTACGTAACGCGCCGACTTCTTCGTCGAGGGAATGGAATACTTGCTTTAACTGCGCCGACATACTGTTAAATGCGGTCACTAAGTCTTTCAATTCAGTGGTCTTAGGTAATGCCATGTCTGGGCCAAATTGGCGTGCCGCAATACTTTTCGCGTGTTCCGACAAAGTGTGTAGAGGTTTCAATATCCACGTTAAACCAATTCTTGCGGTAAAAATGGCGACGAGGAAAAGTAGAGAGAAGGCAATGATTGTATTGGACATGATTCGCCACAGCTCATGGTAACCAAACCCAGGATGAGCGGTGATCTCAAGTTGCGCGAGTTGCAACCAGCCAGAAGTAATAGTGCTTTGTTTTTTGATGGTTTTAAATAGATTTAAATTGATAAACCATTGAGGTACATCTTCAATTCTTAAAGGGTTATTCCACTCTTGTTGCTTACCATCCACCATCCATGTCAGCTTTACATTTTGATAATAGCCACCTTCAAAGATGACATTCACTAAAGTTTCTGCCGCTGCGGTATCGCCAGCTTGAAGTGCTGGAGTAAGCATTAGACCAAGTGAAGTGCTGGCATTGTTTAGATCTGACTCCATTTGCTTGGTCAAAAAGCTTTGAGTCTCAGTAAATTGCACATAGCCAAGGCTTGCAACTACGAGCAAAAATAGGCTAAAAAGCAGCGAATAAATCTGTCTAAACAGTGTCATTTTTGGTGCTACTCCAGTTTTAATTTTGGTTGTCTAAGGCGGTCAACACCTAATCTATGGTTAAGATCGTTCCATTTTTCTAGCCGTGTTGACGAACCTGCTAGTACACCTCGACCTTGCTCTTTATTGAGCCATAACTGTTTACCGTTAAAGCTATAAACAGGTAGTAGATCTTTTCTTTTGGTGGCGGGCTTTATTTCATGATCAAGATTATCGAGAACTAAGGGGATCGATGCTGGTGTCTCATAGTAAGCCAATACCATGTGGTATTGATTTACCGTAGTCGCTTTAACCATAGTGATCCGCATCTTGTCCTCTTGCACGCCAAGTTGGAGCAAGGTGAAGTATTTAGCGATCGAAAAATCTTCGCAGTCACCACCATTCACGCCAATAAACTCCATCGGCGTTGCCCAATAATTCGACTCACCCCATAATTTACTGTCATCAATAAAGCGGAATAAGTTAAAAAAGTTATTTACTTTCAATAGCTTTTCTTTTTCATCTAGCGTACTTGCTTCCGATAACACTTTGAACCAAGCCCTAGCTCGCATCCCTGCACGCTCACCATAATGTTTTTCAAGGGTTGAAGTGATCTTCCCTTCATCAAGGTTTTGTGTGGGGGCAGCATATAGGCAGCATATGCCTAAGGCTGACGCTATGAGGCTAAAGCGGCAGACTCGCAATAATGAATGTTTATAACCAAGTCTGCCGTTCATAACCTAATGTGTGAGTCCTTTATTGTGTGTTGTCATCGACCGAGTAAATCGTCCATTTCATGTCCGTGGCCGTATCATCACCGGTCACTTCAGCCACGACACGGCGGTTACGGATCTCTGCATCTGGTGTTTGCTCTAAAACAACAGGGCGACTAGAGCCATATCCAATTGCAGTTAATCGACTTCTATCAATACTAAAGCGTTCGGCTAACACAGCAGTCACTGCATTTGCACGATCTTGCGATAATACCGCATTACGCTCATCGGTGCCTGTGCGACTAGTATGGCCTTCAATCGTCACTTTGGTCGTTGGATACTGACGAAGAAAAATGGCAACTTCTTCTATCTGAGGATAATACTCAGGTGCGATATATGCAGAGTCATTAGGAAATAAAATATTTATTTCTTTTCGCTCGTTTATCGCTTTGATTTTGCCGCAGCCATAGTTGTCTGTGCCAGCCCCTTGCGCGGTATCATTGCAACGTTCACGGGCCTCTATCACGCCATCACCATCTTTATCAGATAGATCATAGGCTTGGGTTGTGGTCATTTCGTCAATATTAACTGTATCGCGCATTGAACAACCAGCTAAAAGAGTGACACTGAGAAAAAATGTGAGAGTTTTCATTAGTTAGCTCCTCCTTCATAGTTGCGCTCACCACGCCATGCTTCAGGTCTGGTGACTCTGAGTGAGTCTAATAAGCGTCCAGTAGAATTTAGCACGCGATACTTAGCGATGATCTCGTCATATTCGGCTTGTAAGTAGTCTTTACGTGCTTCGAAGAGCTCATTTTCGGTATCCAATAAGTCGAGTAGACTGCGTTGACCTAAGTTGAACTGTTGCGCATAGGCTGTTTGGGTATCCTTTGCGGCCACAACATGATCTCGAATGTATTGTTTTTGCGGAGCAAGCATTTCAAAAGCGTTCCAAGCCAGGTTGACGCCTTCAACGACTTCGCGCTGGGCACGTTGACGGATTTCTTTGGCTTCACCAAGTTTGTAGGCCGTTTCTTTCTCACGGGCAAGATCTTTACCGCCCGAGAATAAGTTATATTTTACTCGAACCATGGCCATTAAATCATTGCTATAGCCACCCACATCACTGCGGAAGGCTCCTGCGCCAGAGATACCATCTTCGCCGCCGACATCATTATTCCAATTACCATTCAGCTCCAAAGAAACCTGAGGATAGTAATTAGATTGTACTGAAGAGCGTTCATTCTCTGCTGCACGGATATCATTCGCTGCAGATTTGAGTATGGGGTGATTCTCCTGCGCTTCGATAATGCCTGAGCTTAGATCCTTTGGCAGCATATCTGCATCGGGCACTGGTAAGATTAAGTCTGCTGGTGCCGACTCTACAATTCTAATGTACTGCGCTTTTGCATCAAGTAAATTGTTACGAGCAGAAATCACGTTGGCATTGGCCCGCGCTAAGCGTCCCGTGATTTGGGAGAGATCTGCAATTGAGCCTAAACCTGAATCAGTACGTTGCTTGATTTGGTCATAAATTTCTTTATGGCTGTTAAGGTTTTTCTCCGCTAATTTTAGCACTTCATCAGTGCGTAAATAGTTGAGGTAGACCTTACTGACATCGAGTGCCATATCTTCAGCCGCTGCAAGTAGCGCCCATTGGTCTGCGCTGGCTTCAAAGCTATAACGATCAACTTCGCTGCTGGTATAGAAACCATCGAAAAGCATTTGTTTTAAGCTAACACCAAACTCTCCGCGGTTTAATTCTGCCACCCCTTTGCTATCAACTTCACCGACGTTAGGTCGTCTACGGGTCGACACACTGTCTGTCTGTTCGTAACCGTAGCCACCAGTGACATCAATCGTCGGCATATAGCCTGCGATTGCTTGATTAACTTGCTCTTCACGCGCTTTAAAGCGGTTAAAGGCAACCCGTAAATCAGGGTTCGTATCAAGCGTATGTGCAACGGCTTGTTCTAACGTCTGGCTTTGAGCCGATAAAGGTAACAGGATCAATGACAGCACTATGGCTATCTTTGAACATTGAAATTGTCGTCTTGCTGAAGTCTTCATGACCAACCTCCCGGTTTATAAAAAAAGGCTTAGTGCTCTCTTAGCGCTGTGTCCTTAGCCCTTAAAATTGGATTTAAAATGTACTCAAGTATGGATCTTTGCCCCGTGATAACGTCAACCGAAGTCAACATTCCCGGGATAATTGGCATCTGTGTGCCATCGTTTTTGGTTAAACTGGATTCTGCGGTTCTGACTCGAATGAGATAATAGCTATTGCCTTCTTCATCTTGGGATGTGTCGGCACTGATATGTTCAACTGTCCCTTTAAGGCCGCCATAGCGAGTAAAGTCATAGGCGGTAATCTTTACCACTGCGGGTAATCCTGGGTGTAAGAAGGCGATATCTTTAGGCAAGATTTTGGTTTCAATCAGTAACTGATCTTCCGATGGCACTATCTCGATAATATCGACTCCAGGTTGCACAACGCCGCCTAGTGTATTGATGTGAGTGGTTTTAATGGTGCCATTGACTGGTGAGGTGATAATGGCTTTGCTGACTTTATCCTGTGCGCCCACTTGTGCTTCATTCATGCGAGACAGGCGGGTTTGGGTTTCATTAAGCTGTGCGCGTAGATCGGCGGCATAAACGAATACGGCTTCACGGCGTTTTAAGATGGCTTCATCCATCGCCGCTTTGACTTTCGGGCGCAGTAGGCGCATTGAATTCAATTCGCCTTGCAAATCGTTCACTGTGCGTTCGAGCTTGAGCAGTTCAACTTCAGGCACGATACCTTTTTTAGCTAAAGGCCGAGTGAGTTCAAGCTCACGGGAGATCAGCTGCATACTGGTGGTTAATGTCGTTGTTTTAGACGCGAGATCATCAATTTCTTGTTGTCTTTGTTGAATTTGACGGACCAGGATTTCAAGCTGGTTACTTAAGTTATCTAAGCGTCCGTTGTATTCCTCTTGTTGTCTTTTAACTAATGCCGGTTCCGCTGCAATAATATTCTCCGGGAATACCAATGCTTTTTTAGTAATGAGTACTTGCTCGCGCCAGTCAGAAGTCATGTCTGATATGAGAATGCTGTCGAGTTCGGCGCGCATACGAATAGCATTGGTTTTTAAGCCAAAAACTTCTTGCTCTTGTTGAGCATAGTCGGAGCGGAAGCGGGTATCATCAATACGCACTAAAGGTTGCCCTTTAGTCACCATTTCACCTTCCTGAACGTAGAGCTCTTGCATTATGCCGCCATCTAAACTCTGGATGACTTGGACTTGTGATGAGGGGATGACTTTACCTGTCCCAGTGGTGACCTTGTCTAATTTAGCAAAACCTGCCCACAGTAAAAAACACACAACCATAGCTGCAAGTGCCCATATGATTAACCTGTGTCCGCTGGGAGCGTCCGTCATCATGGCGCCGTAGACATCATCAACCATGTCTAAGTCATTTGCGGTTAAATTTTTACTCATCTTTTAGCTTCTCCATTCACGAGGCCAAAATTGAGTTTTTCTAACACTTCTGCCTTGGGACCATCGGCGACCACATGGCCGCGCTCGAGTACGATAATACGGTCAACAAGCTGCAGTAGATGCATCTTATGGGTAATAAGAATCAAGGTTCTGTCTTTGCTGACATTCTGCATTGAGCGAATAAATTGTTGTTCTGCGCGCGCATCCAAGCTGGCGGTGGGCTCATCCATCAGTAGCACTGGTGGATCATTGAGTGTGGCGCGGGCAAGGGCAACGGTTTGCCTTTGTCCGCGACTGAGTGACATACCACCTTCACCGACCTGTTGGTCTAACCCTTCTGCTTCTAGGTTGGTAAATTGACTCACCCCAGAAAGTTGCACGGCACGGATTAGCTGGTGTTCAGTGACTTGGCGGGTACCAAATAAAATATTGTCGCGAATCGAACCGTGGAACAGGGTGACATCTTGGGGCAAGTAGCCAAAGTTACGGCGTAAATCACTCGGATGGATTTGTGCCGAGTCTAAACCGTCATAACGCAGGCTTCCTGCTGTCGGTTGAAATAGTCCAACCAATAGCTTAGCAAGGGTACTTTTACCTGAACCATTGCGGCCAATAATCGCAATACGCTCGCCGGGATTAATCGTCAATGACATAGGATGAAGTACAGGTTTTTCTGAACCTGGGTAACCAAAACCGACATGATCAGCATTGATTTTGCCTATTAGCCTTTGTTTGCTAACCAAATGCCCTTTATTTTCAAACTCATCTTCTTGAGTCATAATTTCATTAAGCTGACGCAGTGCGCTGGCAGTGTGATTTGCTCTGGTCATCAGGCCTGCAAGCTGCGCCATAGGTGAAATAGCACGGCTTGATAACATAACGGCTGCAATAATTCCGCCCATCGATATCGCATTATCGGCCACGCGATAAACGCCCAAAATCACCACACAAACAACGGTAAATTGCACTGTGAAGTTAGCCACGTTCGAGACAGAGTTGGAGAGCTTTTTTGACCTTAATTGCCAGTTGGCACTGTGGCCTATCATTTGTTGCCAGCTTTTTTGTACTATCCCTTCGGCCCCATTGGCTTTGATTGACTCTAGTGCCGATAAACTCTCAATTAAATGCCCATGTTTCAGGCTTGAAAATTTATTGCCTTCTTCGATAGCGGCTTTGAGTTTAGGTTGAATATAAAGCGTAAAGCCAATAATGATGGCGCCACCGATCACTGGAACAATGGCGAGATCGCCAGCAACGATGTAGATAATAATTAAGAAAAATACCGCAAAGGGCAGATCGACTAAGGTTGTGATCGTCGCCGAGGTTAAAATTTCACGGATGTTATCGAATTCGCCTAATTGTTTTGCCATACCGCCAATACTGGGGGAGCGTTTTTCTAAGGGGATACCAATCGCTTTTGCGAAGAGGCGAGAAGATACTATGATGTCTACTTTTTTACCTGCTACATCAATCAGGTAGCTTCTGAGCTGCCGCATGACAAGATCAAACAGATAAGCAATAGAAGCGCCAATCGCTAACACCCACAGGGATTCAAAGGCAAGATTGGGCACGACTTTGTCATACACATTCATGATAAATAAAGGTGAAACTAAGGCGAACAAATTCACTAATACAGAAGCGATTAATGCATCGCGATAAATGGGTGCAGAATCTTTTAAGGTTTGGACTAGCCAGTGGGTTTTATTATCGTGTAGATAAACATCAAAGCCCATGTCACCACGGTATTCTTGTTTAACTAAGAATAAATATCCCACATATAAGGCTTCGAGCGACTCAATTGTCAGCGTCTCTTCACCACCCGTCTCAGGTAATTGAATAATCGCTTTATCGGACTCAACATCAAGTTCACGCAATATGCAGGCTTTCTTGTTTTTTAATAACAAAATACAGGGAAGCAATATCGGTGATACTTCGTTTAAGCCTTTTCGGGATAACTTCGCCGCTAGGCCAGCTCTCGATGCGGCCTGAGGCAATAAATCGGGTGTTAATACCGCACCTGACAAAGGTAAACCTGCCGCAAGCGAGTCGCTCGAGCACGGGTTGCCAAAATGCTCAGTGAGTAACACTAAACAATCCAGCAGCGGGTCCACTAAGACTCTTTGCGAGGCTGAAATGGTCCATTGGTCAATTTTTTCAGAAGCTGCAGCTGACACCTAATTACTTATCCTTTGGATTTTTATATGGTTATGGCAAGTATCGGTCATGATGGCCTATATTTCTATAGGCCATCTGAACTGATTTTATTTAAGGAATAATATTATGGTGTGGATTAGTATCCAGTGGTGCGATTCCTTGTACAGGTTCTGGTGTGACAGGCTGAGAGTCAATGATTAGCGGACCATCATTATTACTACCCAGTAAGCCATTAATTATACCAGCATCGTTAGTGCTGCCATATTCGTCGAACAAATTAACACCATCAAGGATGATATGTTGTTCAAAGACACCGTCTTGATTGGCATCAATATCGATCACTGTAGAGCCACTACTGTTAAGGCTGAAATTCAAATAGCTGTCTAGCGTGTTGGTATTTTCACCTTGAAGTAGATCGCGTAAATCCAATTTATCTTCATGGATATTAAAGTCAGTGATATGGTCTGTTCCTGACTCGCCAGCCTGCCAGACGAAAGTATCAGCACCAGTCCCACCCGTTAGTTTATCGTTTCCTAGGCCCCCAATAATAGTATCGTTACCAGCACCACCAAATATAAGATCATTACCATTACCGCCGTAAAGCTGATCATTCCCACCTTGCCCATAAAGTATGTCATTACCTTGTCCGCCGATAAGAACATCTGCCTTATCGCTGGCACCAGATTGGTCAAAATCAGATGCATGCTCAGTAATATATCTATGTACTTGGGCATCGGTTACTGCAGCTATCCCTAGCTGATCAGCAACATAATCTTTGATGGCAACATAACCTTGGCCACTGATACCGTTAAAGTTGATGGCATCACCAAAGAGTATATCGTCGCCGTTACCACCGTTGATGGTATCAGATCCTGGCAGTTGGGTAATTGGAGTACCAATGATCGCATCGGCTAAATCCTCAGCGTTGATGTTAGTCAGAACATTACCGTCAGAGTCAAATGGCTTAAGATCTTCACTATCCAGTGATGGGCCTATCCCAATGGCCTGAACAATCACTCCTAGCGTTGATAGGAAAGCAAATCCTTGCTGGGAATTCGCATTCGTTCCGGTGCCGTTTGTACCCAAGTTGGCAAATTGGAAACCTCCATTACCATCTGGGCGCATAAAGCCAACTGAACTTGAGCTCCAACTATTATTGCTATTTTGGGTCCATTTTAATACTTCACCGTACTGGTTGATGATCGTACGTCCATCCTGGCTATATATATTGCCAAATACATAACCGTTTTGGATGATACTGGATAGGTAAATACTGTTGTTTGCTCCGCGTGGGTTATAAACCTCAGGGTTTTGGCCCTCATTGTAGTTGTACTCATTAGCTTGGCCATCGGTAATAAAGTAAGCCAGATTTGTGGCACTGTTACCGCTGATGCCAGAGAACCAGTTGGCGGTCGTTTTAAATACATCTTCGTAGTTGGTGTTTCCACCTGAACGCATGTCGTCCAATGCATCTTCCAGTATCGACAGGGCATTGGGGTCTTTCATATCGACAGAAACCCAACCTTTAGAAATGCCATCAAAGTCAACCAAGAACACATTTACAGTGCCGCTGCCTTCAGCGGTAGCGCTGTTTTTCAGTGTCGTAAACACCTGTTCAAGTTGCGCTGTCATGCTATTGAGCGCCGTGCTTCCAATACTGCCAGAACTATCGACCATAAAGGCGATATTGTAGTTTTGACCTGGCAAAATAACGCTACCGTCTAAATCGCCGACCACAATGTTGTGCTCATTACCAAAGTTAAGATTTTGATCGCCAGGCTCTCCTTCATGACCACTGAAGTAGCTAAGAATGACGCTATCTGCATCTGTTGCAGTATTGGTCAGGTCTGTACCTGACTCTCTTGATACTGCTTCGACAACGAGGTTGACTTGACCTGCATATTCACCAGGAACCCTTAATGTTAATCCTGTCAGATTGACATCTAAAGATGCACTGTTCCATACGCTGCCATGATTTAGAAGAATATTACCGTCTGCATCTGCAGTTCCCATCAATGTACCGTTACTACTGTAGAGTAAGGTGCCTTCGGGTAAACCACTGAGCTGAATGCTATCGATGCTTTCGCTACCGTCTCGATCCGCAAGTGACACATTAATTTCGATTGGATAGTCTACAGCTGTAGGCTGTTCTAATGTGAGTTCACCTGTGATTTGATTGATCGCGTATATGCCATCCTTGAATTGCACATACTCAATATCATGCAGGGCCTTAGTGACACCGATACCATTTTCAGTTACAAAGAAGTTGAACCAACGATCATTACTAGAGTAGCCAGTACTTTTCTCTATTATGTAGTCGGCTCGGTTGCCAAGAAGTACGGCGATATCTGTTCCTGCACCACCGTAGAGCCCGTCATTACCTAGACCAGCAACAAGAACATCATTTCCTGTTCCGCCATAGAGAGAGTCACCTTGAACGGCATCACTGCCGACGAGTATGTCATCACCATCCATACCGTAAAGTAGATCACCGCCGCCATTTGCGCTGACAAGATGATCGTTCCCCCCAGTACCGAGCAACTGATCTTGTCCGGAAGTATTATCAATAGTACGCGTACCAGTATTAAATGGTGCGGTAGTGAAATCGCCCGTACGGAACTGTTCGGTAGTGATGCCTGAAGTCTTAAAGTTACTGTATAGCGGTATGCCATTATCAGTCAGAATAACGTTAACGACAGGCTTATCTGCTATAGGTAAAACAGTGATATCAAGTGCTGCTGTGGAACCAGTATTTGTTGTGTAGGTGACACTTGGCATTTCGCCTGCCCAGTTATCATTTGGAGTAAACTGGAATTCACCATTAGCTTGTATTAATAAGCTACCCACGGCCAAGGTAACGGTTTGCCCAGCGTTAAAACTGGTTTGCATACCGTTATACATGACTCTGAAGCTAGTGATGCTCAGATTGCCGAGTTGATCATTGGTAAGAACATTACCCGTTAGCTGTTGATCTTCGTCGATGGTATAGCGATCGTCAGTCGCATCAATAACAGTAGCATTATCCGTGCCTTCAGCTGATTCATTATTAGCACTATCAGTTTGAGTTGCGGTGACTGAGATTGCCTGACCTGCAGTCGGAGTAGGCTCTGTCCAAGTAATAACACCATTTGTATAGGTGTAACCTGTTGCTAGAGCACCATTACTAAATTTCAGTACGCCATTGTCAAGAATGAGGTCTACTGTACTGCTATTACCTGCATTATCGATTTCTAGATGTACACTGCCGCCAGTATTAAAGTCACTAGCATTAATTTTGACCTGTATTTGAACGCCATTACTACCTATCTCAGTACTCGTCAAATACGCGTCATCATTTACATCATCTATGATGCGTACTTCAGGTGCAGAAGGTGGCGTTGTATCAACATAAACTTGTGGAATAACAGAGAAAGTACCATCTGTATGATCGCCATCTCCATCAGTGGCTCTTACTTTGAAATCAATATCACCATCGCTAGGTTGTAACATCTCTTGATATTGATGGAAGTCCCATTGACCAGTACCTGGGGTGAACTCCAGTTTGAATACCAAGTGACCAGCTGCATCGACCCCAATCAGTGTATTTGCCGTTTGGGTTATGGTAATTGCACTGCCTGTTGCCGTGAATAAATTGGTTTCATCACTACCTTGTAATGTGAGCGAACCTTTACCATCTGCGCCCCAATCAGGGCTAACTGTTCCTGAAGCAAAGGCGATTGCTGGTGGAGTAGTTGCGCCTAAAAACTCAATAGCGGTAACAGTGAAGTCACTATTATCACCGCTACTTGGGCCCTGGCCATTATCAAGGGCTTTGATGACCATAGTGTCAAAACCGCCTTGTAAGGCTTGGAAGTTGGCGGCATAGTCGCCACTGCTGGCATCTGAGCTAAATGTTTGAGTTGCGATAAGTTGGCCATCTCGCCAAAACTCGACGACACCGACTTCTAGTTCGCCACCAAACATGTGGGAAAACTGGATATTTACGCCGTAGGCAATAGTTCCAGGATCGAGAGTAATGATGATTTCTTCAGATGCAGAACTTCCATCTGCAAATTTACGGAAATCGACTTCGTTCGCGAGATTATGATAAGGAGCACCAGCGCTACTAACACCTATCCCACTACTACTACCAAAGATTGCGGCATCAATTAAATTTGAGTTAGTTGACGAAGTGAATCCTCTTGCACTGATAGTAAACCCATTGAAATCTAATGAATTACTGTTGCCGCTGTAACCAGTGAGTGAGAATGAACCCACCAATGAATCAGGAATACTTGTCGTTGTAGTTTGCACGGCTGCAATTGGTGATATGACTGGAGCATCATCTTCAATGGTGACATTGAAACTTCCAGTTGATGTTCCACCATGACCATCATCAACATTGATACCGATATTGACTGACAAGGTGTCTTCAGTCTCAGTATCTGGATGATCGACGGGACCTTTAAGCGTGACATCATAGGTCCAATTTCCTGAACTACCATTAACCGGTGGCGTCAGTGTTGCAGTCATAATTTCGGTATATGAAGCCTCACCTGCAGTACCAATATAACCCGTTAAAGTTTGCGTGACAGGGTCCCAACTCCATTGAATTGCTTGGCCACCAGAGAATAATCCTGATGGGCCAGAAAGTGAAACGGTCAGATTATCATTATTACTATCTTGTATGCTTACTGTCCCAGAGGCGTCAGGACTATTAGTCGAATCGGTATCTCCAGTGCTATCAGGTAGACCTAGGGGCAAACCTTCCTCTGAAACAATTACGTTATTAAGTACGTTAATCGTTGGTACTGAATTGACCGTTGCAGTATCTGAGCCCTGACTTGAAGTGTTGCCCGCCGCATCCGTTTGGGTCGCATAGATTGTAATATCTTGACCTGCTTCAGGGGTTGACTCTGTCCAGCTAATGATACCATTACTGTAGCTGAAGTTTGTTGCGGGAGTGCCATCAGCAAATTGTAGTTCGATAACCCCGTTACCAACATCGACTATTTTAAGCTCAATTGAGGTTATGACTGCACTGTTATTGATCGTTAAATTAACATGCCCTCCAGCTAAAAAGTCAGTGGCATCAATATTAACTTCGATCTGAACACCAGCACCATTATTACTAATCTCAGATTGAGTAAGTACACCATCACCAGGTATACCGTCATCAACGATTAATACTGTTGGAGGATTAGGGGCGGTGGTATCAATCGTGACACTGTCGTGGGCGGAATAGCTGTTGCCCGCAGGGTCGGTGACAGTGGCCGTTAGGGTTAGGGTAGCTCCGTCTGCTGGAGCATTCACTGCCAGCGCCAGACCGCTGTCGAGCATGGCTTGGGTGACAGGGCCGTTAAACAGCTCGCTCCCGTCTTGATCGACAATCACTAAGGTATCGCCCAGGGCAGTGCCGGCGCCGAGGGTAACGACGTAGTTTACTTGCCCGTCGAGCTCAGCACTACTGAGCAGGCCGTCATTGTTGGTGTCTTCGGTGATGCTGATGCTGACCGCTGGGGCGGTAGTATCAATCACCACGTCCTGGGTGACGGTTTTGCTGTTGCCCGCCAGGTCAGTGACCGTGGCGCTGACAGGGTAAGTGCCATCGGCCAAGGTGGTGCCGGTTAAGTCGATGCTCCAGTTACCGCTGGCATCAATCACCAAGCCGTTGGCAGTGGTGTAGACCACGCCATTGATGGTGACGGCCAAGGTGCTGTTGTCACCCAAATCGACCGTGCCGTTGAACACTAAGGTGTTGTCGTTGGTGATGAAGTCGCTGCCCGAGGCGCCGGTGTCATCGGTAATGCTGGTGATCGCCACGGTGTTGCCGTCGCCATCTTGGTCAATCTTGGTATCAATCACCACGTCCTGGGTGACGGTTTTGCTGTTGCCCGCCAGGTCAGTGACCGTGGCGCTGACAGGGTAAGTGCCATCGGCCAAGGTGGTGCCGGTTAAGTCGATGCTCCAGTTACCGCTGGCATCAATCACCAAGCCGTTGGCAGTGGTGTAGACCACGCCATTGATGGTGACGGCCAAGGTGCTGTTGTCACCCAAATCGACCGTGCCGTTGAACACTAAGGTGTTGTCGTTGGTGATGAAGTCGCTGCCCGAGGCGCCGGTGTCATCGGTAATGCTGGTGATCGCCACGGTGTTGCCGTCGCCATCTTGGTCAATCTTGGTATCAATCACCACGTCCTGGGTGACGGTTTTGCTGTTGCCCGCCAGGTCAGTGACCGTGGCGCTGACAGGGTAAGTGCCATCGGCCAAGGTGGTGCCGGTTAAGTCGATGCTCCAGTTACCGCTGGCATCAATCACCAAGCCGTTGGCAGTGGTGTAGACCACGCCATTGATGGTGACGGCCAAGGTGCTGTTGTCACCCAAATCGACCGTGCCGTTGAACACTAAGGTGTTGTCGTTGGTGATGAAGTCGCTGCCCGAGGCGCCGGTGTCATCGGTAATGCTGGTGATCGCCACGGTGTTGCCGTCGCCATCTTGGTCAATCTTGGTATCAATCACCACGTCTTGGGTGACGGTTTTGCTGTTGCCCGCCAGGTCAGTGACCGTGGCGCTGACAGGGTAAGTGCCATCGGCCAAGGTGGTGCCGGTTAAGTCGATGCTCCAGTTACCGCTGGCATCAATCACCAAGCCGTTGGCAGTGGTGTAGACCACGCCATTGATGGTGACGGCCAAGGTGCTGTTGTCACCCAAATCGACCGTGCCGTTGAACACTAAGGTGTTGTCGTTGGTGATGAAGTCGCTGCCCGAGGCACCGGTGTCATCGGTAATGCTGGTGATCGCCACGGTGTTGCCGTCGCCATCTTGGTCAATCTTGGTATCAATCACCACGTCCTGGGTGACGGTTTTGCTGTTGCCCGCCAGGTCAGTGACCGTGGCGCTGACAGGGTAAGTGCCATCGGCCAAGGTGGTGCCGGTTAAGTCGATGCTCCAGTTACCGCTGGCATCAATCACCAAGCCGTTGGCAGTGGTGTAGACCACGCCATTGATGGTGACGGCCAAGGTGCTGTTGTCACCTAAATCGACGGTACCGTTGAAAATCAGGGTGTTGTCGTTGGTGATGAAGTCGCTGCCCGAGGCGCCGGTGTCATCGGTAATGCTGGTGATCGCCACGGTGTTGCCGTCGCCATCTTGGTCAATCTTGGTATCAATCACCACGTCCTGGGTGACGGTTTTGCTGTTGCCGGCTAGGTCGGTGACCGTGGCGCTGACAGGGTAAGTGCCATCGGCCAAGGTGGTGCCGGTTAAGTCGATGCTCCAGTTACCGCTGGCATCAATCACCAAGCCGTTGGCGGTGGTGTAGACCACGCCATTGATGGTGACGGCCAAGGTGCTGTTGTCACCTAAATCGACGGTACCGTTGAAGACTAAGGTGTTGTCATTGGTGATGAAGTCGCTGCCCGAGGCGCCGGTGTCATCGGTAATGCTGGTGATCGCCACGGTGTTGCCGTCGCCATCTTGGTCAATCTTGGTATCAATCACCACGTCTTGGGTGACGGTTTTGCTGTTGCCCGCCAGGTCAGTGACCGTGGCGCTGACAGGGTAAGTGCCATCGGCCAAGGTGGTGCCGGTTAAGTCGATGCTCCAGTTACCGCTGGCATCAATCACCAAGCCGTTGGCAGTGGTGTAGACCACGCCATTGATGGTGACGGCCAAGGTGCTGTTGTCACCCAAATCGACGGTACCGTTGAAGACTAAGGTGTTGTCATTGGTGATGAAGTCGCTGCCCGAGGCGCCGGTGTCATCGGTAATGCTGGTGATCGCCACGGTGTTGCCGTCGCCATCTTGGTCAATCTTGGTATCAATCACCACGTCTTGGGTGACGGTTTTGCTGTTGCCGGCCAGGTCAGTGACGGTGGCGCTGACAGGGTAAGTGCCATCGGCCAAGGTGGTGCCGGTTAAGTCGATGCTCCAGTTACCGCTGGCATCAATCACCAAGCCGTTGGCAGTGGTGTAGATCACGCCATTGATGGTGACGGCCAAGGTGCTGTTGTCACCTAAATCGACGGTACCGTTGAAAATCAGGGTGTTGTCGTTGGTGATGAAGTCGCTGCCCGAGGCGCCGGTGTCATCGGTAATGCTGGTGATCGCCACGGTGTTGCCGTCGCCATCTTGGTCAATCTTGGTATCAATCACCACGTCCTGGGTGACGGTTTTGCTGTTGCCCGCCAGGTCAGTGACCGTGGCGCTGACAGGGTAAGTGCCATCGGCCAAGGTGGTGCCGGTTAAGTCGATGCTCCAGTTACCGCTGGCATCAATCACCAAGCCGTTGGCAGTGGTGTAGACCACGCCATTGATGGTGACGGCCAAGGTGCTGTTGTCACCTAAATCGACGGTACCGTTGAAAATCAGGGTGTTGTCGTTGGTGATGAAGTCGCTGCCCGAGGCGCCGGTGTCATCGGTAATGCTGGTGATCGCCACGGTGTTGCCGTCGCCATCTTGGTCAATCTTGGTATCAATCACCACGTCCTGGGTGACGGTTTTGCTGTTGCCCGCCAGGTCAGTGACCGTGGCGCTGACAGGGTAAGTGCCATCGGCCAAGGTGGTGCCGGTTAAGTCGATGCTCCAGTTACCGCTGGCATCAATCACCAAGCCGTTGGCAGTGGTGTAGACCACGCCATTGATGGTGACGGCCAAGGTGCTGTTGTCACCCAAATCGACCGTGCCGTTGAAGACTAAGGTGTTGTCGTTGGTGATGAAGTCGCTGCCCGAGGCGCCGGTGTCATCGGTAATGCTGGTGATCGCCACGGTGTTGCCGTCGCCATCTTGGTCAATCTTGGTATCAATCACCACGTCCTGGGTGACGGTTTTGCTGTTGCCCGCCAGGTCAGTGACCGTGGCGCTGACAGGGTAAGTGCCATCGGCCAAGGTGGTGCCGGTTAAGTCGATGCTCCAGTTACCGCTGGCATCAATCACCAAGCCGTTGGCAGTGGTGTAGACCACGCCATTGATGGTGACGGCCAAGGTGCTGTTGTCACCTAAATCGACGGTACCGTTGAAAATCAGGGTGTTGTCGTTGGTGATGAAGTCGCTGCCCGAGGCGCCGGTGTCATCGGTAATGCTGGTGATCGCCACGGTGTTGCCGTCGCCATCTTGGTCAATCTTGGTATCAATCACCACGTCCTGGGTGACGGTTTTGCTGTTGCCGGCTAGGTCGGTGACCGTGGCGCTGACAGGGTAAGTGCCATCGGCCAAGGTGGTGCCGGTTAAGTCGATGCTCCAGTTACCGCTGGCATCAATCACCAAGCCGTTGGCAGTGGTGTAGACCACGCCATTGATGGTGACGGCCAAGGTGCTGTTGTCACCTAAATCGACGGTACCGTTGAAAATCAGGGTGTTGTCGTTGGTGATGAAGTCGCTGCCCGAGGCGCCGGTGTCATCGGTAATGCTGGTGATCGCCACGGTGTTGCCGTCGCCATCTTGGTCAATCTTGGTATCAATCACCACGTCCTGGGTGACGGTTTTGCTGTTGCCCGCCAGGTCAGTGACCGTGGCGCTGACAGGGTAAGTGCCATCGGCCAAGGTGGTGCCGGTTAAGTCGATGCTCCAGTTACCGCTGGCATCAATCACCAAGCCGTTGGCGGTGGTGTAGACCACGCCATTGATGGTGACGGCCAAGGTGCTGTTGTCACCTAAATCGACGGTACCGTTGAAGACTAAGGTGTTGTCATTGGTGATGAAGTCGCTGCCCGAGGCGCCGGTGTCATCGGTAATGCTGGTGATCGCCACGGTGTTGCCGTCGCCATCTTGGTCAATCTTGGTATCAATCACCACGTCCTGGGTAACGGTTTTGCTGTTGCCGGCCAGGTCAGTGACCGTGGCGCTGACAGGGTAAGTGCCATCGGCCAAGGTGGTGCCGGTTAAGTCGATGCTCCAGTTACCGCTGGCATCAATCACCAAGCCGTTGGCAGTGGTGTAGACCACGCCATTGATGGTGACGGCCAAGGTGCTGTTGTCACCTAAATCGACGGTACCGTTGAAAATCAGGGTGTTGTCATTGGTGATGAAGTCGCTGCCCGAGGCGCCGGTGTCATCGGTAATGCTGGTGATCGCCACGGTGTTGCCGTCGCCATCTTGGTCAATCTTGGTATCAATCACCACGTCTTGGGTGACGGTTTTGCTGTTGCCCGCCAGGTCAGTGACCGTGGCGCTGACAGGGTAAGTGCCATCGGCCAAGGTGGTGCCGGTTAAGTCGATGCTCCAGTTACCGCTGGCATCAATCACCAAGCCGTTGGCAGTGGTGTAGACCACGCCATTGATGGTGACGGCCAAGGTGCTGTTGTCACCCAAATCGACCGTGCCGTTGAACACTAAGGTGTTGTCGTTGGTGATGAAGTCGCTGCCGGAGGCACCGGTGTCATCGGTAATGCTGGTGATCGCCACGGTGTTGCCGTCGCCATCTTGGTCAATCTTGGTATCAATCACCACGTCCTGGGTGACGGTTTTGCTGTTGCCCGCCAAGTCAGTGACGGTGGCGCTGACAGGGTAAGTGCCATCGGCCAAGGTGGTGCCGGTTAAGTCGATGCTCCAGTTACCGCTGGCATCAATCACCAAGCCGTTGGCAGTGGTGTAGACCACGCCATTGATGGTGACGGCCAAGGTGCTGTTGTCACCTAAATCGACGGTACCGTTGAAAATCAGGGTGTTGTCGTTGGTGATGAAGTCGCTGCCCGAGGCGCCGGTGTCATCGGTAATGCTGGTGATCGCCACGGTGTTGCCGTCGCCATCTTGGTCAATCTTGGTATCAATCACCACGTCCTGGGTGACGGTTTTGCTGTTGCCGGCTAGGTCGGTGACCGTGGCGCTGACAGGGTAAGTGCCATCGGCCAAGGTGGTGCCGGTTAAGTCGATGCTCCAGTTACCGCTGGCATCAATCACCAAGCCGTTGGCGGTGGTGTAGACCACGCCATTGATGGTGACGGCCAAGGTGCTGTTGTCACCTAAATCGACGGTACCGTTGAAGACTAAGGTGTTGTCATTGGTGATGAAGTCGCTGCCCGAGGCGCCGGTGTCATCGGTAATGCTGGTGATCGCCACGGTGTTGCCGTCGCCATCTTGGTCAATCTTGGTATCAATCACCACGTCCTGGGTGACGGTTTTGCTGTTGCCCGCCAGGTCAGTGACCGTGGCGCTGACAGGGTAAGTGCCATCGGCCAAGGTGGTGCCGGTTAAGTCGATGCTCCAGTTACCGCTGGCATCAATCACCAAGCCGTTGGCAGTGGTGTAGACCACGCCATTGATGGTGACGGCCAAGGTGCTGTTGTCACCTAAATCGACGGTACCGTTGAAAATCAGGGTGTTGTCGTTGGTGATGAAGTCGCTGCCCGAGGCGCCGGTGTCATCGGTAATGCTGGTGATCGCCACGGTGTTGCCGTCGCCATCTTGGTCAATCTTGGTATCAATCACCACGTCCTGGGTGACGGTTTTGCTGTTGCCGGCTAGGTCGGTGACCGTGGCGCTGACAGGGTAAGTGCCATCGGCCAAGGTGGTGCCGGTTAAGTCGATGCTCCAGTTACCGCTGGCATCAATCACCAAGCCGTTGGCGGTGGTGTAGACCACGCCATTGATGGTGACGGCCAAGGTGCTGTTGTCACCTAAATCGACGGTACCGTTGAAGACTAAGGTGTTGTCATTGGTGATGAAGTCGCTGCCCGAGGCGCCGGTGTCATCGGTAATGCTGGTGATCGCCACGGTGTTGCCGTCGCCATCTTGGTCAATCTTGGTATCAATCACCACGTCCTGGGTGACGGTCTTGCTGTTGCCCGCCAGGTCAGTGACGGTGGCGCTGACAGGGTAAGTGCCATCGGCCAAGGTGGTGCCGGTTAAGTCGATGCTCCAGTTACCGCTGGCATCAATCACCAAGCCGTTGGCAGTGGTGTAGATCACGCCATTGATGGTGACGGCCAAGGTGCTGTTGTCACCCAAATCGACGGTACCGTTGAAAATCAGGGTGTTGTCGTTGGTGATGAAGTCGCTGCCCGAGGCGCCGGTGTCATCGGTAATGCTGGTGATCGCCACGGTGTTGCCGTCGCCATCTTGGTCAATCTTGGTATCAATCACCACGTCTTGGGTGACGGTTTTGCTGTTGCCCGCCAGGTCAGTGACCGTGGCGCTGACAGGGTAAGTGCCATCGGCCAAGGTGGTGCCGGTTAAGTCGATGCTCCAGTTACCGCTGGCATCAATCACCAAGCCGTTGGCAGTGGTGTAGACCACGCCATTGATGGTGACGGCCAAGGTGCTGTTGTCACCCAAATCGACGGTACCGTTGAACACTAAGGTGTTGTCATTGGTGATGAAGTCGCTGCCCGAGGCGCCGGTGTCATCGGTAATGCTGGTGATCGCCACGGTGTTGCCGTCGCCATCTTGGTCAATCTTGGTATCAATCACCACGTCTTGGGTGACGGTTTTGCTGTTGCCGGCCAGGTCAGTGACGGTGGCGCTGACAGGGTAAGTGCCATCGGCCAAGGTGGTGCCGGTTAAGTCGATGCTCCAGTTACCGCTGGCATCAATCACCAAGCCGTTGGCAGTGGTGTAGACCACGCCATTGATGGTGACGGCCAAGGTGCTGTTGTCACCTAAATCGACGGTACCGTTGAAAATCAGGGTGTTGTCGTTGGTGATGAAGTCGCTGCCCGAGGCGCCGGTGTCATCGGTAATGCTGGTGATCGCCACGGTGTTGCCGTCGCCATCTTGGTCAATCTTGGTATCAATCACCACGTCCTGGGTGACGGTTTTGCTGTTGCCCGCCAGGTCAGTGACCGTGGCGCTGACAGGGTAAGTGCCATCGGCCAAGGTGGTGCCGGTTAAGTCGATGCTCCAGTTACCGCTGGCATCAATCACCAAGCCGTTGGCAGTGGTGTAGACCACGCCATTGATGGTGACGGCCAAGGTGCTGTTGTCACCCAAATCGACCGTGCCGTTGAACACTAAGGTGTTGTCATTGGTGATGAAGTCGCTGCCCGAGGCGCCGGTGTCATCGGTAATGCTGGTGATCGCCACGGTGTTGCCGTCGCCATCTTGGTCAATCTTGGTATCAATCACCACGTCCTGGGTGACGGTTTTGCTGTTGCCGGCTAGGTCGGTGACCGTGGCGCTGACAGGGTAAGTGCCATCGGCCAAGGTGGTGCCGGTTAAGTCGATGCTCCAGTTACCGCTGGCATCAATCACCAAGCCGTTGGCAGTGGTGTAGACCACGCCATTGATGGTGACGGCCAAGGTGCTGTTGTCACCTAAATCGACGGTACCGTTGAAGACTAAGGTGTTGTCATTGGTGATGAAGTCGCTGCCCGAGGCGCCGGTGTCATCGGTAATGCTGGTGATCGCCACGGTGTTGCCGTCGCCATCTTGGTCAATCTTGGTATCAATCACCACGTCTTGGGTGACGGTTTTGCTGTTGCCCGCCAGGTCAGTGACCGTGGCGCTGACAGGGTAAGTGCCATCGGCCAAGGTGGTGCCGGTTAAGTCGATGCTCCAGTTACCGCTGGCATCAATCACCAAGCCGTTGGCAGTGGTGTAGACCACGCCATTGATGGTGACGGCCAAGGTGCTGTTGTCACCCAAATCGACGGTACCGTTGAAGACTAAGGTGTTGTCATTGGTGATGAAGTCGCTGCCCGAGGCGCCGGTGTCATCGGTAATGCTGGTGATCGCCACGGTGTTGCCGTCGCCATCTTGGTCAATCTTGGTATCAATCACCACGTCTTGGGTGACGGTTTTGCTGTTGCCGGCCAGGTCAGTGACGGTGGCGCTGACAGGGTAAGTGCCATCGGCCAAGGTGGTGCCGGTTAAGTCGATGCTCCAGTTACCGCTGGCATCAATCACCAAGCCGTTGGCAGTGGTGTAGACCACGCCATTGATGGTGACGGCCAAGGTGCTGTTGTCACCTAAATCGACGGTACCGTTGAAAATCAGGGTGTTGTCGTTGGTGATGAAGTCGCTGCCCGAGGCGCCGGTGTCATCGGTAATGCTGGTGATCGCCACGGTGTTGCCGTCGCCATCTTGGTCAATCTTGGTATCAATCACCACGTCCTGGGTGACGGTTTTGCTGTTGCCCGCCAGGTCAGTGACCGTGGCGCTGACAGGGTAAGTGCCATCGGCCAAGGTGGTGCCGGTTAAGTCGATGCTCCAGTTACCGCTGGCATCAATCACCAAGCCGTTGGCAGTGGTGTAGACCACGCCATTGATGGTGACGGCCAAGGTGCTGTTGTCACCTAAATCGACGGTACCGTTGAACACTAAGGTGTTGTCATTGGTGATGAAGTCGCTGCCCGAGGCGCCGGTGTCATCGGTAATGCTGGTGATCGCCACGGTGTTGCCGTCGCCATCTTGGTCAATCTTGGTATCAATCACCACGTCCTGGGTGACGGTCTTGCTGTTGCCCGCCAGGTCAGTGACGGTGGCGCTGACAGGGTAAGTGCCATCGGCCAAGGTGGTGCCGGTTAAGTCGATGCTCCAGTTACCGCTGGCATCAATCACCAAGCCGTTGGCAGTGGTGTAGATCACGCCATTGATGGTGACGGCCAAGGTGCTGTTGTCACCCAAATCGACGGTACCGTTGAAAATCAGGGTGTTGTCGTTGGTGATGAAGTCGCTGCCCGAGGCGCCGGTGTCATCGGTAATGCTGGTGATCGCCACGGTGTTGCCGTCGCCATCTTGGTCAATCTTGGTATCAATCACCACGTCTTGGGTGACGGTTTTGCTGTTGCCCGCCAGGTCAGTGACCGTGGCGCTGACAGGGTAAGTGCCATCGGCCAAGGTGGTGCCGGTTAAGTCGATGCTCCAGTTACCGCTGGCATCAATCACCAAGCCGTTGGCAGTGGTGTAGACCACGCCATTGATGGTGACGGCCAAGGTGCTGTTGTCACCCAAATCGACCGTGCCGTTGAACACTAAGGTGTTGTCGTTGGTGATGAAGTCGCTGCCCGAGGCGCCGGTGTCATCGGTAATGCTGGTGATCGCCACGGTGTTGCCGTCGCCATCTTGGTCAATCTTGGTATCAATCACCACGTCCTGGGTGACGGTTTTGCTGTTGCCCGCCAGGTCAGTGACCGTGGCGCTGACAGGGTAAGTGCCATCGGCCAAGGTGGTGCCGGTTAAGTCGATGCTCCAGTTACCGCTGGCATCAATCACCAAGCCGTTGGCGGTGGTGTAGACCACGCCATTGATGGTGACGGCCAAGGTGCTGTTGTCACCTAAATCGACGGTACCGTTGAAGACTAAGGTGTTGTCATTGGTGATGAAGTCGCTGCCCGAGGCGCCGGTGTCATCGGTAATGCTGGTGATCGCCACGGTGTTGCCGTCGCCATCTTGGTCAATCTTGGTATCAATCACCACGTCCTGGGTGACGGTTTTGCTGTTGCCGCCAGGTCAGTGACCGTGGCGCTGACAGGGTAAGTGCCATCGGCCAAGGTGGTGCCGGTTAAGTCGATGCTCCAGTTACCGCTGGCATCAATCACCAAGCCGTTGGCAGTGGTGTAGACCACGCCATTGATGGTGACGGCCAAGGTGCTGTTGTCACCTAAATCGACGGTACCGTTGAAAATCAGGTGTTGTCATTGGTGATGAAGTCGCTGCCCGAGGCGCCGGTGTCATCGGTAATGCTGGTGATCGCCACGGTGTTGCCGTCGCCATCTTGGTCAATCTTGGTATCAATCACCACGTCTTGGGTGACGGTTTTGCTGTTGCCCGCCAGGTCAGTGACCGTGGCGCTGACAGGGTAAGTGCCATCGGCCAAGGTGGTGCCGGTTAAGTCGATGCTCCAGTTACCGCTGGCATCAATCACCAAGCCGTTGGCAGTGGTGTAGACCACGCCATTGATGGTGACGGCCAAGGTGCTGTTGTCACCCAAATCGACCGTGCCGTTGAACACTAAGGTGTTGTCGTTGGTGATGAAGTCGCTGCCGGAGGCCCGGTGTCATCGGTAATGCTGGTGATCGCCACGGTGTTGCCGTCGCCATCTTGGTCAATCTTGGTATCAATCACCACGTCCTGGGTGACGGTTTTGCTGTTGCCCGCCAGTCAGTGACGGTGGCGCTGACAGGGTAAGTGCCATCGGCCAAGGTGGTGCCGGTTAAGTCGATGCTCCAGTTACCGCTGGCATCAATCACCAAGCCGTTGGCAGTGGTGTAGACCACGCCATTGATGGTGACGGCCAAGGTGCTGTTGTCACCTAAATCGACGGTACCGTTGAAATCAGGGTGTTGTCGTTGGTGATGAAGTCGCTGCCCGAGGCGCCGGTGTCATCGGTAATGCTGGTGATCGCCACGGTGTTGCCGTCGCCATCTTGGTCAATCTTGGTATCAATCACCACGTCCTGGGTGACGGTTTTGCTGTTGCCGGCTAGGTCGGTGACCGTGGCGCTGACAGGGTAAGTGCCATCGGCCAAGGTGGTGCCGGTTAAGTCGATGCTCCAGTTACCGCTGGCATCAATCACCAAGCCGTTGGCGGTGGTGTAGACCACGCCATTGATGGTGACGGCCAAGGTGCTGTTGTCACCTAAATCGACGGTACCGTTGAAGACTAAGGTGTTGTCATTGGTGATGAAGTCGCTGCCCGAGGCGCCGGTGTCATCGGTAATGCTGGTGATCGCCACGGTGTTGCCGTCGCCATCTTGGTCAATCTTGGTATCAATCACCACGTCCTGGGTGACGGTTTTGCTGTTGCCCGCCAGGTCAGTGACCGTGGCGCTGACAGGGTAAGTGCCATCGGCCAAGGTGGTGCCGGTTAAGTCGATGCTCCAGTTACCGCTGGCATCAATCACCAAGCCGTTGGCAGTGGTGTAGACCACGCCATTGATGGTGACGGCCAAGGTGCTGTTGTCACCTAAATCGACGGTACCGTTGAAAATCAGGGTGTTGTCGTTGGTGATGAAGTCGCTGCCCGAGGCGCCGGTGTCATCGGTAATGCTGGTGATCGCCACGGTGTTGCCGTCGCCATCTTGGTCAATCTTGGTATCAATCACCACGTCCTGGGTGACGGTTTTGCTGTTGCCGGCAGGTCAGTGACCGTGGCGCTGACAGGGTAAGTGCCATCGGCCAAGGTGGTGCCGGTTAAGTCGATGCTCCAGTTACCGCTGGCATCAATCACCAAGCCGTTGGCGGTGGTGTAGACCACGCCATTGATGGTGACGGCCAAGGTGCTGTTGTCACCTAAATCGACCGGTACCGTTGAAATCAGGTGTTGTCATTGGTGATGAAGTCGCTGCCCGAGGCGCCGGTGTCATCGGGTAATGCTGGTGATCGCCACGGTGTTGCCGTCGCCATCTTGGTCAATCTTGGTATCAATCACCACGTCCTGGGGTGACGGTTTTGCTGTTGCCCGCCAGGTCAGTGACCGTGGCGCTGACAGGGTAAGTGCCATCGCCAAGGTGGTGCCGGTTAAGTCGATGCTCCAGTTACCGCTGGCATCAATCACCAAGCCGTTGGCAGTGGTGTAGATCACGCCATTGATGGTGACGGCCAAGGTGCTGTTGTCACCCAAATCGACGTGCCGTTGAACACTAAGGTGTTGTCGTTGGTGATGAAGTCGCTGCCCGAGGCGCCGGTGTCATCGGTAATGCTGGTGATCGCCACGGTGTTGCCGTCGCCATCTTGGTCAATCTCTTGGTATCAATCACCACGTCCTGGGTGACGGTTTGCTGTTTGCCCGCCAGGTCAGTGGACCGTGGCGCTGACAGGGTAAGTGCCATCGGCCAAGGTGGTGCCGGTTAAGTCGATGCTCCAGTTACCGCTGGCATCAATACCAAGCCGTTGGCAGTGGTGT